>JAYVEB010000364.1:0-23011 GCA_043749095.1 Burkholderiales bacterium | reverse complement strand
TTGTCCCACGCGGCTTCGATGATGCTTTGGAGGTTGGCGGTCATGGGCAGGTCAGAAAAATTCAGAAAGGGGGTCGGGTGAGAGAAGCCGGCAATCAGACGCTGCGCAGCGAATGGGCACAGGCCACGATGCGCTCGGCGGCTCCGAGGCAATCGCTTGCTTCAGACACCAGCGCCAGGCGGATACGCCCGACACCCGGATTGACCCCATCGACCTCGCGGGCCAACAGGCTGCCTGGCAGCACCGCCACATTGTATTGAGCGAGCAGCGCGAGCGCGAACTCGACGTCGTCACCGCCGGGGGCGAGTCGTGACACATCAGCCCACAGGTAGAAACCCGCATCGGGCAGCGACACCTCCATCACCGTGGCCAGCAGCGGCGTGACCTGTGCGAACTTCTGCCGGTACTGCTCGCGGTTGGCGGCCACATGGGCCTCATCGTTCCAGGCCGCGATGCTGGCCGCTTGCACGGTCGGGCTCATCGCGCTGCCGTGGTAGGTGCGGTAGAGCAAGAAGGCCTTCAGGATGTCGGCATCGCCGGCGACGAAACCACTGCGCATGCCGGGCACGTTCGAGCGCTTCGACAGGCTGGTGAACGCGACGAGACGGCGGAAGTCGCTGCGGCCCAGGTGCACTGCGGCTTCCAGCGACCCGAGCGGTGGCACGTCGCGGAAGTAGATCTCCGAATAACACTCGTCCGATGCGATCACGAAGCCGTGCTTGTCACTGAGCTCGAACAGCGTCTTCCATTCGGCCAGCGGCATCACCGCGCCGGTGGGGTTGCCGGGCGAGCAGACGTAGAGCAGCTGCGTGCGCGCCCAGGTGGATTCGGGGACCGAGGCCCAGTCAGCCGCGAATTGGCGCGTCGGGTCGCTGTTGACGAAGGCCACCCGAGCCCCGGCCAGCAAGGCCGCGCCTTCGTAGATTTGATAGAACGGGTTCGGGCAGACCACTGTCGCGTCGTCCCTGCTCGGGTCGATCACCGTCTGCGCCAGCGCGAACAGCGCCTCGCGCGATCCGTTGACCGGCAGCACTTGGCGCGTCTCGTCGACCGTGACGCCGTAGCGGCGTGTGATCCATTGCGCGATGGCGGTGCGCAGCGCCGGTTCGCCGGCGGTGGCTGGGTAGCTGGCCAGGCCCTTCAGGTTGGCGATCAGGGCGTCGGTGACCACGGCCGGCGTCGGGTGCTTCGGCTCGCCGATGCCTAGGCTGATCGGCTTGAAGGCCGCGTTCGGCGTGATCTGCCGGGTGAGTGCCCTCAGGCGCTCGAACGGGTAGGGCTGCAGCGATGCGAGCAAGGGATTCATCGCTGAACTATCAGCGGGCTGCTGGTTCCGACGGGCAGTGGCTGCGGTGTCGTGACCGGCGGTAACTCGAGGTGCGAGCGGGAATTTCTCACACCGCCGATGCTATGATGGGTTGCTTAAAACGGCCGGATATCTACGGTCTTTCTTCAATAAAATCAATGACTTACGTGCTCTATCGGCTGATGGGGCGCGCTGGAATCCGCTCTCGTCCATGCGCCTGAATTCCATCAAGCTCTCTGGCTTCAAGTCGTTCGCCGATCCCACCCATTTCCAGCTGCCGGGTCAACTGGTCGGCGTGGTCGGGCCCAATGGCTGCGGTAAGTCCAACATCATGGATGCGGTGCGCTGGGTGCTCGGCGAAAGCAAGGCCAGCGAGTTGCGCGGCGAGTCGATGCAGGACGTGATCTTCAACGGCTCGGGCCAGCGCAAGCCGGCCAGCCGCGCCAGCGTCGAGCTGGTGTTCAGCAACGAAGACGCGCGCGCCGGGGGTCAGTGGAACCAGTTCGCCGAGATCGCCGTCAAGCGCATCTTGACGCGCGACGGCAGCAGCAGCTACCACATCAACAACCAGCCGGTGCGTCGCCGCGACGTGCAGGACGTGTTCCTCGGCACCGGCCTCGGGCCGCGCGCCTACGCGATCATCGGCCAGGGCACGATCAGCCGGATCATCGAGAGCAAGCCCGAAGAGCTGCGGATGTTCCTCGAAGAAGCCGCCGGCGTCTCCAAATACAAGGAGCGCCGCCGCGAGACCGAGAACCGGCTGCGCGATACCCGCGACAACCTGACCCGCGTCGACGACATCCTGCGCGAGCTGAACGGCAACCTCGACAAGCTGGAAAAGCAGGCCGAAGTCGCCGGCCGCTACCGCAGCCTGCAGGACGACGGCACGCTGAAGCTGCACCAGCTGTGGTTCCTGCGCCACCGCGATGCGGCCGGTGAACAGCAGCGCATCGAGAAAGACGTCGCCGCCGCGGTGCTGGCGCTGGAGTCGAAGACGGCCGAGCTGCGGCAGGGCGAAGCCGAACTCGAAACCATCCGGCAGGCGCATTACGCCGCCAGCGACGAGCTGCACGCGTCGCAAGGTCGGCTGGCCGAGGCTTCGCTCGAAGTCAGCCGGCTCGAAGAGCGCATCCGCTATGTGGTCGAAGGCCGCCAGCGTGCAGAGCAGCGGCTGGCCGAACTGGTGCTGCAGACCGCGCAGTGGGCCGACCGCCGTGCGCAGGCGGAAGCCGAACTCGAACAACTGGGCGAGCAGGTCGCCAGCGCCGACGAGCACAGCGAGATGCTGGCCGCGCAGGCCGAGGAGCAGGCTGATCGGTTGCCTGGCCTCGAAGACGCGGTGCGCGCGGCCCAATCGGCCGCCAGTGCGCAGCGCACGCTGGTGGCCGGTGTGCAGCAGCAGATCCAGGTGCTGGCCAGTGACAGCCGCAACATCCAAGACCAGAGCCGCCAGCTCGCCGCGCGCCGCGACCGGCTGGCTGCAGAAAGGCGCCAGCTCGCCGCGCCCGATGCCGAGCGCATCGCGCAGTTGCAACAGCAGTTCGGCAGCGCTGAAGCCATCCGAGAGGTCGCCGACGCACGGTTGGCCGAGCTGGGCGAGCAGGTGCCGGCGCTCGACGACGCGCGGCGCGCGCGCCAGGCCGAGCTCACCACCGAAGCAGGCCGGCAAACCGACTTCAGCGCCCGCCTCGACGCCTTGCGCGCGCTGCAGGACAAGGTGCAGACCGAAGGCAAGCTGCGACCCTGGCTGGCCAAGCACGGCCTCGACGGCCTGGCCGGTCTGTGGACGCGCATCCACATCGAGCCCGGCTGGGAAACCGCGCTGGAAGCGGCTTTGCGTGAACGCATCAATGCGCTGGAAGTCGGCCGCGTCGAGACGGTGCGCGCCTTCGCCGCCGATGCGCCGCCGGCCAAGCTGGTGTTCTACACACCGCCAGCGGCTGGCACGCCTCAAGCGAATGCGAATGCCACACTGTCGCGGCTGAGCGATCTGCTGCGTATCGCTGATTTCGACAGAGAGGCAGGCTTGAAAGCGCTGCTGACCGACTGGCTCGAAGGCGTCTACACCGCGGCCAGCCTCGATGACGCATTGGCCGCGCGCACACGCCTGCAGCACGGCGAGGTGCTGATGACGCGTGAAGGGCATGCCGCCAGCGCGCACGCGGTGTCGTTCTACGCGCCCGACTCCGAGCAGGCTGGTTTGCTGGCCCGCGCGCAGGAAATCGAGAACCTCGACCGCCAGCTGCGCGCGCAGACGCTGATCGCCGAGGAAGCGCGCAGCGCGCTGATCCGCGCCGAGGCGGCGTACAGCAACGCGTCGGAGCACCTGGCCGCCGCGCGCCGCGAGTCGGCCGAAGCACAAAGCCGCGCGCACCAGCTGCAGGTCGAGCTGCTGCGGCTGACGCAGCAGGCGGAGCAGACGCAATCCCGGTCGGCGCAGCTCGACGATGAACTCGCCGAGATCGATGCACAGCAGGAAGAGCTGAACGAGCGCCGCGCCACCGGCGAGGCCCGTTTCGAAGACCTGGACATCGAGCTCGCGGCTACGCAGGAGCGCCATGCCGAACTCGACGATGCGGTGATCCAGGCCGAGCGCACGCTCGCCGCAGCGCGCGAGCAGCTGCGCATGCTGGAACGCCAGGCGCAGGAGTCGCAGTTCGCCTCGCGCTCGCTGGCCGCGCGGCGCGCCGAGTTGCAGCGCGCCATCGAAACGGCGGTGCAGCAGGTGGCCAACAACGCGCTGGCGGAGGCGCAACTGAACGAGGAACTGGTGCGCTTCACCGACGCGTCGGCCCAGGCTGGCCTGCAGGACGCGCTGGCACTGAAGCTGGACCGCGAAGCGGCGCTCGCTGCCCAGCGCAGCGCGTACGACGATCTGACGCTGCGCCTGCGCCGCGCCGACGAGCAGCGGATGCAGCACGAGCAGAGCCTGCAGCCGTTGCGCGACCGCATCACGAAATTACAGCTCGAAGCGCAGGCCGCGCAGCTCGGTGGCGCGCAGTACCTGGAGCAACTGGTCGCCGCCAACGTCGACTTCGAGGCGCTGGCACAGGGCATCGAGAGCCAGGGCGTGCGGCTGCACGGCCTGCAGACCGAGATCGACCGCATCAACCGCGAGATCACCGCACTCGGCGCGGTGAACCTCGCCGCGCTCGAAGAGCTGAGCACCGCACGCGAACGCAAGACCTTCCTCGATGCGCAGAACGCCGATCTGATGGATGCGATCGGCACGCTCGAAGGTGCGATCCACAAGATCGATCTCGAAACTCGCGACCTTCTGGGCACCACTTTCAACCAGGTCAACGAGCATTTCGGCCGGATGTTCCCGACGCTGTTCGGCGGCGGTCAGGCTAAATTGATGATGACTGGCGACGAGATCCTCGACGCCGGCGTGCAGGTGATGGCGCAGCCGCCGGGCAAGAAGAACAGCACGATTCATTTGCTGTCGGGTGGCGAGAAGGCGCTGACCGCGATCGCACTGGTGTTCGCGATCTTCCAGCTGAACCCGGCGCCGTTCTGCCTGCTCGACGAGGTCGATGCGCCGCTCGACGACGCCAACACCCAGCGCTACGCCAAGCTGGTCAAGGAGATGGCCAAGGGCACGCAATTCCTGTTCATCAGCCACAACAAGATCGCGATGGAAATGGCGGTGCAGCTGATCGGTGTGACGATGCAGGAGCAGGGCGTGTCGCGCATCGTCGCGGTGGATATGGCCGAGGCGGTCAGCTTGGCGGAAGCGGCATGACCAGTGATTTGACGCTCGCACTCGCGGTGCTCGGCGGCGCGGTGCTGATCGGCGTGGTCGCGCACGGCGCCTGGCAGGCGCGCAAGGCCGGGCCGAAAAAGGCTGACCTGAAGACGACGCGCGCCGAGCCGCGCGAGCCGGTGCTGGGCGCGGTGCCGCACGACACGGTGCCCGGCAAGGACCCGCAGCACGACGATCCCAATGGCCGCGTCGCGCCACACCTGGGCGATGGCGCGCTGTCGCTGGACACCGCCGTGGCCGGCCGCTCACTGCTGCGCCGCGCGACGCCGCGGGTCGATGCGCTGATCGACGTGATCGTGTCGCTCACGCTGGAGGCGCCGGTCACTGGTGATGCCGTGCTCTCGCACCTGCCGGGCAGCCGGCGCGCAGGCAGCAAGCCCTTCTTCATTGAAGGCCTGAACGCCGACAGCGGCGAGTGGGAGCCGCCGGTGCCGGGCCAGCGCTACGGCGAACTGCAGGCCGGCCTGCAGCTCGCCAACCGCACCGGCGCGCTGAACGAGATCGAGTATTCGGAATTCGTGCAGAAGCTCGAAGTCTTCGCCGATGCGCTGGGCGCGATGGCCGACTTCCCCGACATGCGCGAGGTCGCCGCGCGTGCCCGCGAGCTCGACGCCTTTGCCGGAGAACACGATGCGCAGATGGCCGTGCAGCTGCGTGCCCGCAGCGCAGCATGGAGCATCGGCTATGTGGTGCAGCAGGCTTCGCGCCACGGCTTCGTGCCGGGTGTGTTGCCAGGCCGGCTGATCCTGCCGTCGGCCGAAGATGGTGCGCCGCCGGTGCTGACGCTCGGCTTCGATTCGCAGGCCGCGTTGTCCGACGACCCGAACACCGCCGCGCTGCGCGAACTGGCGCTGGGCTTCGACGTGTCGCAGACCGATCCGTCCGCCGCGCCGTTTGCGGCCTGGCAGGCCAATGCCGTGGGCCTGTCACAGGACCTCGATGCCGACATCGTCGACGACCGCGGGCAGCCGCTGACGGCCGAGGGCTTCGCCTTCATCGACGGCGAACTGGTGCAGCTGTATGCCGCCTTGCAGGCGCGCGATCTGGCCGCAGGCTCTGCGGCGGCGCGGCGCCTGTTCAGCTGACCAGTTGCGCGGCGCGGAAACCGCCGAGTTTTCGATGTTCGAGCCTGATCTCAAGTACCGCGCTTCCGAGTTGCGCGCACTGCTGCAACAGCACGCGCACCACTACTACGTGCTCGATGCGCCGCAGATTCCCGATGCCGAATACGACCGGCTGTTCCAGGAGCTCGAAGCCATCGAGGCAGCGAACCCCGAACTGCGACTCGATGACTCGCCGACACAGCGCGTGGTGGGTGGCGTGCTCGACGGTTTCGTCGCGGTGCGTCATGCGGTGCCGATGTTGTCGATCCGCACCGAGACCGACACCGAGCCCAGTGGGGCGGTGGCCTTCGATGCCCGGGTGCGCCGTGAACTGGTGCTGACCGACGCCGATCCGCTCGTCGAGTACGCCGCCGAAATGAAGTTCGACGGGCTGGCGATGAACCTGCGCTACGAGGCCGGCGTGCTGGTGCAGGCGGCCACGCGCGGCGACGGTGAAACCGGCGAAGACGTGACGCAGAACATCCGCACCATCGCGCAGATCCCGCGTCGGTTGCACAGCGAAGTGCCACCGGCAGTGCTCGAAGTGCGTGGCGAGGTCTACATCCGCCGCGATGATTTCGAGGCGCTGAACGAGCGCCAGCGTGCGCTGATCGCGCAGGGCGTGAAAAACGAGAAGACCTTCGTCAACCCGCGCAACGCCGCCGCCGGTGCGGTGCGCCAGCTCGACCCGGCCATCGCTGCAAAGCGCCCGCTGAGCTTCTTTGCCTACGGCCTGGGGGAAGTGCAGGGCTGGGGCACGGACAACAGCGCGCTGCCGGCTACGCACAGCGCGCTGCTCGATGCGCTGGGCGCGTTCGGATTGCCCGTCAGCGCCGAGCGTGCGGTGGTGCAGGGGGCCGACGGGCTGGTCGGCTTTCATGCAGCGATCGGCGCGAAGCGCGATGCACTGCCCTTCGACATCGATGGTGTGGTCTACAAGGTCAACGACCGCGCGCTGCAGCAGCGCCTGGGCTTCGTGACCCGAGAGCCGCGCTGGGCGGTGGCGCACAAGTACCCGGCGCAGGAGCAGATGACGAAGCTGCTGGGCATCGACATCCAGGTCGGCCGCACCGGCAAGCTGACGCCGGTGGCGAAGCTGGAGCCGGTGTTCGTTGGAGGTACGACCGTCAGCAACGCGACGCTGCACAACGAGGACGAGGTGCGGCGCAAGGACGTGCGCGTCGGCGACACGGTGATCGTGCGCCGCGCGGGCGATGTGATCCCGGAAGTGGTTGGCCGCGTGCCAGCGCCACGCGCCAGCTATGTCCCCAACTTCCGCATGCCGACGCTGTGCCCTGTTTGCCACAGCCAAGTGCAACGCGAGCGCGGTGGCGTCGACCACCGCTGCACTGGCGGCTTGTTCTGCGCTGCGCAGCGCAAGGAGGCGGTGCTGCATTACGCTGGACGTCGCGCGATGGACATCAAAGGGCTCGGCGACAAGCTCGTCGAGCAATTGGTGGGAGAGGGCGAGCAGGCTCCGATCGTGAGGACGGTGTCCGATCTCTACGCGCTTGATCTGACGACGTTGCTCAACCTGGGGCGCATGGGCGAGAAGAGCGCGAACAACCTTCTCGCGGCGATCGCGGCGAGCAAGAAGACGACGCTTGCGCGCTTCCTGTTCGCGCTGGGGGTGCGCCAGGTCGGCGAAGCGACCGCAAAGGATCTGGCGCGCCACTTTGGCAGCCTCGAGCGGGTGATGCAGTCGAGCGTTGCGCAGCTCCTCGAAGTTAAGGACGTCGGCCCGATCGTTGCCGAGAGCATTTACGCGTTCTTCAAGCAGGAGCACAACGTCGACGTGGTGCAGGCGCTGCGCCGAGCAGGCATCGATTGGGCCGAGCACGACGGCGAGGTCGACAGCACGCCGAAGGCGCTAGCCGGCAAGGCCTTCGTGCTCACTGGCACGCTGCCGACTCTGGCACGGGAGGACGCGAAGGCGCTAATCGAAGCCGCCGGCGGTAAGGTGACCGGATCGGTGTCGAAGAAGACGAACTACGTCGTGGCCGGCAGCGAGGCCGGCAGCAAACTGGACAAGGCGAACGAGCTGGGGGTCACGGTGCTGGATGAGGATGGACTCCTGGCCTTGCTCAAGGACCAGAGCGACTGAAACGAGCAAGTCTCCAGACCGCGCCGCATTGGCTTGTGGCGCAGCAGAGTCCAGCAAAGAAAAAGGCCCGCATCAAGCGGGCCTTTTCGTTGATCAACAGCCGATCAAACCGAAGCCGGCACCTTCTCCGCCGCGTCGGTGAACTCTTCGATCTTGTCGAAGTTCAGGTACTGGTAGACGGTGTCGCTGGCCGCGGTCAGCACGCCCATGTCTTTCAGGTACTCCTCGCGGGTCGGGATGCGGCCGAGCTTCGAGCAGATGGCGGCCAGCTCGGCCGAGCCGAGGTAGACGTTGCTGTTCTTGCCCAGGCGGTTCGGGAAGTTACGGGTGCTGGTGGAAAACACCGTCGCGCCTTCCTTCACCTGTGCCTGGTTGCCCATGCACAGACTGCAGCCCGGCATTTCCATGCGCGCGCCGGCGCTGCCCAGCACGCCGTAGTGGCCTTCGTCACTGAGCTTCTTCGCGTCCATCTTGGTCGGTGGCGCGACCCACAGCTTGACGGGGATGTCGCGCTTGTTCTCCAGCAGCTTGCTTGCCGCGCGGAAGTGGCCGATGTTGGTCATGCAGCTGCCGATGAACACCTCGTCGATCTTGGCGCCTGCCACTTCGGACAGCGTCTTCACGTCGTCCGGGTCGTTCGGGCAGGCGACGATGGGCTCGTGGATGTCGGCCAGATCGATGTCGATCACCGCGGCGTAGTCGGCATCGGCGTCGCCCTTCAACAGCTGCGGGTCGGCCAGCCAGGCTTGCTGGGCGGCGATGCGGCGCGCCAGCGTGCGTGCGTCGGCGTAGCCTTCGGAAATCATCCACTTCATCAGCGTGACGTTGCTGTTGATGTACTCGGCGATCGGCTCCTTGTTCAGGTGCACGGTGCAGCCGGCAGCGCTGCGTTCAGCCGAGGCGTCGCTCAACTCGAAGGCCTGCTCCACCTTCAGATCAGGCAACCCTTCGATCTCGAGGATGCGGCCGCTGAAGATGTTCTTCTTGCCCTTCTTCTCGACCGTCAGCAACCCGGCCTTGATCGCGTACAGCGGGATCGCGTTGACCAGGTCGCGCAGCGTGACGCCGGGCTGCATCGTGCCCTTGAAGCGCACCAGCACGCTCTCGGGCATGTCCAGCGGCATCACGCCGGTGGCCGCTGCAAAGGCCACTAGGCCGGAGCCAGCGGGGAAGCTGATACCGATCGGGAAGCGGGTGTGGCTGTCGCCACCGGTGCCGACGGTGTCGGGCAGCAGCAGGCGGTTGAGCCAGCTGTGGATCACGCCGTCACCCGGGCGCAGCGCGATGCCGCCGCGATGGCTGATGAAATCGGGCAGCTCGTGGTGCATCTTCACGTCGACTGGTTTCGGGTAGGCCGCGGTGTGGCAGAACGACTGCATCACCAGATCGGCGCTGAAGCCCAGGCAGGCCAGGTCTTTCAGTTCGTCGCGGGTCATCGGGCCGGTGGTGTCCTGGCTGCCGACGCTGGTCATGCGCGGCTCGCAGTAGGTGCCGGGGCGCACGCCAACTTGCTGGCCGTTGACGACCGGCAGGCCGCAGGCCTTGCCGACCATCTTCTGGCCGAGGCTGAACCCCTTCTTGGTGTCGGCCGGGTTCTGCGGCAGGCGGAACAGTGTGCTGACCGGCAGCCCGAGCGCCTCGCGCGCCTTGGCGGTCAGGCCGCGGCCGATGATCAGCGGAATGCGGCCACCGGCGCGCACCTCGTCGAACAGCACCTCGCTCTTGACCTTGAACTCGGCGATCACCTGGCCGTCTTTCAATGCCTTGCCTTCATAGGGACGCAGTTCGACCACGTCGCCCATGTTCATCTGGTTCACGTCCAACTCGATCGGAAGCGCGCCAGCGTCTTCCATCGTGTTGTAGAAGATCGGCGCGATCTTGGCGCCGAGGCACACGCCACCGAAGCGCTTGTTCGGAACAAAAGGAATGTCTTCGCCGGTGAACCACAGCACCGAGTTGGTGGCCGACTTGCGGCTGGAGCCGGTGCCGACCACGTCGCCCACGTAGGCCACGAGGTTGCCCTTGGCGCGCAGTTCCTCGATGAATCGGACCGGGCCGCGCTTGCCGTCTTCTTCCGGCGCTGCTTGTGGAGGCTGGCCGGGGCGCGCGTTCTTCAGCATGGCCAGCGCATGCAGTGGAATGTCGGGGCGGCTCCACGCGTCGGGCGCGGGCGACAGGTCGTCGGTGTTGGTTTCGCCGGTGACCGTGAAGATCGCCACGGTGATCGACTGCGGCACTTCAGGCCGCGAGGTGAACCACTCGGCATCTGCCCAGCTCTGCAGCACCGCCTTGGCATGGGCGTTGCCCTGGTCGGCCTTGTCCTTCACGTCGTGGAACTGGTCGAACATCAGCTGCGTCTTCTTCAGGCCGGCCGCAGCGACGGCGCCCACCGTGGGGCTGTCGAGCAGGTCGATCAGCGGGCTGATGTTGTAGCCGCCGAGCATGGTGCCGAGCAACTGGGTCGCGGTTTCGGGGCTGATCAGTGCGCACTTTTCGGTGCCATGCGCCACCGCCGCCAGGTAGCTGGCCTTGACAAGGGCCGCGTCGTCGACGCCGGCCGGCACACGGTGGGTGATCAGATCGACCAGCACCTTCTCTTCACCGGCAGGCGGCGCCTTCAACAGCTCGATCAGCTGGCTGGTCTGCGCCGCTGACAGCGGCAGCGGCGGGATGCCCAGGGCGGCGCGCTCGGCGATGTGGAGGCGGTAGGCTTCAAGCATGGTGTGGCTCCTTCGGAAAGTCGATGGGGACGCAAGCGCTGTGCCTTGCGGCAGACGCTGAACAAGGTCAGCGCACCACGGTCGGGCGAATCAGGGGCGGGGCGTTGTCAGCAGGGCGCTGTCGGTCGACGTGGTGGCCTTCGCGGCGTCGATGGCGACGCGCTGGCTGGGGCTGACGCAGGCGTCGACCAGGCGGGTGCCGGTTCTTACATTCATCAGCATCGACTTGCTGGCGATCTGGATCATCAGCGTCTGGCCCTTCACGTCCTCGAGCCGCACGGCGCCGGTGGACGACAGCACTGGCTTCATCAGGTAGCTGTTCTTCGCGAAACGCAATTCGACGTACGAGGGGTGGTGCTCACTCGCCGTGATCTGCACGACCTGCTTGAAGTCGCAGTCGTATTCGCCGTAGTAGACGCGCTCTGACGCGCTGATCTGCTCTGCGGTCGCTGGCTCAGGGGCCACTTCCACCGGAGCGGCGGCTTTTGCTTTCGCCCCGACGGCCGCTGCCTTGCGGGTGGATTGCTGCGCTGTTTTGGCAGTGGTTGCTGTCGCCGTGGCGGCGGCGGCCTTCGGGGCCGCATCGGCGCCGAAGGCCGCTGGCGCGATGAACAGGGTGGCCAGGCTCAGGCCGGTGAGCAGGAACGAGGACGGTGCCATGGGATGGATTCGCAATCTCAGGATGATCGATGAAAGGGCGCACCGCATGAAAAAAGCCGACCTCCGCAGCGGTGGCCGGCTTTCTGCGCGTGGCGCATGTCGCAACGAGGAGCCGGGGTCAAAGCAGGTGCTTGACGCCGTCTTGCTCGTCGGTCAGTTCCTTCAGCGTGATGTTGATGCGTTCCTGGCTGAAGGCGTCGATCTCCAGGCCTTCGACGATCTTGTATTCACCGCCGGCGGTGGTGACCGGGTAGCCGAACATCACGCCCTTCGGAATGCCGTATTCGCCGTTCGATGCCACACCCATCGTGACCCATTTGCCTTGGGTGCCCAGCGCCCAGTCGCGCATGTGGTCGATGGCGGCATTGGCAGCCGAAGCGGCCGACGACACGCCACGCGCGGCGATGATGGCTGCACCACGCTTGCCCACGGTCGGCAGGAAGGTGTCCTTGTTCCACACGTCGTCGTTGATCAACGCCTTGACCGGCTTCCCGTCGATGGTGGCGAAGCGGTAGTCGGCGTACATCGTCGGCGAGTGGTTGCCCCAGACGGCCAGCTTCTCGATGCTCGACACCGGCTTGCCGGTCTTGGCGGCGATCTGGCTGGCGGCGCGGTTGTGGTCCAGGCGCAGCATCGCGGTGAAGTTCTTCGCCGGCAGATCCGGCGCGCTCTTCATCGCGATGTAGGCATTGGTGTTGGCCGGGTTACCGACCACCAGCACCTTGACGTTGCGCGAGGCCGAGGCGTTCAGCGCCTTGCCCTGTGCGGTGAAGATCTGTGCGTTGGCGGCTAGCAGGTCGGAGCGCTCCATGCCGGGGCCGCGGGGGCGGGCGCCGACCAGCAGCGCGTAGTCGGTGTTCTTGAACGCGGCGACCGGGTCGCTGTGCGCTTCGATGCCGGCCAGCAGCGGGAAGGCGCAGTCGTCGAGTTCCATGATCACGCCCTTCAGCGCGTTCTGGGCCTTCTCGTCGGGGATCTCCAGCAGCTGCAGGATCACCGGCTGGTCCTTGCCGAGCATTTCTCCAGAGGCGATGCGAAACAGCAGGGCGTAGCCGATCTGGCCTGCAGCGCCGGTGACGGCAACGCGAACGGGGGACTTGCTCATGGGGAATCTCCGGGGGTAGAGGGGCGTGAATGGGCGCAGCGGGGCGCTGGGGCGTGGGACAACGACAAGAACACAGCGCCCTTAAATTGTATGCACGCAGGCACCTGAGTGTAGGGGTGAACCCGAGGCGAGTCAAAAGTCTTATGTCTTACATAAGATGTCTGACGAAAATCAGCGACTTTGGCTGGACGTTCGCGCCGTTCCTGTGCTGCAATCCCGTCATGAAAACCGCCGCCGTGCCTGCCGCTGAGTCACCCCTGGCTGCCGCGGCCCGTCCGGACGAAAGCGCCTCTCCAGCGTTCAGCCCGTTGTATCGGCAGATCAAGACGCTGATGACGCGCAGCCTGCGTGTAGGCGAATGGCGGCCGGGAGAAGCGATACCCAGCGAAATGGAGCTGGCGGCACGCTTCAAGGTCAGCCAGGGCACGGTGCGCAAGGCCATCGAGGAGCTGTCGGCCGAGAACCTCTTGGTGCGCCGCCAGGGCAAGGGCACCTACGTTGCGACGCACGCCGAGCAGCAGAACCAGTACCGTTTTTTGCGCCTGATGCCAGATGGTGACGATGCCGGCCGGGTGCAGCGCCGTTTCATCGACTGCCGCCGACTGCGTGCGCCCGCCGACGTGGCGCGGGCGCTGGCGTTGAAGTCGGGCGATGCGGTGGTCAATGTGCGGCGCGTGCTCACTTTCAACGGTACCCCGGTGGTGTTCGACGACATCTGGCTGCCCGGTCTGCTGTTCAAGGGCCTGACCGCCGAACGACTCAGCGACTGCAAGGGGCCGATGTACGGGCTGTTCGAAAGCGAGTTCGGCGTGCACATGATCCGTGCTGAAGAAAAAATCCGTGCCGTCGCGGCCAATGCCGTGTCGGCGCCTCCCTTGAGCGTCGAGGTTGGGCACCCGCTGCTCAGCGTCGAGCGTCTGTCCTTCACCTATGACGACAAGCCGGTCGAGCTCCGCCACGGCCTGTACAACACCGCGGGCTACCACTACCGGAATGCGCTCAGCTGATGCGCGCGGCCAAGCGTTCTGCGACGCGCCTGCGGGACGGCCTCAGAAGGCCGCAGAAATTCCGGCGTGCTGCATTGCAATAAACTCCCTCGACCGTTTCGAGCGGACACGAGAAAGTTGGAGATGCCAGACACCCTGAAGCCGCGGCCCACCTACCGCAACATCCACGTCAGTCAGATCGTCAAGTACCGGCTGCCGCCTGCGGGCATCGTGTCGATCCTGCACCGCGTTAGCGGTGTCGGCATGTTCCTGCTGATGCCGTTCATCATCTGGATGTTCGACGCCAGCGTCACCTCCGAGATCAGCTATGCCGGGTTCACCTCGGTCTTCTCGAGCGGCGTGGGCTTCCTCCCTGGCTGGCTGTTCAAGCTGATCGCGCTGGGCCTGATCTGGGCCTTCCTGCACCATTTCATCGCGGGCATCCGCCACCTGTGGATGGACATGACGCATGCGGTGACCAAGGAATTCGGTCACAACTCCGCATTGGTGACGCTCAGCCTCAGCGTTGTGCTGACGGTGCTGCTCGGCGCCAAGCTCTTTTTCTGACCCCCTCCCCCCGACCCATGGCACAGAATTTCGGATCGAAGCGCATCGTCGTCGGTGCGCACTACGGCTTGCGCGACTGGCTGTCGCAGCGGGTCACCGCCGGCTTGATGGCCCTGTTCACCCTCGTGGTCATCGTGCAGGTGCTGTTGCCTGGCGAGATGGGCTACGACAAATGGGCCGGCATCTTCGCCGCCCAGTGGATGAAGGTGCTGACCTTCGTCGTCATCGTCTCGCTGCTGTACCACGTCTGGGTGGGCATGCGTGACGTCTGGATGGACTATGTCAAGCCGGTCGGTGTGCGACTGGCCTTGCAGGTGTTCACCATCGCCTGGTTGGTGGGGTGTACTGGCTGGGCAATCCAAGTGCTGTGGAGGTTGTAATGCAAGTCGGTTCCTCACCAATGAGTGCGTTGAGTTCATCGATTCCGAAACGCAAGTTCGATGTGGTGATCGTCGGTGCTGGCGGCTCCGGCATGCGGGCATCGCTGCAGCTGGCGCGTGCCGGCTTGAATGTCGCGGTGTTGTCGAAGGTGTTCCCGACCCGGTCGCACACCGTGGCCGCGCAAGGCGGCATCGGCGCGTCGTTGGGCAATATGGCGGAAGACAACTGGCACTACCACTTCTACGACACCATCAAGGGCAGCGATTGGTTGGGCGACCAGGACGCCATCGAGTTCATGTGCCGCGAGGCACCGAAGGTGGTCTACGAGCTGGAACATTTCGGCATGCCTTTCGACCGCAACCCCGACGGCACGATCTACCAGCGCCCGTTCGGCGGCCACACCGCGAACTATGGGGAAAAACCGGTCCAGCGCGCCTGCGCCGCGGCCGACCGCACCGGCCACGCGATGCTGCACACGCTCTACCAGCAGAACGTCAAGGCGCGAACCAACTTCTTCGTCGAGTGGATGGCACTCGACCTGATCCGCGACGGCGACGGCGATGTGGTCGGCGTCACTGCGATGGAGATGGAGACTGGCGATGTGCACATCCTGGAGGCCAAAACCGTGCTGCTGGCGACGGGCGGCGCGGGCCGCATCTTCGCGGCGAGTACGAATGCCTTCATCAACACCGGTGACGGCCTGGGCATGGCGGCGCGCGCCGGCCTTCCGCTGGAAGACATGGAGTTCTGGCAGTTCCACCCCACCGGCGTGGCGGGTGCCGGCGTGCTGCTGACTGAAGGCTGTCGCGGCGAGGGCGCCATCTTGCGCAACAGCGACGGCGAACGATTCATGGAGCGTTATGCGCCCACACTGAAGGATCTAGCGCCGCGCGACTTCGTGTCACGTTGCATGGACCAGGAAATCTAGGAAGGCCGTGGTTGCGGTCCGAGCAAGGATTACATCAACCTCGACATGACCCACCTGGGCGCCGAGACCATCATGAAGCGCCTGCCCAGCGTGTTCGAGATTGGCCACAACTTCGCCAATGTCGACATCACGAAGGAACCGATACCGGTGGTGCCGACCATCCACTACCAGATGGGCGGCATTCCGACCAACATCCACGGACAGGTGGTGGCGCCGCACCGCGGAAACCCGAACGAAGTCGTCAATGGCCTGTATGCAGTGGGCGAGTGTTCATGCGTCAGCGTGCATGGCGCGAACCGGCTGGGCACCAACTCGCTGCTTGATCTGCTGGTTTTCGGCCGCGCGGCGGGCAACCACATCGTGGCCAGTGACCTCAAGGCCCGACAGCACAAGCCGTTGCCTGCCAACGCAGCAGGTTATTCACTGGCTCGCCTCGACCGTTTCGAGGCCACCACCGGCGGCGAGTACGCGCAGGACGTAGCCAACGAAATCCGCAACACGATGCAGAAGTACGCCGGCGTGTTTCGCACCCAAGCCACGATGAACGAAGGTGTGGTCAAGATCAAGGAGCTGGCCGAGCGCGTCAAGGTCATTCATCTGGCCGACAAGTCCAAGGTGTTCAACACCGCACGCATCGAGGCGCTGGAGGTCGACAACCTGATCGAATCCGCGCTCGCGACGATGGTATCTGCCGCTGCCCGCCAAGAAAGCCGCGGTGCGCATTCGGTTGACGACTATCCCGACACGCCCGAGTTCCCGAACGGGCGCAACGACGCCGAGTGGATGCGCCACACGCTGTGGTATCGCGAAGGCAACCGGCTCGATTACAAGCCGGTCAAGCTGCAGCCGCTGACAGTGGAATCGATTCCACCCAAGGTGCGTTCGTTCTGACCTCAGCCGTGATGTCGATCCGGCATTTCATGTTTCCTTGACCCAGGACGTTGTCATGACCAAACGCGTGTTCCAGATCTACCGCTACGACCCCGACACCGACGCCAAGCCGCGGATGCAGACGCTCGAAGTCGAGCTCGACGGCAGTGAACGCATGCTGCTCGATGCGCTGAACAAGCTCAAGGCGGTCGATCCCACGCTGAGTTTTCGCCGCTCGTGCCGCGAAGGCGTGTGCGGCTCCGACGGGATGAACATCAACGGCAAGAATGGTCTGGCCTGTCTGACCAACATGCGTACGCTGCCTGGCACCATCGTGCTCAAGCCCCTTCCGGGCCTGCCGGTGATCCGCGACCTGATCGTCGACATGACGCAGTTCTTCAAGCAGTACAACTCGATCAAGCCTTACCTTGTCAATGACGAGATGCCGCCCGAGAAGGAGCGCTTGCAGAGCCCCGAGGAGCGTGACGAGCTCAATGGCCTGTATGAATGCATCCTGTGCGCGAGTTGCTCGACCAGCTGCCCGAGTTTCTGGTGGAACCCCGACAAGTTCGTCGGCCCAGCAGGACTCTTGCAGGCGTATCGCTTCATTGCCGACAGCCGCGACCAAGACACCGAAGGTCGTCTGGACAATCTGGAAGATCCGTACCGCCTGTTCCGTTGCCACACGATCATGAATTGCGTTGATGTCTGCCCGAAAGGCCTGAACCCGACCAAAGCCATCGGCAAAATCAAGGAAATGATGATCCGCCGGGCGATTTGACGTCACTGACCACGCTTCCATGCCATGAACGCCCTGATCGACGAACGTGCCTTGAGCAAGTTGCGCTGGCGCTGCCGGCGGGGGTTGCTGGAGAACGACCTGTTCGTCGAACGGTTTTTCGCGCGCCACGAAGCCAGCCTGACGCAGAGCCAGGCCAATGGCCTGTTGGCGTTGATGGACTTGTCGGACAACGACCTTCTGGACCTGTTGCTGGCGCGCCGGGAGCCGGAAGATGGATCGCTCGACGACAGCACCCTCGACGTCCTGCACCTGATGCGCGAACCTCGATGAGCCGCTTGCTGTAACACCCCCACCACCACGACGACCAAGCCCCAAGGACCGACCATGACCCCCTCCGACGTCAAAGCCACCCTGTCGTTCTCTGACGGCAGCCCGAGCATGGACTTGCCGATCTTCAAAGGGTCGGTCGGACCGGACGTGATCGACATCCGCAAGCTGTATGGGCAAACTGGCAAGTTCACCTACGACCCCGGTTTCCTGTCCACCGCGTCGTGCCAGTCAAAGATCACCTACATCGATGGCGACAAGGGCGAGCTGCTGTACCGCGGCTACCCCATCGAGCAACTCGCCACGAAATGCGATTTCATGGAAACCTGCCATCTGTTGCTGCACGGGGAGCTGCCGAACGCGACCCAGAAGGACGACTTCACCAAGCTCGTGACGCGCCACACGATGGTCAACGAGCAGATGCAGTTCTTCCTGCGCGGTTTCCGCCGAGATGCGCACCCGATGGCCATCATGACCGGCCTGGTCGGCGGCCTGTCGGCTTTCTATCACGACAGCACCGACATCAATAACCCCGAGCACCGCGAGATCTCGGCCATCCGCCTGATCGCGAAGATGCCTACGCTCGTGGCCATGGCCTACAAGTACTCGATCGGCCAGCCCTACATCTATCCGAAGAACGACCTCAGCTACGCTGGCAACTTCATGCGCATGATGTTCGCCACGCCGTGCGAGGATTACGTGCCGGACGACGTGCTGGTGCGCGCGATGGATCGCATCTTCATCCTGCACGCCGACCACGAGCAGAACGCCAGCACCTCGACGGTGCGCCTGTGCGGCTCTTCGGGCACCAACCCGTTTGCGGCGATTGCCGCCGGCGTGGCCTGCCTCTGGGGCCCGGCCCACGGCGGCGCCAATGAGGCGGCGCTGAACATGCTTGAAGACGTGCAGAAGATGGGCGGCGTCGAGAAGATCGGCGAATTCATCAAGCAGGTCAAGGACAAGAACTCGAACGTCAAGCTGATGGGCTTCGGGCACCGTGTCTACAAGAACTACGACCCGCGCGCCAAGCTGATGCGCGAGACCTGTCACGAAGTGCTGACCGCGATGGGCAAGAACAACGACCCGATCCTGAAGCTGGCGATGGCGCTGGAAAAGATCGCGCTGGAAGACGATTACTTCGTGTCGCGTAAGCTGTACCCGAACGTCGACTTCTATTCGGGCATCGTGCAGCGCGCGATCGGCATCCCGGTGTCGCTGTTCACCGCCATCTTCGCGCTGGCCCGCACGGTGGGCTGGATTGCCCAGTTGAACGAGATGATCAGCGACCCCGAGTACAAGATCGGTCGCCCGCGGCAGTTGTTTAACGGTTCGCCTACCCGTGACGTGAAGCTGATCTACCAGCGCTGAGTCGGCCGGTTTCCCGCCTGAAAACCCGGCCTGGCGCCGGGTTTCTTGTTTCCGATTGAGCTTTGCTGCTGCGCAACAGGCGCCGCGCCTAAAATAACTTGCTCTGCTTTCAAAACATCACCACCCATGGGCCGCACGCTCTACGACAAACTCTGGGACGAGCACGTCGTTCACACCGAAGACGACGGCACGACCGTGCTGTACATCGATCGCCATCTGGTCCATGAAGTGACCAGCCCGCAGGCCTTCGAGGGGCTGGACTCGGCCCATCGCAAGGTCTGGCGCCTGTCGGCCAACCTGGCGGTCAGTGATCACAACGTGCCGACCACCGACCGCTCGCACGGCATCGCCGATCCGGTCTCGAAGCTGCAGGTCGATACGCTCGACGCCAACTGCGACCGTGTCGGCATCACCCAGTTCAAGATGAACGACCGTCGGCAGGGCATCGTCCATGTGATCGGACCGGAGCAGGGTGCGACGCTGCCGGGCATGACCGTCGTCTGTGGCGACTCGCACACCTCGACGCATGGCGCTTTCGGCGCGCTGGCGCACGGCATCGGCACCAGCGAGGTCGAGCATGTGCTGGCCACGCAGACGCTGCTGGCCAAGAAGGCGAAGAACCTGTTGATCCGCGTCGATGGCGTGCTGCCCGCGGGGTGCGGCGCGAAGGACCTGGTGTTGGCCGTCATCGGGAAGATCGGCACCGCCGGTGGTACCGGCTACACGATCGAGTTCGCCGGTTCCGCCATCCGCGCACTGGGCATGGAAGGCCGGATGACGGTGTGCAACATGGCGATCGAGGCCGGTGCGCGTGCCGGCCTGATCGCCGTTGACGACACCACGATCTCGTATGTGAAGGGCCGCCCCTACACGCCGACCGGCGTCGAGTGGGAGCACGCCGTCACCTACTGGCGCACGCTGCATTCCGACCCGGACGCGGCCTTCGATGCGGTGATCGAGCTGGACGCAGCGGCCATCCGCCCGCAGGTCACCTGGGGCACCTCGCCCGAGATGGTGCTGTCGATCGAGGACCGCGTGCCGGACCCGGAGCGCGAGAAAGACGCCAACAAGCGCGGTGCGATGGAGCGCGCACTGGCCTACATGGCGCTGGAGCCAAACAAGCCGATTGCCGACATCCTGGTCGACAAGGTGTTCATCGGCTCGTGCACTAACTCGCGCATCGAGGACATGCGCGAAGCCGCTGCGGTGGTGCGCAAGCTGGGCCGCAAGCTGGCGGCGAACATCAAGCTGGCGCTGGTTGTGCCCGGCTCGGGCCTGGTCAAGGAACAGGCCGAGCGCGAAGGGCTCGATCTTGTGTTCAAGGCGGCGGGCTTCGAATGGCGCGAGCCCGGTTGCTCGATGTGCCTGGCGATGAATGCCGACCGGCTGGAGCCCGGTGAGCGCTGCGCCTCGACCTCGAACCGCAATTTCGAAGGCCGTCAGGGCGCGGGTGGTCGCACCCACCTGGTCAGCCCGGCGATGGCCGCTGCCGCGGCAATCGAAGGGCATTTCGTCGACGTTCGACGCCTGCTTTGAACCTTTCTCAAATCCAAGGACAACTCCCCAGATGAAGCGCATTGTTTTTGCCCTTGCGGCCGTGGTCGTGTTCCTCACGGGCTGCAACACCCTCGCTGGCATTGGCAAGGACGTCCAGAGAGCGGGCGAAGCGGTCGAAGACGTGGCCAAGAAGAAGTGAGGCACAGATGAACCCGTTTCGCGTGCACCAGGGGCTGGTCGCCCCGATGGACCGTGAGAACGTCGACACCGACGCGATCATTCCGAAGCAGTTCCTGAAGTCGATCAAGAAGTCGGGCTTCGGGATGAATCTGTTCGATGAATGGCGCTACCTCGACGCGGGCTATCCAGGCCAGGATCCGGCATCGCGCCGGCCGAACCCGGATTTCGTGCTGAACCAGCCGCGCTACCAGGGCGCCTCGGTGCTGATCGCGCGCAAGAACTTCGGCTGTGGCTCGTCGCGTGAGCATGCGCCGTGGGCGCTTGATCAGTACGGCTTTCGTGCGGTGATCGCGCCCAGCTTTGCTGACATCTTCTTCGGCAACTGCTTCAAGAACGGCCTGCTGCCGATCGTGTTGCCCGAAAGCGAGATGAACCGGCTGTTCGACGAAGTCGCGGCTTTTGTCGGCTATAGCCTGGCCATCGACCTGGAGCGCCAGGTCATCGTCAAGGCCGACGGCACCGAACTGCCCTTCGAGGTGCAGGCGTTCCGCAAGTTCTGTCTGCTCAACGGGTTTGACGACATCGGTCTCACGCTGCGACACACCGACAAGATCAAGGCTTATGAAGCCGAGCGCCTGCTGAAGAAGCCATGGCTGGCGCACAGCCTCTGAGCACGCTGCCAACGGCATACGGTCGGCTTTACCGCAACCTGTCGCATCGGTGGTGGTTGGCGTTCCTGCTGATGGGTGTGAGCTTCGTGTGTTTCGGGCTGTTGACGTTGAATTTGCTGCACCTGGTCAGCGCCAACATCAACTTCCTGGCGATGAACGGTCTTGACGCGGTGCGCGATGGCGGCCTGTTGCAGTTGTTCAGCCTGATGGCTCTGGGGTATTTCGCGGCCGCGTTCTACGTGGTCTTCAAGCTCTGCGAGAAGGTGCTGGTCGAGAAACTGACCTATGACAAACACAAAGGACCTTGACCTGTGAACATTGCGATCCTGCCCGGTGACGGCATCGGCCCTGAAATCATGGCCGAGGCAGTGCGTGTGCTCGAGGTGCTCGACCTGACGTACCGCAGCGAGACAGCGCTGGTCGGCGGCGCCGCCTACGCGGCCCATGGCCATCCACTGCCCGATGCCACGCTGAAGCTTGCGCAAAGCGCAGACGCGGTGCTGTTCGGTGCCGTCGGCGACTGGAAGTACGACACGCTGGAGCGTGCGCTGCGCCCCGAGCAGGCGATCCTGGGCTTGCGCCGGCACCTGCAGTTGTTCGCCAATTTCCGCCCGGCCATCTGCCACCCGCAACTCACACACGCATCGAGCCTGAAGCCTGAACTGGTGGCGGGGCTGGACATCCTGATCGTGCGCGAGCTGACCGGCGACATCTATTTCGGCCAGCCGCGCGGCCGGCGCCTGTCGCCCGATGGCGCGTTCGCAGGTCAGCCGGAAGCCTTCGACACGATGCGCTACTCGCGCCCCGAGATCGAGCGCATCGCGCACGTGGCGTTCCAGGCGGCGAGAAAGCGGAACAAGCGTGTGACCAGCGTCGACAAGGCCAATGTGCTGGAAACCTTCCAGTTCTGGCGCGATGTGGTGACCGAGGTACATGCCCAGTACCCGGATGTCGCGCTTGACCACATGTATGTCGACAACGCGGCGATGCAGCTGGTCAAGGCGCCGAAGGCGTTCGATGTGATCGTCACCGGCAACATGTTCGGCGACATCCTGTCCGACGAAGCGGCGATGCTGACCGGCTCGATCGGCATGCTGCCGTCAGCGTCGCTGAACGCGGAGAATCGCGGTTTGTACGAGCCCAGCCATGGCAGCGCGCCGGACATCGCGGGCAAGAACATCGCGAACCCGTTGGCCACGATCCTGTCGCTGGCGATGATGCTGCGCTTCTCGCTGAACCAGCCGGAAGCGGCGCTGCGCATCGAGGCGGCGGTGACGCAGGTGCTGGAGTCGGGTTTGCGCACCGCGGACATCTGGTCCGAAGGCACGCAACGCGTCGGCACCCGCGAGATGGGGTCGGCGGTTGTCGCCGCGGTGAAAGCGGCGTAAGTTGAGGCATTGAAGATTCGGGTTTGAAAGGCAAGGCGATGAAGCTGGTCGGATTGGTGGGTTGGCGTGGGATGGTGGGTTCGGTGTTGCTCGACCGGATGCAGCAGGAGGGTGACTTCCCGCTGATCGAGCCGGTGTTCTTCAGCACCAGCAATGCCGGTGGCAAGGCGCCGGTGCAGGCGCGCAACGAATCGACCTTGAAGGAAGCCTACGACATCGAGGCGCTCAAGCGCTGCGACATCGTCATCACCGCGCAGGGCGGCGACTACACCTCCGCAGTCTTCCCAAAATTGCGCGCCGCCGGCTGGAGCGGTCACTGGATTGATGCGGCTTCCACCTTGC
>JAYVEB010000363.1:0-2521 GCA_043749095.1 Burkholderiales bacterium | reverse complement strand
GCGCTGCAATGGTTGTTCTGGCAGATGGGTGGCCTGGGGCCGATGGCCGGGCAGAACCACCATTTCGTGCAGTACGCACCGGAGAAGCTGCCGTACGCGATCGACCGCTATGTGAAGGAGACCGCGCGTCTGTATGCGGTGCTGGACAAGCATCTGTGTGCCATGGCCACAGCGGGCCATCACTACATCGCGGGTGACTACTCGATCGCCGACATGGCCAGCTACCCGTGGGTCGTGCCGCACGAGCGGCAGCAGCAGAAGCTGGAAGACTTCCCGCACCTGGCCGCCTGGTTCGAGCGCATCCGCAGCCGACCGGCCACCGAGCGCGCCTACGCACGTGCGAAGAAGATCAGCGCCTCGCCGGTGGTCGATGAAGCCTCACGCAAGCTGCTGTTCGGCCAGGACGCAGCGACGATACGGTCGGCGCCATGACGACGGCGTCGTCCCTCGCTGTCAGGTCGGCTTCATGTCCGCCTTGCGGATGCGCACAGCGCGTGGCTTCTTCGGTGCGGTAGCGGCCGGCTCGACAGTCGCCTCCGGCACGCCCAGCGACGCCGACAGCGCGGCCTCCAGCGTCAGGCCGGCCGCGTCGTCGGGCACAGGCGACGCTGCGGCGGCATGCGCTGCCGCTTCGGCCTTGATCACCTTGGTGTACGGCGCCAGCGTCTGTACCAGCTGGCCGTAGATCTTCGGGTTGCCCGCCACCACTTCGCGCTGGTACAGGAAATCAGCGTCGCCGGTGAAGTTGCCGATCAGCCCGCCTGCTTCAGTGATCATCAGCGAGCCGGCGGCTGCGTCCCAGGGCTGCAGCCCGGTCTCGAAGAAGCCGTCGTAATAGCCGGCGGCCACATAGCAGAGGTCGAGTGCGGCCGCACCGGGGCGGCGCAGCCCGGCGCAGTTCTGCATCACCGCCTCGAACATCTGCACATAGCGCTTGAAGTTGTCGCCCTTGCGGAACGGGAAGCCGGTGCCGATCAGCGATTCGGACATGCGGATGCGCTTGGACACCCGCAGCCGCTTGTCGTTGAGAAACGCGCCGCGGCCCTTCGACGCATAGAACAGGTCGTTGCGCGAGGGGTCGTAGACCACCGCCTGCTGCACCTGGCCCTTGAAGGCCAGCGCGATCGACACGGCGTAGACCGGAAAGCCGTGGATGAAGTTGGTGGTGCCGTCGAGCGGATCGATGATCCACAGGTAGTCGCTGTCCTTGGCGCCGTGCTCGCGGCCCGACTCTTCGGCCAGGATGCTGTGGCCGGGGTAGGCGGTCAGCAGAACCTCAATGATCGCCCGCTCGGCGGCCTGATCGACCTCGGTGACGAAATCGTTCGGCGCCTTGCTGCTGATGCGCAACAGATCGAGGTCCATCGATGCCCGGTTGATCAGCGCGCCCGCCGTTCGTGCCGCCTTGATGGCGATGTTGAGCATGGGATGGAGCGCTTGCGACATGGGGCAACCTTCGGGGGCGGAATTCGGACTGGCGGGGACAAAGAGCGCATCGGCATGGCGTGCGAGCTGGTGCTGCGCGTCGACCTCCGATAATCGAGATTTTAGCGGGCACCCCATGCAAACCCTGGATTCCCGGTCGCCCCCGACCGTCGACGCGACCCGTTTCGTGCTGCTGGGCACCAGCCACCCGGGCAATGTCGGCTCGACAGCGCGCGCGATGAAGGTGATGGGCTTCTCGGACCTGGTGCTGGTGGTGCCGCGCTATTCGAACGTGAAGGGCAAGGCCGATGCGATCTCGCTGGCCTGCGGCGCGCTCGATGTGCTGGATGGCGCGCGCGTCGTCGAAACGCTGGCCGAGGCGCTGGACGGCGTCACCTATGCCTGCGCCACCGCGATGACGCCGCGCGACTTCGGCCCGCCGACCCATGCGCCACGTGAGCTGTTCGCAACGCTGGCAAACCAGCCTCAGCGCGTTGCGTTCGTCTTCGGCTCAGAGCGCTACGGCATGAGCAACGACGAGGTTTACCAGTGCCACGCCTGCCTGAGCATCCCGACTGCACCGGGCTATGGCTCGCTGAACCTGGCGCAGGCCGTGCAGCTGATTGCCTACGACTGGCGGCAGGCGCTGGGTGGCTTCGAGGTGGCCTCGCGCACAGCCGATCCTGCGCTGGCGGATGCGGTGGCGGTGCAGGGCGCGCTGGCGCACTGGCGCCAGGTGCTGATCGACATCGACTTCCTGAACCCGCAATCGCCGCAGAAGCTGATGCCGCGATTGAACCAAGCCTTGAACCGTCTGCAGGTCACCGAAGAGGAGATCCATTTGCTGCGGGGCATCGCAAAAGCCGTGCAAAAGCGCACATGAATGCCAAAAGCACGACTTTGGGCCCCGCAGTCGCGGGGTGTGCAGGCTCCCTATCGATCCCTAGGATGCGCCCAGAGGTTGAGTGCAGTTCGCCCAACCAAGACCATTCAAACGTTCCTGATCAGCAAGGAAGCTCAGCCGCGCGAAGTGCGTGAAGCGGACTTGGCGTTGCCTGACAGGCAGCTCGTACCAGTCGCTCAAGGATGGAGCGAA
>JAYVEB010000362.1:0-2523 GCA_043749095.1 Burkholderiales bacterium | reverse complement strand
GCGCCGCGCTCGCCGTACTGGACGGCGTGCGCTCAACGCATGCGGTCAGCCTGCATGGCGTGGGACTGGCGCTCGGCTCGGCGGCTGGCGTCGATGCGTGGCACCTCGAGCGCCTGGCGCGATTGGTGGAGCGCATCGAGCCGGTGCGCGTGTCCGACCATGCCTGCTTCGCGCGCGCCGCGTTGCCGGGCGGGCCCGTCGTGCATGCGGCCGACCTGCTGCCGATCGCGTTCACCGAAGCCTCGCTCGACATCCTGTGCGCCAACGTCGAGCGCGTGCAGCAGCGACTCAAGCGATCGATCCTGGTCGAAAACCTGTCCGCCTACGTGTCCTTCGATGACGCCGAGCAGATGCCCGAGCCGGAGTTCTTCACGCGGCTGGTGCAACGCAGCGGCTGCCAGCTGCTGCTCGACGTCAACAACCTCGTGGTCAACGCGATCAACCTGCAGCGCGCGCCGCGGCGCGGCGACGTGGCCGGGGCGAGCGACGACGCGGTGGGCGCCGCCTGCACTTTCATCGACGCGTTGCCACCGGCGGCCATCGGCGAGATCCACCTGGCCGGCTACTGTGACACCGGCACCCTCGTGATCGACGATCACGGCAGCCGCGTGCATGCGCCGGTGTGGCAGGTCTATCGCCATGCGCTCGCACGGCTCGGTGTGCTGCCTTCGCTGATCGAATGGGACACCGAGGTGCCGCCGCTCGACGTGCTGCTCGAGGAAGCCGCGACGGCCGCGCGTTGCCAGCATGAGGTGCTGGCACTGGAGCGCGCGGCATGAGCCCGCACGGCCGCCCGAAGCGGCAATACCGGAGTGCGGGGCACGAAGCTACCCCGATGAGCCTGCATGGCCGCCAGGGCCGCGAAGGGGCCACGCTCGTGACCCTCGGCGAATACGGGAGTGCGCAGCACGAAGCTAGCCTGATGAGCCACCGCCGGGCCGCCCGAAGGCCGGCGAGCGCCCCCTCGGGGGGCAGGCGCGAAGCGCCGTGGGGGTCGACATGAGCGCCGCGCTCGAAACCCGGCGCCAGGACGAACTGCTCGCCGTGCTGCGCGGCGCCCAACCGTCCGCGGCTGCGCGGCTGGCCGAGCAGGGCGAGCGGCTCGGTCGCGGCCTCGCCGCCTACCGCGCCAATGCCGCGTCCATCGCCGCTCGCTCGCTGGTCGCCGCTTACCCGACCCTCCACGCCCTGGTGGGCGAAGACGACTTCGCAGCGCTTGCTCGTGCGCTGTGGCGGCACTCGCCGCCGGTCCGCGGCGATCTGGCGCAGTGGGGCGGCGACCTGGCCGAGTTCATCGAGGCCGAGCGCGATCTCGACCCCTGGCCCTACCTGGCCGACTGCGCCCGGCTCGACGCCTTGGTGATGCGCTGCGAGAGTGCGGCCGACGCCGTGCTGGAGCGCGACTCGCTGGCGCTGCTTGCAGAGCGCGCTCCTGATGAGCTGCGCCTCTGTCTCCTGCCCTCGGTGCAACTGCTGTCGAGCGCCTGGCCGGTGGCGAGCGTGCATGCGGCGCACCGACAGGGCGTGCATGGCGACGATGAGAGCACCGCTCCCGCCGCCGTCGCCTTCGCCGCCGCACGCAGGGCGCTCGATGCGGGTCGCGGCGAAGCGGTGCTGGTGGCCCGCAGCGGCTGGCGCGCCGTGGTCCACGTGGTCGATCCTTGCGACTTCGCCTGGATGCAGTCCCTGCAGCGTGGCGACCCCCTGGCCGACGCGCTCGCTGCGGCCGGCGACGCCTTCGATTTCAATGCGTGGCTGATGCGCTCGCTCCAGCAAGCCTGGCTGTGGCGAGCCGAAGCCATCGATCGCGAGGCATGACCCCATGACTTCCACCTGGCTTCAATCTCCGCTGGCCCTGTGCCGCCGCGTCACCCGCGCGCTCGAGGCGCTGCAACCGGCCGCGCTGCTGGCGGCGCGCATTTATGTCGGCAGCGCCTTCTTCAAGTCGGGCCTGACCAAGCTCGTCGACTGGGAGACCACGCTGGCGCTGTTCCAGGACGAATACAAGGTGCCACTGTTGCCACCGCACTGGGCCGCCGTCATGGGCACCGGCGGGGAGCTGGTGTTGCCGGTGTTGCTGGTGCTTGGCCTGTTCGGCCGCTTCGGCGCGCTCGGCCTGTCGGTGGTCAACGTGATGGCGGTGCTGAGCCTCGAGGAGATCGCCCCGGCGGCGCTTCAGCAGCATGTGTTCTGGGGCAGCCTGCTGGCCGCCGTCGTGCTGTGGGGGCCGGGCAAGTGGTCGCTCGACGCGTGGTGGTGGCCGCGTTTGGCCGGTACCGGTGAAGCCGAAAAACTCAAGGCGCCGAGCGTCAAAGGTCGCGTGGCCTGAAATCGATCTCGAAGGGCGGGGGCACGCGCCCGTCGGTGTCGCGCGGCAGCACTTCGGTCTTGTCGATGGCGCGCAGTACCGCGTCGTCCCACGCCTTCACGCCGCTGCCCTTGACGAGCCGGCGGCCAATGATGGTGCCGTCGGGTGCCAGCCGCACTTCCACGGTCGCCAGCGGGTTGCCCGGCACCTCGTCG
>JAYVEB010000361.1:0-2527 GCA_043749095.1 Burkholderiales bacterium | reverse complement strand
CGCGGCCAGCGTCGAGACCACCCACAAGCTCGCGCCCAACATCGCGTGCGAGGCCTTCGTGGAAATTGCTTTCATCGTGTTCATCATGACTGCTCGTGTTGTCAAAGCTCTGCCGATGGCAGAGCACCTTGCGGCCGCAGTCGCGCCAGCCGAACCGCATGCCGCAGCTCATTGGCCAGTTGCCGCCTCAACTCCGGGCGCACGAAGCGCCCGACTTCAATCCGCCGTCCCTGCCCGAAGACCTCGATCAGCGATTCATCCCCGGTCACCGGCTCGACGCTGACCCATTCGGGCGCGAATTCGGCCGTCTCGACCGTGTTGCCCGATGTGTGGGCCACTGTGAGCATGCCCCTGCGCAAGGCAATGTTTTCCTGGTCTGCCGCGTGCCGCGAATAGACCAGAAATGCGGTACCTACCGCCGCCAATTCCAACCACGCAAAAGCCATGATCACCGTGGCACCCTGCCACCAGAAATACGCCGCAACCGTCAGCGAGAAGACGCAGAGCGCGCCGAATATGGCGAACAACTGCTTCGGAGCCATCGAGCAATTGCGCTTCAACAGCCACTCCACCGACCACTCGCTCACCGACGGATCACTTTCTCTTCCAAAGCGCCATGCCGAAGGCAGCGCGGGCGCGCCTGCGGTGTGGCCATAAGAGCGGGTGGACATCTCGAAGTTACAACTCAGTGACTGGGGCGAGGCAAGGTCAGCGAGGCGGGGAGATACCCGCGCAACCGCCACATGCATGCGGCGTACCTCGCGATTCGTGTCGCTTGGAGTCTATACGACCCTAGGGCTTGTACTCAAACAATGATCTTCCGGGCAGAGTGCAAAAGTCGTCGCATTTCTTCCAGCGGAACCTGAGTTTCGGCGGGTGCGGACGCAGTCGTATCGGCCTTGAAAGCATGGCCGTAGACGATCTCGAATGTCAGCGTGTATCGGCCACCGCTGTCGCGCAAGGGATCCAGCGCCTTGTGCAAGGTGGCCTGCCAGCGCGGCGTGCGCAAGCCCGGGTACCGATCGGGCGACACATTGCCACCGAGCAGGCGCAGGTCGTTGCAAAGTGCCGATGCGCTGTTCCAGTGCACGGTCAGGCGCTCTTGGTCCATCACAGGGTCTGCAAAACCGGCATGCACCAGCATGTCGCCGAGGTCGTGCATGTCGACGAACGCGATCGTCGGCGTGGGCCACTGCAAACGCGCATACACCGAGGTCAGCTCGCGCACGGTGTCCGGCCCCAGGCACGAGAACATCACGAAGCCGCCGGGCGACAGCATGCGCTGCCAGCGCTGCATCAGCGCAGGCGGGTCGACAACGCCATGCAGCACCATGTTGGCCCACACCAGTTGCGCATCGCCGGGCGGGGTCGCCGACGCCAGAATCACTTCGGCCGCAGGCGCCGTCCAGCGCCGCGGGGTCCACCACGGCGCACGCAGCAACTGGCGGCTGCGTTCGGCCAGCATGTCGCTGGGCTCGACGGCGATCAACGCGGCGTCGGGGAAGGTCGCCGTCAACCGTTGCACACCGGCGCCAAGAAATGACGACCAGTCGACGATGCGGCGCGGCGGCGTCTTGAACAGCAGCAGGCGCTCGGCCATGCGGCCGGCGATTTCGGCGTGCAGCCAGGGCGGGGCGATCTGCCGCGCCAGGCGCCGTTGCACGGCCGCGACCGCGGCCTCGTCGATTGATCGCGTCGCTTCACTACTGCCAGCCATCAGCCCAGTATATTGACGGCATGACCGCGCAGACCGAACCCCCACGCCTGGCACGGCCCGCGCCGTGGCATCGCTGGCCCAGCCAGTGCGCGGTGTGCCACGGTTGGGGTGCCGGGCGCATTTGCAGCGGTTGCACGACGCGCTTCGCGGCACCGTTCGAACGCTGCAGGCGCTGCGCCGCGCGGGTAATCGCCGACGTGGCCATGTGCGGTCGGTGCTTGCGCTCACCGCCCCGCTTCGACGGCGCCATCGCCGCTGTCGATTACAGCCATCCCTGGGACCGGCTGATCAGCGACTTCAAGTACCGCGGCGGGCTCGACCTCGGCGAGGCGCTGTGCGACCTGCTGATGGCCGCGCACCAGCGCCATGCAGGTGATGCGCCGGACTGGCTGCTGCCGGTACCGCTGGGCGCGCAACGATGTCGCGAACGTGGCTACAACCAGTCGTGGGAGCTGGCCCGCCGCTGCGCCCGGCGAGTCGGCTGCCGAACCGACGCCGCGCTGCTGCTGCGCATCCGGGAGACGCCGCACCAGTTGTCGTTGCCGCGTGAGCGCCGCCTTGCCAATGTGCGCGGCGCGTTCGCCATCCAGCCGACGCGGCGCGCCGAGGTGATCGGCCGGCGGATCGCCCTGGTCAACGACGTGATGACGACACGGGCCACGGCCGACGAACTGAGCCAGGTGCTGCTCGATGCCGGTGCGCAGTCGGTGCGGGTGTGGGTGGTGGCTCGCACCCCTGCGCCGGAGCACTGACGGTGTTCAACATCGTTCTGGTGCACCCCGAGATCCCGCCGAACACCGGCAACGTGAT
>JAYVEB010000360.1:0-8531 GCA_043749095.1 Burkholderiales bacterium | reverse complement strand
CGTCGCAGCTTCATCGCGCTCAATCGCATCGCCGCAGCAATCATCGCGTTGCGCAAAGTGTCGCTGACGATCAATGATATTTACGGATAGGTTCTTAGGCTCGGCCAGCGTGTTGCCCGTCAGGATGCTGGTGGTCGGGAAGTCGTGCAGGATCATGTTCATGCCCGCCAGGACGCCGGTCGTCACGTCCATCTCCTGGCCTTCCAGCGTGATGTGCGTACCGGCCTGGGCTGCCACCTTCAGCAGCAGCGAGCCCGACCCGCATGTGGGTTCGTCGGCGGTGTTTGAAGCCGGCGTTGCCCGGCGCAATGCCGATGACCTTGGCGATGCCGCGGCTGACCTCGGACGGCGTGTAGAACTGGCCCTTGCTCTTGCCACTTTCGGTGGCGAAGTGGCGCATCAGGTATTCATCGGCGTCGCCCAGGATGTCGTCGTCCTCGGCGCGGTTGTCCGAGAAGTCGAGCCGGGCTTCTTGCTGGCCTTTTTTGAGCGTGACCCAAGGGTGCTCGGCGCTGCCGTGCGGTATTCGACCCTTGCGGAACGAGCTCAGTTCGTCGAGATTTCGTTCGTCCCGACCTCACAGGAATCGTCATGCCTTCCATGCACCCACTGCACCACATTCCCGCTGGCGTACTGAACATTGCCTACCACCAGGCCGGGCGGGTCGACGGACCGCCGGTGGTTCTGCTGCATGGCTTTCCCTACGACATCCATGCCTATGCCGAGGTCGCCCCGCGGCTGGCGGCGCAGGGCTGTCGGGTCATCGTGCCCTACCTGCGCGGTTTCGGTGCCACGCGCTTTCTGTCGGGCGACACGCCGCGCTCCGGCGAGCAGGCGGCGCTCGGGGCCGATCTGCTGGCATTGCTGGATGCGCTGGACCTGCCGCGCGCGGTGCTGGCAGGCTACGACTGGGGCGGTCGCTCGGCCTGCGTGGTCGCGGCAGTCTGGCCCGAGCGCTGCGCCGGGCTGGTGACGATGAATTCATACAACATCCAGCACATCGCGCAGGCGATGCAACCCGAAGTGCCTGCGCAGGAACACCGGCTTTGGTACCAGTACTACTTCCACGGCGAGCGCGGGCGCGCGGGGCTGGCCAAGGATCGGCGCGCGCTGTGCCGGCTGCTGTGGCAGCAGTGGTCGCCCAGCTGGGTGTTCGACGACGCGACCTTCGAGCACAGCGCCGCGGCATACGACAACCCCGATTTCGTCGAGGTCGCGATCCACTCCTACCGCCACCGCTACGGCCTGGTGGCCGGTGACCCGGCGTATGCGGAGATCGAGTGCGGCCTCGGCTGGCAGCCGGCGATCACCGTGCCGACGATCAGCCTCGACGGCGCTGATGACGGCCTGTTCGCGCCGAATCACGCCGACGCTCACGCGCACCACTTCAGCGGGCCGCGCACCCATCGCATCGTGCCCGGGGCTGGCCACAACCTGCCGCAGGAAGCCCCCGCGGCGTTCGCCGATGCGGTGCTGGCGCTGGTGCGCACCGCGTGAGTGTTCCCTCCAACGACGCAGGCACGCTGCGCGCGCTGACCCGCCAGTTCCCGCGCGCGGGCCGTCTGGAGCTGATCGCCCTGCGCCCGGCGCGGCGGGTACCGGCGGTGTCGGTCGCCACGGCCGTGGCGCTCGCGGGGCGCGGCCTGGAAGGCGATCGCCACGCGCAGCGCGCGAGCGGTCCGGTCGGCGGCGGCAAGCGGCAGGTGACACTGATCCAGGCCGAACACCTGCCGGTGATCGCGGCATTGGCCGCAGCGGCTGCGGTCGATGCACAGGGGCTGCGGCGCAACCTGGTGGTGTCGGGGTTGAACCTGCTGGCCGCGCGCAGCCTGTTCAAGGATCAAGCCCTGCGGCTGCGCATCGGCGCCGACGTGGTGCTGGAGATCACAGGCCCGTGCGAGCCTTGTTCACGGATGGAGGAACTGCTCGGTGCCGGCGGCTACAACGCGATGCGCGGACACGGCGGGCTGACGGCCCGGGTGCAGGTTGGCGGGACGCTGCGGGTCGGCGATGCGGTGGTCGGCGAGGCGCTCACCGCACCGGCTTAGCCCACCAGCGACGCCTTCATCGCCGCCGCCGTTCGCAGCACCGACTGCACCACCTTCACCACCGCCGCATGGGCTTTCGCATCGATCAGCGCACCGGCTGTGTCGAAGGCCTTGTCGGCCAGGCCCAGGCCGAACTGCTCGGGCACGATCAGCATGCCCAAATTCATCTGCAGGAACTGGCGCACGAACATCAGGCTACGCATGCCGCCGAAGGCGCCGGGCGAGGCGCTGAGCAGGCCGGCGACCGTACCGCTCATCGCCGCCGGGCCCGACGGCATACCGTCTTCGGCCACCGGGCGCGAGGCCCAGTCGAGCGCGTTGATCAGCAGCGGCGTCGGAAAGCCGTTGTACTCGGGCGAGACCAGCAGCAGCGCCTCGTGCTCGGTGAACAGCCGGCGCAAGGTGCGCGCGCCTTCGGGCATGCCGCGCGCCTCGATGTCGGCGTCGTAGACCGGCAGCGCCAGCGCGCGCAGGTCGACCGGCGTGACCGCCGCACCGGCCCGTTCGAGCTCACGCGCCACCACCGCCGCAAGCTGCTGATTCAGCGACCCATGACGGGCGCTGCCGGCGATGACCAAAACACCGGGAGCGCTCATCGCGGGCTCAAACGCTGAGCTGGTCGAGCGTCTTGCCGCTGGCCAGCGCCGCCTTAAGCCAGCCGGGGCGCGGGCCCTTGCCCGACCAGGCATGGCCGGCATCGTCGCGGTACTTGACCTTGCCGACCATGCCTTTGGGCTTGCCAGCTTTTGGCGCCGTGCCGCGCTTGGCGCGGGGGCCCTTGCCAGCGCCGGCCAGGCCCAGATCGGCAGCGGTCAGGCCATACACCCCGATGGCCTCCTTGATGCGCTTGACGACCCCGGCGACTTCCTTGCGCTTGGCGCTTTCCGCCTCATCGCGCAGGACGTCGATCTGTTTCATCAGCTGGGCATAGGACTTGGGCATCGGGAGTCTCCAACGGCGGGGAGAAGGTGGCAACAAACGGCATTGTGACGCTGGCTACTTGGCGACACCGGGCGGGTGGAACGAGGCACACGGATCGGGCCGTTCGACTGGCGTGGTGAACCAGGCCTGGTCATAGGGCCCGTCGGCAACCATCGCGCCATCGATGCCACCCTCAAGGAAGGCGATGCTGACGAGGCCATCGGCCTGCGCCGCCGACAGGTAGTGCGGCACGCCGATGTCGCGCCGCACATGGCCGTTGCCGGCGATCAGCACCACCCGCACGCCGGGCGGGGCGGCTGTCATCGCCACCGCCAGCGCCGCATCGCGGGCCCGCTGCGCCAAGGCCATCGGCGCGATCATCGAGGCCGGCAGCGCGCTGCAGTGGCCGGCATCGACCTGGTGGCGCAACTCGGCATCCTGCGCAGGTGTCCAGGCCGACGGCAGCGCGGCACTGGCAGCATCGGGCGCCGCCAGCCACCGCTGCAATTCCACCGGCGCCAGCGCGACGCCACCGCGCACCACGCTGCTGGCCTCGGCACGGCTCAGGTTGCCGCCGACCACGGTGGCGCCACCGGCCAGCGCCGCATCGAACAGCGGGCGGTGCAGCGGCCAGCCCCAGCCCTTTTTGTCGAGCTGCCCGGCGCTGACGACCGCCTCGGTGTCACGCGGCGCGGCGGCGAGCGCCGCGTTGTGCTGGCGGTCGATCTGCTCGAACACCACCCAGGTCGGACGGCCATCGGCCAGCAGCGCGCGCAGCAAGGCGGCACGCAGACGGTGCTGCAGGGCGTCGTCGTGGATCTCGCCCAGCAGCACATAGCGCGCGGGGCGCAGGCGCTCGGCCAATGCGACGATGTCGATTGACCGGCCTGATGGGTCCACCGCGGCACCAACCGCAGCGTCCATCGCCGCGTCGTTGGCTTTCGACACCGACGCAGGCGGCGCGGCGATGTCGGCAGCCAACCCCCCAACCGTGACCATCGCGCAGGCCGATGCCACCGCGACGGCCACGGCTCTGTGCTTCAGGCAGCGCACCGGCATCAGCTCGCGCGGAGTTCCAGCGCCGTGGCCAACACTCACAGTGTGGCGAGCGCGTCGCGCACGAGCTTGGCGGTCAGGATCTCGGGCAGCAGCAGCGGCTCGTGGCCCGGGCGCAGCAGCACGTAGACCGGCACGCCATTGCGACCCAAGCGGGCCAGCGCCTCGGTGATGCGCGCATCACGCTGCGTCCAGTCGGCCCGCATCAGTGCCACCTCGGCCCGCGCGAACGCCTGCATCGTGGCGTCGGTGTGCAGCACGAGCCGCTTGTTGACCTGGCAACTGACGCACCACGCTGCGGTGAAGTCGACGAACACCGGCTGGCCGGCGGCGAGCCGCTCAGCGATCACCGTCTCGTCGTAGGGCGCCCAGGCCGCCTCGGGCGAACCCGGCGTCGCCGCGCGGGCCGTGGCGGCATCGCTGCCACCGAGGGCGCCGCCCGGCCAACTCCAGGCCAGTGCAGCGGCCAGCATCAGACCGCCGATCGCGCGACGCGCCAGCGGCCGGCCGTCGCCAGCTGCGCCGACGCTGCTGCGCCCGCCGGCGACCCAGGTCGCGAATGCCATCACGACCAGCGCGATCAGTGCCTTTGCAGCGCCATCGATGCCGGTCTGCTGGCCGAGCACCCAGACCAGCCAGACGACTGTCAGAAACATCGGGAACGCCAGCGCCTGCTTCAGCCGCAGCATCCACGCGCCCGGTCGCGGCAGCCGTGAACGCCAGCCCGGCATCAGCACCAGCAGCGCATACGGCAGCGCCATGCCGAGGCCGAGCGCGCCGAACACGCTGAGGCCAGCGGCTGGCGACTGCGTGATCGCATAGCCGAGCGCAGCCCCCATGAACGGCGCGGTGCACGGGCTGGCCGCCACCACCGCGAGCACGCCCGACGCCAGCGCATCGACCGCCGGCCGACGGTCGCGCCACGCGGCCAGGCCTTGCGGCAGCAGGCCGCCGAACTCGAACGCGCCCATCAGGTTCAGGCCGAGCGCAAAGAACAGCAGCGCCAGCACGAACACGACACCTGGCTCCTGCAACTGGAAGCCCCAGCCAATCGCACTGCCGGCGGCGCGCAAGGCCAGCAGCAACGCCGCCAGCGCCAGGAAACTCAGCACGACGCCAGCACCGTAGGCCAGCGCATGCGTGCGCAGCGCTGCGGCGGTTGGCGGGTGGTGGTCACCGCCGTGCTTGGCCAGGCTCAACAGCTTGATCGACAGCACCGGGAACACGCAGGGCATCAGGTTCAGCACCATGCCACCGACGAAGGCGAGCAACAGCGCCGTCGCCCAGCCCAGGTCGGCCCCGCCACCGAGCGTCTCGGGTGTCAGGCCGCCCGCTTGCGGATCGCCCAGTGTCTTCGCGCCTGCCGGCCACACCAACGCTGCCACGGCCCGCACCGGCGTGTCGAACTCGGCCGACCGCCTCGCGTTGCCCCAGACCGTGGGCGCGCCGGGCGCCGTGACGCCTTGCGCCACCACGATGCCGGACAGCGAGGGCGGCGCGGCCACGCCGTCGAGCAAGCGCAGCTTGACCGCATAACCGCTGTCGGTGCGGAACACCTCGTGCCGCGCCGGCTCGATCAATTGCGCGGCGTACGGAAACCACTGCAGCGCAGGCCGCGGGGTGGCGGGGTCGAGTGCCTTTGAATAGGTGACCATCAGCTCGCGCCCGGCTTGCTGCGCATCGACCGCCCAACCGGTGAGCGGTGCGGACTGCTCGCTGCGGGTGCGCTCGAACAGTGGGGTGTACGCCGTGCTGCCGGGTGTGACGGCATCGGCTGAGGCGCTCGCACCAACGACCGACAGTTGCAGCGCCAGCGTCGCGCTCTCGGGAATGCAGACGTCCCGGCACACGAGCCAGGTCGCCTTCGCCTGCAGGCTCAGCGTGCTGCCGGGCCGCGCATCGGCCGGCGGGGTGTAGACCAGCGGCAGCAGCAACTCGCCTTCATAGCCGTAGTTGACCAGCGGGCCGATCGGCAACCGCCTGGGCGCCGGCCAGTCGATCGCACCGGCCTGGCTGCCGGCGGGCAACGTCCAGCTCAGCGTGGTGGGCAGGCCGGAATCTCCGGGGTTGCGCCAGTAGGTGTGCCAGTGCGGGATGTGCTGCAGAAGCAGCCCGATGCGCAGCGGCTGGCCGGGCTGCGCCGCGCTGCGCTCGGCCACCAGTTCGGCGGTGACGTGCTCGGTCTTCACCGGTTGGGCCGCCACCGGCACCGAGCAGACGAACGCGGCGATCACGCCAGCGAGCCGGACACGCACGGTTACCGCCACCAACGCACGTGCCCGCCACGCGTATCGTTGATCAAACACCGATGAACTCATCCAGTCCTTCATCATTTCCATCTTGAGCATGGCTGGATTCTGGTGGGCAACGGGAGTTCCGTCGCTGGGCGGCGGGGTGGTCACGCCCTTTCCCATCGGGCCCTCATCCATGCATCCTCGCCGCATGACTCAGCCCTGGCGGGCGCGGCGCCACCAGCCGAGCCCAGCCGAGGTGCCGGCGCGCGGCCGGTATTCGCAGCCGACGTGGCCGCTGTAGCCCAGCGCGTCGATCAACTCGAACAGGAACGGGTAGTTCAGCTCGCCGCTGTCGGGCTCATGCCGGTCAGGCACACCGGCGATCTGCAGGTGGCCGACGCCTGCGATGTGCCGGCGCAGCCGGGTCGCCACATCGCCTTCCATGATCTGGCAGTGGTACAGGTCCATCAGCACCTTCAGGTTGGGCTCGCCCACCTCGGCGACGAGGTCATGCGCCGCTTGCTGATGGTTCAGGAAGTAGCCGGGCATGTCGCGGGTGTTGATCGGCTCGATCAGCAGCGTGATGCCGTGCGGCGCCAGCACCTGCGCGGCACGGCGCAGGTTGGTGACATAAGTGTGGTGCATCGCGGCGCGGTCGTGGGCGCTGGCGGCCGCTGGCACCAGCCCGGCCATCGCGTGCAGTTGCCGGCAGCCCGAGGCCTGCGCATAGGCCAGCGCGGTCTCGATGGACGCAGCGAACTCGGCCTCGCGCCACGGCAGCGCGGCCATGCCGCGCTCGCCCGCCGCCCAATCGCCAGGCGGCAGGTTGAACAGCACCAGGCTCAGGCGCTGATCGCGCAGGCGCCGCGCAAGCTCGTCGGAGCTGAGTTCATACGGAAACAGGCACTCGACCGCGTCGAAGCCATCGGCCGCCGCCGCCGCGTGGCGATCGGCAAAGGCGTGCTCGGGGTACATCAGCGTCAGGTTGGCAGCGAAGCGGGGCATGGGTGGATTGTCGAATGTCGGACATCAACCCCAAAGGCGCGGCAGACCTCACCGTTGCCGCGATGGTGATAAGGTTCTCGTCAGGGTAGGCGAGCACCCATCCGTGCCGTCTCAATTTGTTTTCCCTGGATTGAAAATCATGGCAAAGATCGACCGCTTGATGGTGGGCGAATCGATGGTCGGCGACGGCAACGAAGTGGCGCACATCGACCTGCTCATCGGCCCCCGCGGCAGCGCGGCCGAAACCGCGTTCGCCAACGCGCTGGTCAACAACAAGGATGGTTTCACCTCGATGCTGGCCGTGATCGCGCCCAACCTGCTGACCAAGCCGGCCACGGTGATGTTCAACAAGGTCACGATCAAGGGCGCGAAGCAGGCGGTGCAGATGTTCGGCCCGGCGCAGCGCGGCATCGCGATGGCAGTGGCCGACTCGGTCGAGGACGGCACGATCCCGCTGATCGAAGCCGACAACCTGTTCATCTGCGTCAGTGTGTTTATCCACTGGCTGGCGGAAGACGACCAGAAGATTCTGGACCACAACTACCAGGCGACCAAGCAAGCAATCCAGCGCGCCGTCACTGGCTCACCGACAGCCGCCGAGGTGGTCGCGAAAAAGGGCTCGACGCCGCACCCGTACGCGGCGCCCTGAGCGCTCAGCCTCGCGCGCGCCGCTCAATGACGACGCCCACCGCGTCGACATCCGGAAACTTCTTCGGCTTGACCACCTTCACGCGCACCCAGGCCGCGCCGAAATCGACGATCAGCATCTCGGCGATCGCCTCGGCGAACGATTCCAAAAGTGTCAGTTGGTGATCGCGGTAAAGGGCCTGCAGCCGCTCATGCACACCGCCATAGTCGATGGTGTCGGCGATGCAGTCGGTCTCGCAGGCTTTGGCGCGCGGCAGTCCGGCGTGCACATCAACGACGATGGTCTGCGGGCGGTGCAGTTCGGTGTCGTGGATGCCGATCACCGTCTGCCCGGTGTAGCCCTCGATGAAGATCACATCCATTGGCTGTGAGGCGTCCGCAGGGGCAACGCTGCGGGGCGCTGGCGTGTCGGAAGCGAAGTCGATGTGGGGGTGTGGGGACACGGCAGCGTGGGTTGATCAGGCGATCGCCGGGGGCACTGCCACGACGGTGGTCGCCATTCTGTCATCGGTGACCGCGAGCGCTGAGACAGCACCGAAACACCCGCCAGTTCTCGCTCAAGTCGCCGTGCGTGCGGTCGATACCACGATCAGCCCTGAAGAATGACTTCGCCCTGCCG
>JAYVEB010000359.1:0-23116 GCA_043749095.1 Burkholderiales bacterium | reverse complement strand
GCTCGACCAGATCATCCCTGTGGCGGCGACGCAGGCCGAGGCACTGACCAAGCTTCGCGCGTAACCGTCTGCGCGGATGCTCCAGCGCAGCGCGCGGCCAGCCCGTCCTGACCGAGATGGCAACGACGCCTGCCGCCGCTGAGGGTGACGGCGCCGGCGACCGCCTGCTGCTGACGCTGGCGAATCACCGCGGCACGCTGGACGAAACCCGCACCCGGGTCATCCACTGGCTGCAGCGTCACGCGCCGACGCCGAAGCTGGTGTTCAACGTCGAGCTGATCCTCGAGGAAACGTTGATGAATGTGATTTGGCACGCCCACACCGATCAGGCCGAGCACCTGATCCGGCTCGCGGTGCAGGTGGATGCCGACGACGTCGTGATGCGCTTCGAGGATGACGGGGCGCCCTTCGACCCGCTGCAGGCGGAGCCGCCCGTCGTGCCGACGTCGATCGACGACGCGGTGCCCGGTGGGCTGGGCTTGATGCTGGTGCGAAAGTGCGCACTATCAGTGACCTACCAGCGCGTGGACGGGAACAACTTCCTGACGGTGCGCGTCGCACGGCAATGAAGCCGACCGGGCGCCGCGCCGCAGCGCCCCGATGACCTGCATCAGAATCCACCGGCTTCGATGCGGGCGATGCGGTGAGTCCGCTTTCGCCCGTCTGTCTTGAACGCTGAAAGAAGGGTCCATGTGATGAAGATGTTTCCAGCGGCCACCACGCTTGCGGCGCTTGCCGTGATGCTGATTCCGGCAGCGCAGGCACAAACCTCTGCAGCCGAAGCTCAGGTCAATGCACTCGAAAGCCTGTTCGGCAAGCACCCGGGCTTCCGGCGCGCCCAGGCCAAGGGCCTGTGCGCCAGCGGCTACTTTGTCGGCAACACCGTCGGCCGCGCGCTGTCGAGCGCGTCGGTGTTCAGCGGCGACAAGATCCCGGTGATCGCCCGCTTCTCGGTCGGCGGTGGCAATCCCAAGGCCAGCGACAAGAGCAAGTCGGTGCGCGGTCTGGCGCTGCAGTTCAGCCTGCCCAAGGGCGAGCGGTGGCTGACGGCCAGCATCTCGGCACCGATGTATTTCATCAGCAAGCCGCAGCAGTTCGCACCGTTCATGGCCGCGCGCCTGCCCGATCCGGCCACCGGCAAGCCCGACCCGGTCAACCTGTCGCTGTTTTCCGAACTGAACCCCGAGACGACGCGGCAAGGCGCCTACCTCGCGAAGGCACCGGTGCCGGCCAGCTATGGCGCGGTGAACTACTGGAGCGCCAATGCCTTCGAGTTCATCAACGCCAAGGATCACAGCCAGTTCGTGCGTTGGCAGTTCGTGCCGGAAGACGGCACGCTGGGGCTGACCGACGAGCAGCTCAAATCGCTGCCCGCCGACTTTCTGGCCGACGAACTGCGCGCGCGCGTCGCCAAGGCGCCGGTGGTCTTCGATTACAAGGTGCAGCTCGCCGAGGGCGGCGATGTGCTGACCGACCCGACCCAGGTCTGGCCGGAGAGCCGAGTCGTGGTGCCGGCCGGCAAGCTCTACATCGACCAGGTCGAGGCGGCCGACGGCGGTGCCTGCGACAAGATCACCTTCAACCCGCTGGTGCTGCCCAAGGGCATCAAGCCGTCGGCCGACCCGGTGCTGCTGGCACGCGCCGCGGCGTATGGCATTTCGTTCGGCCGTCGTTTGGGCGAAGCGGCGAAGTAAGCTGTCGGCTCAGCGCTGGATGAGCGATCGACGTGCGCTGTCACAAGCCAGCGCGTTTTTACATCCCAAGATGAAATACGGCAATTCCATCGTTTTTCGGCCTACCAGGACGCCACGGACCCAGCCAGCATGCGATGCTGTCGGATGAACCCGAACGCATCACGCCAGACGTGCGCCCGCCTGATGACACGTCGGCCCTTAGGATCCCCACCGCATGTCGACGTTTGGAACGCCACCCGAAGATCGCCAGAGACAGATCGCCCATCCGGTGGTGCTGAAAGGCGTCACGCGCACCTACCGGCTCGACGCAGTGGATGTGCCGGCGCTGACCGACATCAACCTCGTCATCCTGCCGAACCGCTTCACCGTGATCTCGGGGCCATCGGGCAGCGGCAAGACCACCTTGCTCAACCTGATCGGTTGCATCGACCGGGCCGACCAGGGCTCGATCATGGTCGGCGGCAAGGCGGTGCAGACGATGGACGACGACACGCTGTCGGACTTCCGCGCGCACCAGCTCGGCTTCGTGTTCCAGAACTTCAACCTGTTGCAGGTGCTGACCGCCTACGAGAACGTCGAATACCCGCTGGTGCTGACCGGCGTGCCAGCGGACAAGCGCCGCGCCCGCGTCACCGCCCTGCTGGAATCCGTGGGCCTGGCCGATCGCGCAAAAAACCGGCCGGGCCAGTTGTCGGGCGGCCAGCGGCAGCGGGTGGCGATCGCTCGGGCGCTGGCGCTGCGGCCCCAGCTGGTTCTGGCCGATGAGCCGACCGCCAACCTCGACAGCAAGACCGGCAGCGACATCATCGCGCTGATGCGCGAGATGCAGCAACGCCACAAGGTGTCGTTCATCTTCTCGTCGCACGACCCGAAGGTGCTCGAAGCCGCCGATGACGCAGTGCACATCCAGGACGGTCGCATCACCTCGATCGAGCGGCGGCTGGCGATGGCAGAGTCGCGCCCATGAACACGCTGTCGCTGGCCTGGCGCAACCTGCTGCGCAACCGCAGGCGCTCGCTGATGACGCTGGTCGCGATGGTGCTGGGCCTGATGGCCATCCTGCTGTTCGGTGGCTACATCCGTGACATCAAATACGCCATCCAGACCGACAGCGTGAAAGTTACCGGGCACCTGCAGATCCAGCACAAGGACTATTTCCGCTTCGGCAGCGGCAATCCCGCGGCTTACGGCATCGCGAATTACGAGCGCATCCTCGCCGCCGTCAAACAGGATCCCGAACTGGCCGATCTGGTGACGGTGGTGACGCCTACCCTGCAGTTCGGCGGCATCGCCGGCAATTTCTCGGCCGGTCTGTCTCGCACGGCATGGATCAGCGGCAGCGTGGTGGAAGACCAGGCCCGCATGCGACTGTGGAACGACTACGGTCGCCGCATCCTGTCGAAACACCTGTCGCTGGCCGGAACGCCGCTGGACAGCGCGGTGATCGGCACCGGCGTGGCGCGCGTGCTGCAACTGTGCTCGGCGCTGAACGTGCCGGATTGCCCGCCGGAGACCCCGAAAGCCGCTGCCGACGGTGCCGCGCTGGACGACGACATCGCTGCACTGGCGACCCGGACCACCGCGCCCGTGGCCGCCGAGAAGCCGGGGCAGGCCCGCATCGAGATCCTCGCGACCAACTCGCGCGGCGCACCCAACGTGTCTGCCGTCAACGTGCTGCGCGCGGAGTTTCAGGGCGTCAAGGAGCTTGATGACATGTACATCGGTCTGCATCTGTCGCAGGCGCAACGGCTGATCTTCGGCGCAGCACCGCCACAGGTGACGGCCATCATCGTGCAGCTCAAGCACACGGCGCAGATCCCGCAGGCCCGCGAGCGGCTGGAAACGTTGCTGAAAACCAGCTTCAAGGACGAACCGCTCAGCGTGATCGACTACGAAACGCTGAACCCGTTTTACGGTCAGACGCTGGCGATGTTCAACGCCATCTTCAGCTTCATCTCGGTGCTGATCGGCGCCATCGTGCTGTTCACCGTGACCAACACGATGAGCATGGCGATCATCGAGCGCACGGTGGAGATCGGCACGCTGCGCGCGATCGGCCTGCGGCAACGCGGCATCCGCTCGATGTTCGTCACAGAGGGCATCATGTTGGGCTGTTTCGGTGCCGTGCTGGGCCTCGGTGCTGCGATGGCCGGCGAATGGTTTTTCAACCTGCTGCACCTGTCGTGGATACCGCCCGGCCGTGTCGAGCAGGTGGCGCTGTCCGTGCGCTTGACAGGCGAAAACACCTTGATGATCGGCAGTGCCGTGGCGCTGGTGATCGTTGCCGCACTGTCTGCCATCCTGCCGGCAGCGCGCGCGGCCCGCATGAACATCGTCGAGGCCCTGCGCCATGTCTGAGCACCTCAAAGGAGTAGCCGCCACGATGCGCCTGCACCTGTCCGCGGCCCTGGTCGCGTGGATCACCTGCCTGGGCCAGATGCCCTCGGCGCATGCCAGCGCCGAGGCGCAGACCATCCTGGCGGCCAGCGACGCGGTGCGCAATCCGGCCCGCTCGTTCGCGGTCACGGTGAACCTGATCGAGTACCGCAGCGCCAAGCAGACCGACAACAACACGCTCTCGGTGTACTCGAAAGCCGACGCCAACAGCGGGCAATACCGCAGCCTGATCCGCTTTGCCGCGCCGGCTCGCGATGTCAACAAGCTGATGCTGAAGAACGGCAACGACCTGTGGTTCTTCGATCCCGCGAGTCAGGCGAGCATCCGGCTGTCACCGCAGCAGCGGTTGCTCGGTCAGGCCTCGAACGGCGACGTGGTCACCGTCAACATGGCGAAGGACTATGGGGCCGAGCTGGGAGGCGAGGAAGACATCGTCGATGGTGAGCGCGTGCCGCGCCGTTGCCAGAAACTGATGCTGGCGGCCGCGTCGCCCGATGTCACTTACCACCATGTCGAGATGTGGGTCGAGGTCGGAACCGCGCGGCCCGTCAAGGCGCGCTTTTTTGCCGAGAGCGGCCACCTGCTGAAAACCGCCTACTACCGCAAGTTCCAGCCGCAACTCGGCCGTGAGCGGCCGACCGAGGTCGTCATCATCGACGGGCTCGACCCGGCCTGGGTCACTGTCATGCGTTACAGCGATTACGCCTGGCGCGACGTGCCCGAAGCCTGGCTGCAACGCGATTACCTACCGCGCTTCAAACCGGAGTGACCATGCGCCGCCACACTGTCTTGCCGACCCTGCTGATGTGCACTGCACTGTCAGCGCCCACCGCACGCGCCGCCGCGGCGCCCGATGCACCGCCCGATGACCTGGACGCGCTGTCGCTGGCCGACAAGGCGCCCACCGAGCCGGTGGCTGTGGCCCGACCGTGGCGGCTGTTCATCGAAGGCAGCCTGCGCCGCACCTCGATCGACGACCCCGACCCGCGCTACGAGTCCCGCCGCGTATCGATCGACGGGCGTGTCGACGCGACGCTCGCGCCCGGCCTGCGCGCGGTGTTTTCGGACCGCCTCGACCTGCGGCACAGCAACCGCCCCGGCATTGAAGACGACGTCAACACGGTGCGCGAGGCCTACCTGAGCTGGGCGCCGACCGACCACCAGATCATCGATCTCGGGCGTGTCAATGTGCGGCACGGCTCGGCCTATGGCTACAACCCGACCGACTGGTTCAAGGAAGGCGCGGTGCGGTCCATCGTCTCGCTCGATCCAGCGGTGCTGCGCGAGAACCGCCAGGGCACCGTCGTGCTGCAGGGTCAGCAACTGTGGAGCGTGGGGTCGCTGACGGCCGCCTACTCGCCCCACCTTGCCGACAAGCCCAATCCGGGGACGTTCTCGCTGAACGTGGGCGCCACCAACCCGAACAACCGCTGGTTGTTGGTGGGCAGCACTAAGTTCAGCGACAAGCTGAATGCGGAGGTGCTGCTGTACGGCGGCGAAGGCATCCGCGAGCAACTGGGTCTGAACCTGTCCGGCCTGGTCGGCGATGCCACCGTGGTCTTCGGCGAATTCAGCACCGGCAAAGGGCCCTCGCTGATCGCGCAATCGCTGGGCACCAACGCCGACAAAAGCTGGCGCAGTCGCGCGGCAGTCGGCCTGACCTACACCACCGCGTTCAACTTGAGTCTGACGGCCGAGGCCGAATACAACGAGGCGGGGCCGACGCGCAGCCAGTGGCGCGCGCTGCCCGGCCTCAGTCCCTTGGCGCAATTGCGACTGCTCGACACCAGCCAGACGCTGCAGGACCTGCCCGCACGCAGCGCCGGTTTCCTCTACGCCCTGTGGAAAGACGCGCTGGTGCGCCGCCTCGATCTGTCGGCCTTCGTGCGTCGCGAAAACGAAACCCGCAGCCGCGTGCAGTGGCTGGAGGCTCGCTACCACTGGGACCGGGTCGACCTGGTCGCGCAATGGCAGCAGTTCTCCGGATCGCGTCAGTCCATTTTCGGCAGCGTCCCGCAAAGCCGCACCATCGAGCTGGCGCTGCGGTTCTACCTGTGATGCGTGGCAGGCGCCATACTGATCGGCATGGTCGGCGTTGCACAGACCGACCGCGAGAAGCCACGACTTGATGACCGCCCCATCGGACTGCGACCCCACCAGTCTCCCGCTGGCCCGGGAGGCTCGCCTGCTGGTGGCGTTGCTGCGCAGTTCGCGCCTGGCCTTGCTGTTCGGTGAGCCGGGGGCCGACAAGTCTGCCTTCCTGCAATCGTCGCTGCTGCCCTTGTTGCAGCGGCGCAGCGGAGATCAGCAAGCCTCGCCACCACCGCGCGACACCGGGGTCGTGGTGCCCTTCCCCGACCGACGGCAACGAGCCGGAGCCGCGCGCCGCAAGCGCGAGGTGGTGGTGCTGTTCGACGACTGGTCGGGCACGCCACTGACCGCCTTGCAGGCCTGCCTCCGGCGGGCCGCCCGGCCCCCCCAATCAACGTCCCAGCTGACGCCCCATGCGTCGACCGAACGACTGACCGACAGCATCCACGCCCTCGGCAAACGTTTCGACGTCCACTTCATCGTTCTTTTGGATCGATTCGAGGAGTTCCTGCGCCTGCCACCACAACGTGACGGCGTCACCGAATTCTCCGACGAACTGGTCGAGGCGCTGAATGCCTCGCAGCTGCCGGCCAGCTTCCTGCTGTCATTGAACGAGGATGCGCGCCCGGCCTTGGCCGGGCTGCGCCGCCGCATCCCCGGCTTCGACGATTTCTCGCTGAAGTTGCCGGGTGTCGCTGCGGTCAAGCCGCCACCGACCTCGGCACCGCCCGCCGATGTGGCGGCCGCGCTGGTAGCCGCACACGCGCAGTCGGTCGCCATCGCCCCTCGCAACTCAACGGCGTCGCCGCCACCGCCGATCAAGCCACCAACGCCCGTGCGCCCGCCGATCAAGACACAGGATGTCTACGCCCTCATCGAGGACACGTTGAACCGCACGGCGACTGACAACGATTGCGAACCGTTCCAGGCCAGCCAACCTGGGGCGCTCACGCCCGCCATCGTCAAACCGCCACCGGCGGCCCCGTCACACAGCCCCGAGACGGCGACCAATTCGACCTGGGCCGATGAAGTCAACGCAGCACTCGCCACGCCACCGGTCGCCGCGCCGCGCCGCCGTCGCCCCAAACCGACGCTGATCGGTCGTTGCAAGGCGCTGCTCTGGCGACTGTGGCGGCCACGGCGCGAACCCGACTGAACGGTCGTTCACCAGCGAGTGGACGCGTGAAGATGCAAGCAAATGCGTCTGGATCGCCACACAACTCACGAATCAACAGGGCGTGGCTGAAAGCGGCCATGCGAGACTTACTTACCTATTCTTGAAGCGGTCTGGAACATGAGTCCTCAGTCTCCCGTCATCGCAGTCGTCGGCCTGGGTTACGTCGGTTTGCCGCTGGCGGTCGAGTTCGGCAAGCTCTTTCCGACGATCGGGTTCGATCTGTCGCTGCGCAAGGTCGAGGCCTATCGCCGCTTCGAGGACCCGACCGGTGAGGTGTCGCCGGAGCAACTGCGCGCGGCCACGCTGCTGAACTGCACCACCGATGGCGCGGCCTTGAAAGATGCCGACTTCATCGTGGTCGCCGTGCCGACACCGATCGACGACGCGCGGCGCCCCGATTTCTTTCCGCTCATCAGCAGTTCGGAGACCGTCGGCCGGCACATGAAGCGCGGCGCGATCGTCGTCTATGAATCCACGGTGTACCCCGGCGCGACCGAAGAGATCTGCGTGCCGGTGCTGGAGAAGTTCTCGGGCCTGAAGTGGAAGCAGGACTTCAACATCGGCTACTCGCCCGAACGCATCAACCCCGGCGACAAGCTGCGCACGCTGACCAAGATCGTCAAGCTGGTGTCGGGCGACACGCCCGAGACGCTGGCGGTCGTGCAGAAGCTGTACGGCGACATCATCGATGCGGGCGTCTACCCCGCCAGCAGCATCCGCGTGGCCGAAGCGGCCAAGGTGATCGAGAACACCCAGCGCGACCTGAACATCGCGCTGATGAACGAGCTGTCGCTGATCTTCAACCGCATGGGCATCGACACCCTCGAAGTGCTGGAAGCAGCGGGTACGAAGTGGAACTTCCTGCCGTTCCGCCCCGGTCTGGTCGGCGGCCATTGCATCGGCGTCGACCCGTACTACCTGACGCACAAGGCCGAGATGCTGGGCTACCAGCCGCAGGTGATCCTGGCCGGTCGGCGCATCAACGACAGCATGGGCAAGTACGTGGCCGAGCAGACGATCAAGCGGATGATCGCGGCGGGTCAGGCGGTGAAGGATGCCGACATCATCGTGCTCGGCATGACCTTTAAAGAAGACTGTCCCGACCTGCGCAACAGCAAGGTCATCGATGTGATCCGCGAGTTGCGGTCCTATGGCGTCAAGGTGCATGTGCACGACCCGCTGGCCGACAACGAGGAATGCCAGCACGAGTACGGCATCGGCCTGACCGAATGGGATCAGCTGCCGCAGGCCTCAGCGATGATCGCCGCCGTGGCTCACCAGCCGTACAAGCAGATGGGCGTGGCCCAGCTGCTTGGCAAGCTGAAACCCGGTGGGGTGTTCTCTGACGTGAAATCGGTCTACGACCCCGCCGCGGTGCGGCAGGCGGGGCACGATCTGTGGCGACTGTGACGCCCTACCAGGCGCTGCAGTCCGCGCTGCGGGCCACGCCGAAAACCTGGCTGGTGACAGGCGTCGCCGGCTTCATCGGGTCGAACCTGCTGGAAGCCTTGCTGATGCAGGGTCAGCGCGTGGTCGGGCTGGACAATTTCGCCACCGGCCATCAGCGCAACCTCGATGAGGTGCAGGCGCTGGTCAGCGCCGAACGCTGGGCGCGCTTCAAGTTCATCCGCGGCGACATCCGCCAGCTGCCGGACTGCCACGCTGCGTGTGACGGCATCGATGTCGTGCTGCACCAGGCGGCGCTGGGCAGCGTGCCGCGCTCACTCGCTGATCCGGTGACCACCAACGCGGTCAACGTCGATGGCTTCCTGAACATGCTGGTGGCTGCACGCGACGCGAAGGTGCAGCGCTTCGTCTACGCGGCCAGCAGCTCGACCTATGGCGACCACCCGGCGCTGCCGAAAGTGGAAGACCGCATCGGCGCGCCGCTGTCACCCTATGCGGTGACCAAGCTCGTCAACGAGCTGTATGCCGACGTGTTCGCACGCGCCTACGGGCTGCAGAGCATCGGCCTGCGCTACTTCAATGTGTTCGGCCCACGCCAGGACCCGAACGGCGCGTATGCAGCGGTGATCCCGAAATGGATTGCCGCGCTGATCGACGGCCGGCCAGTCCAGATCAACGGCGATGGTCACACCAGCCGTGACTTCTGCTTCGTCGCCAACGCGGTGCAAGCCAACCTGCTGGCCGGCTGCACGCAGCAAGCTGACGCCATCAACCAGATCTACAACGTGGCAGTGGGCGACCGAACCAACCTGAACGAGTTGTTCGCGCTGCTGCGGCAGCACCTGACACCGACCTTCCCGCAGTTGGGCGACGTGCAGCCGGTGCACGCCAACTTCCGACCCGGCGACGTGCTGCATTCGCAGGCCGACATCGGCAAGGCCGCCGATCGCCTGGGCTACCGGCCCAGCCACCGCATCGGCGAGGGCCTGGCCGAGGCGATGCGCTGGTACAGCCTGCAGGCGCAGCGTCAGGGCGCCGCGGCCACGCCTTCAGGCTGACACGGCAGATCAGTCAGCGAACGCGCGTGAAGCGCCACGATCACGCGGCGCGTTACTGATCTCGATCGAGAAGATCGCCAGCAACATCAGCAGCAGCGCAACACGCGGCACATCCATCACGCTGCTGACCAGGCCCACGCACAAGCCGCCGCACAGCGACGCGGCAAGGAACGGAGCGATCGGATGGATCACCGTGCCGCGCCGCAGCACCGCACCGACCAGACACCACACCGCCAAGGCCATGCAGACGGCGAACGCCCCCATGGCGACCACGCCGCGCTCGATCAGTACTTCGAGCCACAGGCTGTCGATGTGCCACGGGACGTAGTAGCCCTGGGCCGACGGGAACCAGCGGGCCATGCTCTGGTCGAAATCCCGGTTGGCGAGCAGTTCCACCCGGTTGAGGCCGACAAGGCTGAGATTGCGGACGTCGATCTGGCGGCCCGCGTCGAAGATGGCCACTGAAAACACACCTTGTCGCGGCGCCCAGGAGCTGCCCGGATCGAGCGACGGTCCATGCAGCACCGCCCTGCCGCGGTGCCATTGAGTACCGGTCGGCGGCACACGCATCCAGGCCGACTGGCAATGCCTCGCATACAGCAGGTGCAACTCGCACAAGGACACGTACACATCGGTCTGCACCGTGGCACGGACGTCGAACGCCACCTGATGCGGTCCCACGGGGTTCAACGCCACGCGCTGCGTCAACGCGAGCAGGCCATCGATGTCGGATCGCGTCCTGGGCCCGAGCACGCGAACGAAAGCCGCGTCCTGCGGACCTGCAGCGCCGATGAACTGAACCTCGCCCGGAAATTCCCGACGCGGAACCTCGCGCGCATACGCTGCCGGCAAGCGTCCGGCGCCGATGCCGAGGAGCCAGTCCGCGGGTCCACGCATCAGCCCCACGCCGTTGTGCCAATGCTGGCGCCGGCTGTCCAGATCCCGATCGCTGGAACCGATGCGCTCACGCATGTACGAGCCCAGCCCCAACACGGCGGCCACCTCGAGCGCCAGCGCCAGCGCCAGCGCGACACCCGCCACTGTGCGCCAGCGGATGCGCAGATACGGCAATCGCCGCCAGCGCAACAAGACGATCAGCAGCAGCAAGGAACCGAGCACCGCACCGAAGACTCCGCGCGAGAACGTGGTCAGGCAGGCATAGCCGGTGAGCAGCGCCAGCGCCGCCAGCGCGGCCCAGCGCAGCGGCGTGCGGGTGATCCACAAGGCCCAGACGACGAAGGGCGTGGCCAGCGCCAGGTAAGCGTCGATCGCCGCGCCGCCGACATGCATTTCCCAGAACAGCGCGGTGGTGCGGTAGGGGGTCGAGAAGTCCCACAGCCCGGTGTAAGCCAGTCGCTCCCACAGCACCGCGAGCGCCACCACGGCCAGCCCGGCGACCACGCCCCCCGCCAGACGGCGGACGCAGGCAGAGGGGTCGATCTGGACCTCGCGCCGCAGTAAGGGCCACAGCAGCGCCGCGAACGCCACGCTCTTGGACACGCGCCAGGCGTTCAGCGGATCAGCGTAACCCTGGAAGAGACTGAAGACCGCGCCATTCGCGAGCGACATGCCGCGGACGCAGGCCACAGCACTCGCGACAGCGAAGACGATGGCGGCGGTGATGAAGGCCCGGCGTTGCGCAGAAGATCCGTCCGCCTCATCGAGCGGTGCCATGCTCGGCAACCCCATCCGCGCATAGCCGCCACAAACCACACCCAGGCACAGCAGATCGAACTCCTCGACCGTGATCCAACCGGTCCACGGCGCGAAGTTCAGAAACGGCAAGGCCGCAGGCAAGACGAACAACCAGGCGCCGGGCCGCCAGGCGACACACGCGCACCACAGCAGGAAGACCGCACTGACCACGACCGGTGCCAGCGGGTGATGCAGCGCCAGCGCCAGGCCCATGGCAAGGGCCGCTGCAGCGGCCAGCACACAGCCGCCGCCGGCCCAGACCTGCCGGCCGCGGTCAACCATGCCGGCGCGAGGCGATCAGCGTCATGTGCCTTCGACGACCCAAGCAGTACGCCAGGCCGCGCCCATCAGACCAGCACCTCGGTGCAGGGTGGATGCCCCAGAAACTTCTGCGGGCTGGCGCTGGCGCCGTACGCCCCCGACTGGAACACCACCACCAGATCGCCGATCTGTGCCACAGGCAGATCCATCTGATCGGCCAGCAGGTCGAGCGAGGTGCACAAGGGCCCGACCACCGAGGCACGCTCACGATCCGGCGCGTCCGCGCGGTTGCCGATCGTGACCGGGTGGTTCTTGCGGACCACCTGCCCGAAGTTGCCGGAGGCCGACAGGTGGTGATGCATGCCGCCGTCGGTGACCAGAAACACCTGGCCGCGTGAGACCTTGCGATCAACGATGCGGGTCACGTAGATCCCGGCCTCGCCAACGAGGTAGCGGCCCAGCTCGATCACCAGGGCCATGCCCGGCAAATCGGCGCGTGCCCGCTCGACCAGGCCGGTCAGGTTGTCGCCGATCGGTGTCAGATCGAGCCGGCTCTCGCCAGGGAAATACGGGATGCCGAACCCACCGCCAAGGTTCAGCGACCGTGGCGCGCACGGTGCCAGGTCGGCCAGACGCACAGCCAGTTCATACGACTTCAGCTGCGCCTCGCAAATGGATGGCGCGTGCAGGTTCTGCGAACCCGCGTACAGATGAAACCCCTCGAAATCGAGGCCCAGGTCCGCGATGTGTTTCAGCACCTCGGACACCTGCTCGACATCGATGCCGAAGGGCTTCGGGCCGCCACCCATCTTCACGCCCGCACTCTTCAGCTCGAAATCCGGGTTGACGCGCACCGCCACCCGGGCCGGCAGCCCGAGCTGCTGCGACGCTTGCGCCAGCAGCGGTAACTCGCGTGCGGACTCGACATTGACCAGCACCTGCGACGCCACGGCCTGCCGGAGTTCGGCGTCACGCTTGCCCGGCCCGGCAAAGCTGATGTTGCGCGGTGCGGCACCGGCATCCAGCGCCACGGCCATCTCGCCGGCCGACGCAACATCGATGCCATCGACCCAGCCGGCCATCAAGCCGACCAAGGCAGGCATCGGGTTGGCCTTCATCGCGTAGTGCAGCTTGATGGTTGGCGGCAGTGCAGCGCGCAACTCAGTGACTCGGGCGCACAGCAGGCTGCGGTCGTAGGCGTAGAAAGGCGTGCCGCCCACGCGCGCGGCCAGCAGCGTCAGGGCTTGGCCGCCGACCAACAACCCCCCCGCCACGATCGGGAACTGGGTCATGGCAGCGTGGACAGGCTTGTTGGAAGCAGCTGGGGTCAAATGCATCGAGTTCGGTCGGGTGCACTACGGCGAGAGGCTTTGCACCGCCCCCGGGTACACGGGTGGCGCTCTCAGAGGACGAACGCTGCGAGGATGAACGTATTCGGCCCGAAGGTCCAAGGCGAGGTTGCGATAGGTGCTGACCACCGGCTTCTGAAAACGTGCCATTCGACCGGACTCGCTGAGCCGATAGTCGTAATGCCCCGCATCGACGAACAGTGAGCCGTCGCCGGTCACATCATTGAGCACCTGTGTGGGATCGGAGGTGTGATATCCACCGAGGCCGGACAGCATGTTGTTCGCCGACACGATGCTGTCGGCACCGGGCGCTGCGCGAAGGAAAGCGCCGCCATACGGATGGTCGTTGACGAGGCTATTGCTCATCAGGTACAGGCGATTTTCCGGCCGCTTGTATCCCTCCTGTCCGAACGAGATCAACGTGGCGTTTTCACCGTCGCGGCCCTGCTCGATGACATTGCCCACCAGCACCGCGATGCCGCCATTGGGCAGGTCGACTTCATAGCTCGCGCGGCCGCCCTGCTCATCGGTGATCCGGTTGTAGCGGATGTCGTTGACCGCGGCACGGCTCTTGATGAGATGGCCGACGTTGCCGTGGTGGAAATAGCTGCCGGTTACACGCAGCGAAGCGATGTCGCCGACGTAGAGGTGGTGGCTCTGCCCCCCACCATCGCCGTTGTAGCCAAATTCGCTGTTCTCGATCTCCAGCCTTGAGTCAGGCGTGTTGGAGGTCAGCAGTCCGCTTTCATTTCCCCAGAAAAGACAATCGCGGATGATCAGATGTCCGCCCTCGAAGCGGATGCCCGCACCGTTGTGGTCGTCGACCCGGGCGCCGATGAAGTCGATGCCAGAGATATCGAAATCGCCGTTGCGTATCACCCAGACGGCCTTGTCTTCCGCACTGCGGCCATCGGCGTAGAGGCGGGCATGCCCGCCCACGCCGCGTATAGCCAGGCGCCGCTGCTGCCACAGCGCCACATCACCCCGGTAGTCCCCGGCGACGATCTCCACTGTGTCGCCATCCTGTGCGAGGCGTGCGGCCTCGGCGATGCTGTGGATGGCTTCAGCGGGCCCGACGCGCAGGATTCGACCGGCAGCAACTTCAGCAGGGTGTTCAGCCGTTCGAATCGACGGCGGTGGCGCGGGGATCTGGAAGGGGCGGCTTTGCCGTTCACGCTGCGAGGGCTCGTTCAACGCCGTGCGCACGATCCCCATCACCGGCAGTGCGATGGCCTCCAGCTTGGGATGGCCTTCCAGTCGACGATCGGCGTAGTCCATCAGCCGGCCGGGCGTCTGGCCCAGATGAACGCTCAAGCCCACCAGCGCGGTCAGGCACACAACGACCAGCAGCAACAGGGCACCCAGCCAGCGAACAAATCGTGGCAACGGTTTCACCGGGACAGCGATTCGTCAGATGCCACAGGCGCTGACGATTCAGCGTGGCGCGGGAAACGCGCGGTTTCAACCACGAGAACAAGTGATCGGCAACCGTGATCCATTGCCTGAAAACCGACGCGCTCGCGCACATTTGGAGATGCTGCCCGACTGCCGCGGCAGCGTGCGTTGGCATACTCCGCGATCGGTCGCAGTCACTGCGTCAATGAAAAGACTCCGCTCATCCATGGCTTCAGACATCCCCGGCTTTGACCGCGACATCGCAGGCAAACCTTGCATCGCCACAGACGATAGCAGCCTGTTCGCTTACGGCAACCTCATCCGCCAGACCGAGCAGCTGATCCTCGACCTGTTCGGCCGCGGGCTGCTGTCGGGCACGACGCATACCTGTCTGGGCCAGGAACTCTGCCAGATGGCCGTGGTGCGGGCGCTCCATGACATCGACGACGTGGTGCTCTCGAACCACCGCAACCATGGCCACTTCCTGACCTACTCAGGCGACCCTTTGGGCCTGGTGGCCGAGATCATGGGCCGCGAGGCCGGCGTGTGCCGCGGCTACGGTGGCTCGCAGCACATCGCGCTGCGCCACTTCCACAGCAACGGCGTACAGGCCGGCATGACCGCGATCGCGGTCGGCCTGGCCCTTGAACGCCGGCGTCGCGGCAGCCGCAGCCTGGTCTGCGTGATGATCGGTGACGGCACGCTCGGCGAAGGCCTGCTCTACGAAAGCATGAACATGGCGGCCATCTGGAAGCTGCCTGTGCTGTTCGTGGTCGAAAACAACGGCATCGCCCAGACCACGCCGACGACGTCGACGCTGGGCGGTGGCGACATCTGCGCGCGCGGTGCCGCCTTCGGCCTGAAGACCTGGCGGCTCGACGATGCGGCGACCAGCTTTTCGGCCAGCGTGCAGCAGCTCGTCGACTCACTGCGCGACGGCAGCGGCCCCGGCATGCTGGTCGTCGACACCTGCCGGCTCGGCCCGCACAGCAAGGGCGACGACCTGCGCCCGGCCGAGGAGCTCGATCGCATCCAGACGCGCGACCCGCTGTCCGCCCTGGGCCGTCGGCTGCCGGTCGCCGAGCGCACCGCCATCGAAGCCCGTAACAAGGGCTTGCTCAAGGAGGTCGAAGCCGCGGCGATGGCCTCGCCGCCATCGCACTTCGACGTGGTGCCCGAGCACGCCTTGCGGCCTGCCACCCCGCCACTGCCTGCGCTGGCGCAGCCCGTAGCAGCCGCCAACGTTCGCGGCGCCATCAACGCCGCGCTGCGCTCGCTGCTGGCGCAGTCGCCTGACGTGCTGGTGCTGGGGGAAGACCTGCACGAGCCCTATGGTGGCGCCTTCAAGGTCACTGCCGGCCTGTCAGAAGCGTTTCCGGGACGTGTCATCTCGACACCGATCAGCGAAGCCGGCATCACCGGTACGGGCATCGGTCTGGCGCTGGCCGGACAGCGACCGATCGTCGAGATCATGTTCGCCGACTTCATGACGCTGTGCATGGACCAGCTCTACAACCACGCGGTCAAGTTCCCCGGCATGTTCCCCGAGGTCAGCGTGCCGCTGGTGATGCGCACGCCCTGCGGCGGCCGCCGCGGCTACGGGCCCACGCACAGCCAGAGCCCGGAAAACCTGCTCGTCTCGGTGCCCGGCCTCACGGTGCTCTATGGCAGCCACCGCCACAACGTCGGTCAGTTGCTCGTCGACGCAGTGATGCGCTGGCCGAATCCGACCGTCTTCCTCGAACACAAGCTGCTCTATGGCGAGGCCCAGTCGCCCGCTGGCTATGCGCCACTGGCGACGGTGCCCGGCGACCTCGGCAGCGAGCTGTTCCCCACCCTCAGCCAGGGCCCGGTCGACGCCGACGTCGTACTGGTCTGCTACGGCGGCATGCTGCCCATCGTCGAGCGGGTGGCTCAGCAGCTGAGCGACGACGAGGAGCTCGAGGTGCGCATCGTCGCGCCGGCCTTGCTGTCGCCGCTGCCGCGACAGCAGTTGCGCGAAGCCTTGATGGCCGCACCGCGCGTCGCCGTCATCGAGGAATCACATCACGAGTACGGCGTCGGCGCCGAGATCCTCGCGCTGCTGGCCGAGTCCGGCTACCGCGGGCAGGTCCTGCGCATCGGCATGCCCGCGGTACCGATCGCGGCGGCACGCTCGCTTGAGGTGTCGCAGCTTCCCGACGAACAGGCCATCCTGGCCCGTATCCTTGCCCTGTTCTGACCACCCACCTGACCGCAGACGAACCCCGCGCCATGGCCACCCCCGTCCACGTTCCCCGCGTCAACAACAACGACGACGAAGTCAGGCTGGTCGAGCTGAAGATCGAGATCGGCTCGCCGGTGACGGCCGGCCAGGTGCTTGCAGCCGTCGAAACCGACAAGGCCGTCGTCGATGTTGAATCGCCGGCCGCGGGCTTTGTCATCCGGATCGACGCCCAGCGCGACGCCATGGCCCGGGTGGGCGCGGTGCTGCTGTGGTTGGGCGAGACCGCCGACGAGAAAGCGCCCACTGCATCGGCCACTGCATCGGCCGCCGCGGCGCCATCCGACGGTGGCACCGGCGAGGCCACACCCACCGCCAAGGCGCGCTCACTAATGCTGCGCTTCGGCCTGCGCGCGTCCCAGGTTCCTGCGTCGTCGGCACGACTGAGTGCGGACGACGTCGAGCGTTACGTGGCAGAACGCGGCTTGTCTCCCACCGTGGCCAAAGGCCCATCGGCAACCGCCGCGGCGGCAGCGCCGGAGGTCGAAGGCCGAAGCGTCGCATTGCGCCCTGACGAGCGCGGCATGCTCGCCACGGTGACCTGGCATCGCGATCACGCGGTGGCCGGCTACATCGAGCTGCCGTACGACCCGGCACCGTGGGACACCCATGCGAAGCAGTTCGGTAACCAACACGGGCTGCTGCTGAACCCAATGCTGGCGCTGATGGCCTGGCGGCTGGTCGAGCTGGCGGTCGAGTCGCCGAAGCTGAACGCCACCCTGGCCGGCGACCAGCGGCACGAATACACCGAGGTAAACCTGGGCTTCACGGTGCAGGCCGGTGACGTGCTGTACCTGGCGGTGGTGCGCAATGCAGCTGCCGCGGGCGAACTGGACTTCGTCAAGCAACTCTCGGGTCTGCAACGGCGCGCCGCGGCGCACCAGCTGAGCCCGCTGGAGACGCAGGGCGCGACGATCGGGTTCTCGAGCATGGCGCGGTGGAACGTCAGCCGGCACATCCCGATCCTCGCGCCGCACAGCGCGATCATGGTCGCCCACGCCGTCAGCGCCGACGGCCAGGCCGTGCTGGGCGCCACCTACGACCACCGCGTGCTGCACGGCGGCGCCGTGGCAGCGCTGCTGCGCAAGCTCAGCCGCCCCCGCAAGAGCGACTGAGCCCGAGCCCGCAAACCATCGAACCTCACTGCACATGAACCTCGACCGCGACGCGATACAGCAAGCCATCAAGACCAAGGTGATCGAACTGGCTGACCAACTCGGCTGCGACGCCAGCGACCTGGCATTCGACGAGCTCATTCCGGCCAGCGGCTACATCGACTCGGCCGGCCTGCTCGACCTCATCGCGTGGTTCGAGGCCACCTACCGTTTCCGCATCCCCGACAGCGACATGACGATCGACAACCTGGGCTCGGCCGCCCAGATGGCCGACTACTTGCTGCGGAGCAAGGCCGCGTCCTGAACCATGGCGGCGGTCACCGAATCACGGCGCGCCCCAGCGAGCTGCCACCCCTTTTTCATGGAGACGCCCGCGGGGCGGCTCTTCGCGCTGCACCACCAACCACCCTCCGGCGTGACGGTGCACGGGCACGTGCTGTGCGCCCTGCCCTTCAACGAAGAGATGAACCGGTGCCGCAGCATGGTCACGCTGCAGGCACAGGCGCTGGCGCAGATCGGCATCGGCACGCTGGTGGTCGATCTGCAGGGCACCGGCGACAGCGAAGGCGGCTATGTCGATGCACGCTGGCCCGTCTGGCTGGACAACCTGGCCGCAGGCCACGCTTGGCTGCAGGCGCAGCCCGGCGGCTGCGTGGCCCTGTGGGGCATCCGGCTCGGTGCCATCCTGGCCGCCGAGTTGCACGCACGCCTGGCCGACCCCGCGCTGGCGCTGCTGCTGTGGCAGGCCGTGTCCGAAGGCAAGGTCCACCTGAACCAGTTCATGCGCGTGAAGATCGCCGCGCAGATGGACCGCAGCGACCTGCCCAAGCTCACCACGGCCACGATGCGACAGGAATGGCAGGCGGGGCGCAGCGTTGAAATCGTTGGCTACGAGATCCATCCGTTGCTGGCGTCGGCGATCGAGGCCGCCACGCTGCAGGCCGTCACGCTGGCGAATGGCACGCCGGTCTTCTGGCTCGAACAATCGACCGGCGAAGGCAACGAGCTCAGCGCCCCCAGTCGCAAGTTGCTGCAGACCTGGCCAGGCGGTGGTGTGGTGCTGACCACCGCGATGTTCGAGGGCCCACCGTTCTGGCAAGCACATGAAAGGGCCGTGGCGCCCGACGCCGTGGCCCGCACGACGCGCTGGCTCGACGCACGCGGGGCTCGCGGATGAACGAATCGACCTTCACCATCGAGGGCAGCAAGGGCCCGCTGGTGGCCATCCTGCACCGCCCGGTGGCCGCGGCGCATGCCGCCACCCGCGCCATCGTGATGGTCGTCGGCGGCGGGCCGCAGTACCGGGTCGGCGGGCACCGCCAGCTGACGCTGTGGGCGCGAAGGCTCAGCGAAGCAGGCTACCCGGTGCTGCGCTTCGATCACATCGGCATGGGCGATTCGCCGGGCGACTTCGAAGGCTTCACCGCGCTCGATGACGACATCCGCTGCGCCATCGACCGCTTGGTGGTCGAATGCCCGAGCGTTCGCGAGATCGTGCTGTGGGGCGAATGCAGCGCTGCATCGGCCGCGCTGTACTACGCCTTTCGCGACCCGCGCGTCACCGGCGCGGTGCTGCTCAATCTGTGGGTGCGCACCCGCGCGCTGGCCGCCCAGGCAACGCTGCGCTACTACTACCTGCAACGACTGCTGCAACCTAGCTTTTGGCGCAAGCTGTTCAAAGGCAGGCTGAATCTGCTGACCTCGGCAAAATCGGCTGTTGAGTTGCTGCAGCAGGCACGGCAAAAAGGCCCGAGCACGTCGGCTGCAGCCAGCGATTCGCTGAACGCCGCCATCCCGCGCAGCCTGCCGCTCACCGAGGGGCTGCTGCTCGGCCTGAACCGTTTCCAGGGCCGCCTGTTGATGGTGCAAAGCGGCCGGGACCTGATCGCGCGCGAATTCGACGTGATCGTCAAAGCCTCGCCGGCCTGGCAGCAGGCCCTGGCTGACCACGACACACGGCGCCACGACCTGGCCGAGGGTGACCACACCTTCTCGTCGGCCGCCCAACGCGACCAGGTCGTGCGCTGGGCACTCGACTGGCTGGCCGAGCAACCGGTCTCCTCCCGGGCCGCATGAACACCAAGGCGCGGCCCACGATCGAGCCGATCGAGGACGACACCCTCGACGAGTTCGCGGCCTTCCTGCACGAGCATCTGAAACGCGAGCGCACGCCTGCCGTCTGGTCGGCCGACTTCCGGCGCAACCGGCGCCCTGAATCGCCGAACTACGGCTTCGCGCTGCGCGACCAGGGCGTGCTCGTCGGCGGCATCGGCGCGCTCTATGCCGACCGCCAGATCAAGGGCCAGCCGGAACGCTTCTGCAACATCACCAGCTGGTGCGTGCTCCATTCGCACCGCCAGCACAGCACCCGGCTGGCGATGGCCGTGCTGGCCCAGGGCGACAGGACCTACACCGACTTCTCGCCCACCCCCGTGGTGGGCGCGACGCTGCGCTTCCTCAAGTTCACCGAACTCGACGATCGCCGCGCGGTGATCGTCAACCTCCCCGGTTGGCAGCCCGGTGTTCAGGTGCTGACGCAAGACGAGCAGATTCGATCCCACCTGAAGGGCGAGGCGCTGCAGGCGTATGAGGACCACCGCGAGCTGCCCTGGCTGTCGCATCTGGTGGTGGGTGGCGCGGACGGCTGGTGCCATGTCGTCACCCGGCGTTCGCAGGTGCGCCAGTTGCCGGCAGCGCTGGTGCTGCACGTCAGCGATCGGGCGGTGTTCGCGCGCTGCTTGCGCAGCGTGACCGCGCATGGCCTGATGCGCGGGCATCTGTTCACGCTGGTGGAGTGCCGCTTCCTTGACCGCACGCCGCCCTGGCCCTGCCATGTGCAAAGCGGTTTCAATCGCAAGCTGGTGCGCACCCAGACGCTGGACCCTGCCACCGTCGATTACCTGTACAGCGAGTCGCTGGCCTTCGATTTGGCCCAGTAACGAGCACCCACTTTCAAGGACACATCCGTGCTGGCCGAACTCTTGAAGATGCTCGATGACACGCTGGTGCTCGAAGGCCGCGGCCTGCGCCTGCGCGCCGATTCGCCGCTGGCCGGCACGGTGCCCGAGCTCGACTCGATGGGCGTGATGGCGATCATCAACGCAGCCGAGGAGCGCTGGGGCATCTCGGTCGACGACGAAGAGATCGATGGCGAAGTGTTCGCCACCGTCGGCAGTCTGCAGGCCTTCCTGCAGCGCAAGATCGACGGCGCTTGAAACACCCATACGCGGCCATGCCCGACGACATCCCACACCACGGCAGCGAGGCCGCCCGCCCAGCAGCCGGTGCGGGCGCGCGGCCCTTGGTCAGCATCGTCATCCCCAGCTACAACTGCGAGCGCTACATCCGCCAGACGTTGCAAGGCATCGTGGCGCAGACCGTCAGCGACTGGGAGGTGATCGTCGTCGACGACGGCTCGACCGACGCCACGGTGGCCATCGCGTCAACCATCGACCCGCGCGTGCGCGTCGTGCAGCAGGCCAACGCCGGCGTGTGCGTGGCGCGCAACCGCGGCTACGCAGAGTCACGCGGGCGCTACCTGTGCTTCATGGACCACGACGACTACTGGTTCGCAGAAAAGCTGGAGCGCCAATTGGACTGGATGCAGCGGATGCCCGGGCTGGGCGTGGTCTACAGCACCTGCATCCGCTGGCACGCCGCGGACGGCGTGTTCCCGCCGCCGGAGTCGTTGCGGCCGGCGTCTGATGAAGACACGCTCGACGCCGAGTTCACCGGCTGGGTCTACCACCAGTTCATGCGCGACAGCTGTGCGCTCACCAGCTCCGCACTGATTCGACGCGAAGCCTTGGAGAAATGCGGCCTGTTCGACGTCGATCTGGCCTACAGCGAGGACTGGGACCTGTTCCTGCGCATCTCGCGGCACTACCGCTTCGCCCAGATGCACTGGCCCAGCACGCTGTACCGGCAGCACCTGAATCAAGGCAGCCGGGTCGCCCGGCCGCGCGATTTCCGCAGTGACCTGCTGCTGCGCGCCGAGAAGGACTGGGGCCTGGTCGGGCCCGATGGCAAGGCCATCGACCGCGCCGAATTCCAGCAGTTGGTCGCGCGGTACCGGATGGAGTACGGCCGCCAGCACCTGGCCAGTGGCGATCGACGCGTTGGGGTGCAGGCCATGGTCGATGCCTGGCGGCGCCATCCGGCGAAGCTGCGTTACCTGGGAATGGCCCTGGCCGGGGCTGCCGGCTGGACACCCGCCGCGTGACGGTCGCTCTGTCGCCACACCTGCAGCGGTTGCGAGCGGCCGCGACGAGGCTTGCCTTCGTCTCGCAATGAAACTGTCAGCAGGCGCGAACGGGCGCGAGAACAACTTCAACCTCTTGAGGTTGATCGCCTCGTTGGCCGTACTTGTCAGTCATTGCTTTGTGCTTTTTTCCGGCGATCCCTCAAGCGAGCCCTGGGGGCATCACATCGGAATGACACCGGGGTCGATCGCCGTTGACCTGTTCTTCGCGACCAGCGGCTTCCTTGTCACCGCCAGTCTGGTCAAAAGCTAAAGTGCGCTGGATTTCCTCATCGGACGGCTGTTTCGCATCTTCCCGGGACTTTGGGTCATGACACTGATTTCGGTGTTCCTGATCGGACTCCACTTCACCAGTCTGCCGGCGGGGCCATACCTGCGTGATGATCAAACACTGAATTTTCTCGTCAAGGACCTGACCGTGATCGGGGGAATCACAGGAACGCTGCCTGGCGTCTTCAATGAGCTTCCCTACAAGGCAGGCATCAACGGCTCGCTTTGGACCTTGCCATGGGAAATTAGGATGTATGCGGGACTGCTGATGCTGTGGCTGGCGATACTTGTCGTGCCCCGAATCCGGAGCATGCCCAGCGCAAGGATTTTTGTGGCCGCCGTGGTGCTTGTCACGGCGCTCTCAGCGTGCAAGCACTTCAGCAACTGGTTTTTTCACGGCGAAATCGACGAGCGCTTTCGCCTGGCTTATATGTTCTTTTCAGGGGCGCTCTATCAGCTGTTGAAAAATCGCGTGCACCTGCTCCCTGGACGGCAACATTGGCGACCGCAACGGTTTTTTCGACGGTGGCCCAGGCTAAATTGTTCTTCATCGCTCACCACCTGCTGGTTCCCTACATCGTGCTTCCTGATTAGCGACCAACCTCAGCCGCACGAATGAACTGAGCTGGGGCGGGAGTTGAAAGGCAGGCGGCGCGCAGCAGGCGGGCCAGGATGGAGCGCAG
>JAYVEB010000358.1:0-8546 GCA_043749095.1 Burkholderiales bacterium | reverse complement strand
AGCGTCACGAAGAGCAAGTTCGACAACCTGTACGGCTGCCGCGAATCGCTGGTCGACGCGATCAAGCGCGCCACCGACGTGATGATCGCCGGCAAGGTGGCCGTGGTGGCCGGTTACGGTGACGTCGGCAAGGGTTCGGCGCAGGCACTGCGTGCCTTGAGCGCGCAGGTCTGGGTCACCGAAATCGATCCGATCAACGCGTTGCAGGCGGCGATGGAAGGCTACAAGGTCGTGACGATGGAGTACGCCGCCGACAAGGCCGACATCTTCGTCAGCGCCACCGGCAACAAGGACGTCATCACCTACGCCCACATGGCGGCCATGAAAGACCAGGCGATCGTCTGCAACATCGGCCACTTCGACAACGAGATCGACGTCGCATCGCTCGAGAAGTGCCAGTGGGACGAGATCAAGCCCCAGGTCGACCACATCAAGTTCCCCGGTGTCGACGGCAAGCCGGGCAAGAAGATCATCATGCTGGCCAAGGGTCGCCTGGTGAACCTCGGCTGCGCAACCGGGCACCCAAGCTTCGTGATGTCGGCCAGCTTCGCGAACCAGACGATCGCGCAGATCGAGCTGTTCACCAAGAGCAGCCAGTACGAGAACGGCAAGGTCTATGTGCTGCCCAAGCACCTCGACGAGAAGGTCGCGCGGCTGCACCTGAAGAAGGTTGGCGCGATGCTGACCGAGCTGTCGGACGAACAGGCCGGCTACATCGGTGTGTCGAAGGCCGGCCCGTACAAGCCCGACACATACCGGTATTGAGCTGCATTGCGTGCTGATCAGTTGCTTCTACAGCGCGGCCTCGCGCCCACGCGATCGGCCGCGCAGCGGCTGATCGATGCGGGTGCCGTGCGCTGGTTCGGCCCGAAGGGCTGGGCGGTGCCGCGTAAGGCCGGTGAAGACTTGCCGGAGGGTTGCCAGGTCGAAGTCACTGACGATGCAGAGCTGCGCTTCGTGTCGCGCGGCGGGCTGAAGCTGGAAGCCGCGCTTGAGCGTTGCGGCTTCGCGATCGAAGGTGCAAAGGGCCTCGATGCCGGGCAGAGCACCGGCGGCTTCACCGACCTGCTGTTGCAGCGTGGCGCGGCGCAGGTGGTCGGCATCGAGGTCGGCCACGGCCAACTGCACACGCGGCTGATTGCCGACCCACGCGTTGAATGCCATGAAGGCGTCAATGCGCGCGATGTCGCCGGCAGCGCATTCGCTGCGGCGAACGCCGAGGGCTCATTCGACATCGTGACCGGAGACCTGTCATTCATTTCTCTGACGCTGGTGCTGCCGACGCTGCGCCGCTACCTGAAACCGACGGGGCAGCTGCTGATGCTGGTAAAGCCGCAGTTCGAACTGCAGCCCGAACACATCGGCAAGGGCGGCATCGTCAAAAGCGCGCGCAGCTTTCAAGAGGTCGAAACCCGCATTCGCACGGCCTGCGCTGAACTGGGCCTCAGGGTGCGCGACTATTTCCAGAGCGCGGTCACCGGCACCGGCCACGGCGTCACCGCAGGCAACATCGAATTCTTCGTGTGGGCGCAGCCCGACACCTGAGCGCCGCTGAATCACCATGAGCAACAAACTTCCGCTGAGTCTCGAATTCTTCCCGCCGAAGACGCCCGAAGGCGTGGTCAAGCTGGCGGCCGTGCGACAGCAGCTGTACGCGTTGAAGCCGGATTTTTGTTCGGTCACGTATGGAGCGGGCGGCGGCACGCAGGACGGCACGCTGGCCACCGTGCGGGCGATCCAGGCCGAGCACATCGAGGCAGCGCCGCACTTTTCCTGCATCGGGGCAAGCGTCACCGGCGTGCGCGAACAGCTAGCGCAGTTCAAGACCGCCGGCCTGCGCCGCATCGTTGCGCTGCGCGGCGACCTGCCCAGCGGCTACGGCCGATCCGGCGAACTCCGCTATGCCAGCGACTTGGTCGCATTCATTCGCCAGGAAACCGGTGACCACTTCCACATCGAGGTCGCGGCCTACCCCGAAATGCACCCGCAGGCCGCGTCGCCGCAGGCGGACCTGCAGGCCTACGCCACCAAGGTGAAGGCCGGCGCGAACAGCGCGATCACGCAGATGTTGTTCAACACCGACGCCTACTTCCGCTTTGTCGACGATGCCTATGCACTGGGCGCCGACATCCCGGTCGTGCCCGGCATCATGCCGATCACCAACGCCAGCAGCATCATGCGGTTTGCCGATGGCTGTGGCACCGAGATCCCGCGCTGGATGCGGCTGCGGCTCGCCGGCTTTGGCGACGACAGCGAATCGATCCGCGCCTTCGGCCTCGATGTGATCACCGACCTGTGCGATCAGCTGCGCACCGCTGGCGTGCCAGGCCTGCATTTCTACACGATGAACCAGTCGGTGGCGGTGCTGGAGATCTGCAAGCGCCTGAGGCTGTAGCTGCGGGATGCGGCCGCGACGGTGAGAATGCGGCTTGTCACTGGAAAGCGCGCCCATGCCGATCGTCCCGCCCTACATCGCCCCCAGCCACTTTGACGACGCCGATTCGGCGGTGGCCCATCTGCGCGGCATCTATGACGGCAACGTGGCGCACCTGCGCGATGCACTCGGTCGCTTCGTCGCCGGTGAGGCGCTGGCCACGCGGGTGCGTGCCTGTTACCCGTATGTGCGCGTGCGCACCGACACCGTCGCGCGCGCCGATTCACGACTGAGCTTCGGCTTCGTCGCCGGCCCGGGCACCTTCGAGACGACAGTGACGCGGCCGGACCTGTTCGGCGACTACTACCGGCAGCAGTTCGAGCTGCTGCTGCGCAACCACCAAGTGTCGATCGAGATCGGCACCAGCGCGCAGCCGATCCCGGTGCATTTTTCGCTGGGCGACAACGACCACCTCGAAGGCTCGCTGGACCCGGCGCGCCGGCTGCTGATGCGCGACCTGTTCGACCTGCCTGACCTGGCCGCGATGGACGACGGCATTGCCAACGGCACCTACGAACCCGAGCCCGGCAAGGACGGCAAGGTCAGGCAGCCACTGTCGCTGTTCACCGCGCCGCGCGTGGACTACTCGCTGCACCGGCTGCGCCACTACACCGGCACCGCGCCCGATCACTTCCAGAACTTCGTGCTGTTCACCAACTACCAGTTCTACATCGACGAGTTCGTGCGCCTGGGCCACGCGGCGATGAGCGATCCAACCAGCGCGTACACCGCCTTCGTCGAGCCAGGCGGTGTGATTAGGCGACGTGTCGGACTGCCGGTCCGGGCGGGCGACGAACTCGGCGTGCCTGCGCCGCGTCTGCCGCAGATGCCGGCCTACCACCTGCTGCGCGACGACCGCGCCGGCATCACGATGGTCAACATCGGCGTCGGCCCTTCGAACGCGAAGACCATCACCGACCACATCGCGGTGCTGCGCCCGCATGTATGGATCATGCTGGGCCATTGCGCCGGCCTGTGCACCACGCAGCAGCTGGGCGACTATGTGCTGGCGCACGGCTATGTGCGCGAGGACCATGTGCTCGACGAAGACCTGCCGCTGTGGGTGCCCATCCCGCCGCTGGCCGAGGTGCAGGTCGCGCTGGAAGCGGCCGTCGCCGAGGTGACGCAACTGCAGGGCTATGAGCTCAAACGCATTATGCGCACCGGCACCGTGGCCAGCACCGACAACCGCAACTGGGAGCTGCTGCCCTCGCACCATGCAGCGACGACGCCGGATCGCCGTTTCAGCCAGAGCCGCGCGGTGGCGCTCGACATGGAAAGCGCCACCATCGCTGCCAACGGCTTCCGCTTCCGCGTGCCCTACGGCACGCTGCTGTGCGTCAGCGACAAGCCGCTGCACGGCGAGATCAAGCTGCCCGGCATGGCCAATCACTTCTACCGCGAGCGGGTCGATCAGCACCTGCGCATCGGCATCCGCGCGCTCGAATTGCTGCGCGAGCAAGGCTTCGACCAGCTGCACAGCCGCAAGCTGCGCAGCTTCGCCGAAGTGGCGTTCCAGTGAGGTCACGCTGGTGCAGATGAGTGCTCCGGCCGTGCCCGCGCCGACGATCGCGCTGCGCGATGTGGTCAAGCGCTACGCCCGCGGCACGGTGGCCTTGCAGGGCATCTCGTTCGACGTCGGCGCGGGGGAGTTCGTCTCGCTGCTCGGGCCCTCGGGCTGCGGCAAGAGCACGGTGCTGCGGCTGGTCGCCGGGCTCGATGTGGCGACCAGCGGGCACATCGTGTCGCCCGCGCTCGGTAATGACACCACACGCGACACCGCCTTCGTGTTCCAGGACCCGACGCTGATGCCCTGGGCCAGTGTGTTCGACAACGTCTGGCTGCCGCTGCGACTGGCGGGACGGTCGAAGGCCGAGGCCACGGCGGAGGTGCGGCGGGTGTTGGCATCGGTCGGCCTCGCCGACTTCGAAGCGGCCTTTCCGGCCGAGCTGTCCGGAGGCATGCGGATGCGCACCTCGATCGCCCGCGCGCTGGTCACGCAGCCGCGCGTGCTGCTGATGGACGAACCGTTCGCTGCGCTCGACGAGATCACCCGCCAGCGGCTCAATGCCGACCTGCTGGCGTGGTGGAAATCGAATGAACTCGCGGTGCTGTTTGTCACCCACAGCGTGTTCGAGGCGGTGTTCCTGAGCCAGCGCGTGCTGTTGATGGGCGCGCGGCCCGGCCGCATCGTGGCCGAGGTCATCGTCGACGAACCGGTGCCACGCACCGCCGAATTCCGCACCTCGCAGCGCTACGCGCAGGCCTGCCGCAAGGTGACGCAGGCGCTGGAAGCCGCCTCGGTGGCAGACGGGCTGGGCGCGTGAGGCGATGGCTGCCGCTGCTGAGCGTGATCGGCTGGCTGCTGGCCTGGGAAGCGCTGGTGCGCATCGCGCAGATTCCGTCGTACACCCTGCCCGCCCCCAGCCTGGTGTTGCAAACGCTGTTCGCCAACTTCGGCTCGCTGGCGATGAGCTGGTGGTTCACTCTGAAGATCACTTTCGGCGCACTGGCGCTGGCCTGTCTGGGCGGTGTGCTGATCGCTGCGGTGTTCACATTGTCGGCATCGCTTGAAGCGGTGCTGCTGCCGCTGGCGGTGGTGTTGCAGGTGACGCCGGTTGTCGCGATCGCGCCGCTGATGCTGATCTACATCGACAGCACCACCGCCGCGCTGCTGCTGTGCGCCTGGATCGTCGCCTTCTTTCCGATCCTGTCGAACACCGTGATGGGCTTGCGCGCAGCCGACCCGTTGCTGCGCGATCTGTTCCGGCTCTACCGCGCCACACCGCTGCAGCGGCTGCGGCTGCTGCTGATGCCGAGTGCGCTGCCGTACTTCGTCGCCGGTCTGAAGGTGTCGGGCGGGCTGAGCCTGATCGGTGCGGTCACTGCCGAGATGGTGGCTGGTGCGGCGGGGCGAGAAACGGGTCTGGCCTCGCGCATCCTGGAGGCGAGTTTTCGCACCGAGACGCCGAAGATGTTTGCCGCCTTGCTGCTGTTGGTGGCGACCGGGCTGATGATCTATGGTGCATCAAACGTGCTGTCTCGCCGGCTGCTGGCCCGATGGCATGCGTTGGAGTAGTCGCGGGAATCACTGGAACCCAGGAGCCATTAATGCTGAACGCTTTCTTTCGCCCTGCATGGGTCCGTTGGCTGGTTGTGGCGACATGCCTGTCGGCCACATGGGCACATGCCGACGACAAGGTGCGCTTCGCCACCAACTGGAAGGCCCAGGCAGCGCATGGCGGCTTCTACCAGGCGATCGCCGACGGAACGTACAAGAAGTACGGGCTGGACGTGACCCTGCTGCAAGGCGGCCCGCAAGTGAACAATCGGCCGCTGCTGCCGGCAGGGCGCATCGATTTCCTGATGACGGGCAACCTGCTGCACAGCTTCGACAACGTGAAGAATCGCGTGCCCACCATCGTCGTGGCCAGCATGTTCCAGAAGGACCCGCAGGCGCTGATCGCGCACCCGGGCCAGGGCTACGAGAATTTCGGGGCGCTGAAATCGGCCCCGCTGGCGCTGATTGCGAAAGACGCGCAGTTCAGCTGGTGGCAGTGGCTGAAGGTTGCGCACGGTTTTCGCGACGAGGCCCTGAAGCCCTACAACTACAACCTCGGCCCCTTCCTTGCCAACCCGAGGGCGATCCAGCAAGGCTATTCGGTGGCGGAGCCGATCTATGTCGAAGACCAGGGGCACTTCAAACCGGTGGTACACCTGCTGGCTGATCACGGCTTCAGCACCTACTCGACGGTAATCGAAGCACGCGCGGAGATGGTTGCGAAGCAGCCTGCGCTGGTGCAGCGCTTCGTCGATGCGTCGATCATCGGCTGGGTCAACTACCTGTACGGCGACCGCAGCGCGGCACACGCGCTGATGAAGCGCGACAACCCGGAGATGAGCGATGCCGAACTCGAGGCGTCGGTGGCCTTGATGAAGCAGCAGGGCATCGTCGATTCGGGCGCGGCGCTGACGCTGGGCATCTGTGCGATGAATCCGGCGCGCATCCAGGACTTCTATCAGCAGATGGTCAAGGCCGGCCTGTACCACCCCGGCGATGTGGATCTGAGCCGGGTGGCTACGATGCAGTTCGTCAACAAGGAGGTCGGTATACCGCTGAAAGCAACGCTGTTAAAACGCTGAGCAAGGGCTGACCCGGGCTACAGCGGTGCGAACATGCACCGATAACGAAATGAGAGGGGTGCATGCACGCTCCGCATTCGACGCCCGCCATGTTCAACCCTACACCGACGCCTGAGTTCACCCGCCTGAAGCGGCCGCCGGCCGACCTGTCGGCCTGGGTCGCGTGCTTCCGTGACGCCGAGATCCCGGTAATGGCAGACACCGCCGATGCGCTCGAGGCGATGCGCGAGCGCGAGGACGATGTCGATGCCAACCTGATTGGCGAGATGATTGCCGACGACCCGCTGATGACGCTGAAGGTGATGGCCTACGGCGCCAAGAACCGCTCAGCGCGCGTGGTGACCGAACCCGAAACGGTGACGTCCACGCTGGTGATGATGGGCATCTCACCCTTCTTCCGAGCGTTTGGACCGCAGCCCGTGCTCGAGAACATGCTGGCGGATCACCCTGAAGCACTGGCCGGATTGAAAGAGGTGCTGCGCCGAGCTAGCCGGTCCGCGAACTTCGCGCTTTCGTTCGCCGTGCACCGCTTCGATCCGGATGCGGCGGTCATTCACCAAGCTGCGCTGCTGCATGACTTTGCCGAGATGCTGCTGTGGTGTCATGCACCCGACTTGGCGCTGGCAATCGGCACCGCGCAGCGTGCCGACTCCACGCTGCGGTCGAGCACCGAGCAGCGCAGGACGTTGAATGTCGAACTGCTCGATCTGCAGCACGCCTTGATGCTGGAATGGCATCTGCCCGACCTGCTGGTACGCATCACCGACGACAAGCAATCCAAGCACTCCAATGTTCAATGCGTGATGCTGGGCGTGCGGCTGGCCCGACACACCGCAGCCGGATGGGACAACGCGGCCATCCCCGACGACGTCAACGACGTGGCCCAGTTGCTGAACCTGTCGGCCGCAGCCACGCTCAGCTTGTTGCGGGGTCTGGACGTCTGAGCACGACACTGCCTTCATCGCCATTCGGCGCCAACCGGCGAACGACTTCGCGAAACACCTCATCGCGATACACCATCTGGATATGTGCCGCCGAGGCCAGATGCCGGTTGTCAGCGCCGGGCAACGTGGCGGCGCGCATCGGGAACACGATGTTGTCGCAATGCCCGTAAAAGCAGGTGAACAGCCGGTATCGCGACAGCGGCTCGGCGGTAGCCAGTGCCGTCAACCACCGACTGCCGACGCGCATGCGTCTGCCCACATCACTGCTCGCGTATCGCGCCAAAGCGGTACCTTGATGCGGTGCCGCGATAGTGATGATGTGGTGGACTCGATGGTCCGACGACTTGGCACGCAACCACGCCCGCACTGACAGCCCCCCCATGCTGTGAGCAACAATCACCGGGGTCAGCCCAGTGGCTTGCGTTGCCTGGCGAACGGCGGCATCGATAGCCTCAGCCCCATCGTCGATCGTGCCGAAGACCGGCTCCAATGTGATCGCCAGACAGGGAATTTCGCGCGCCCTCAGTTCGCGCATCCATGGATTCCAGAACCCTCGATTGCACACCAAGCCGTGGATCAACAAGACAGCACGCTGCTCTGGCAGCTGCGTCGGCCTGAGTTGATCCCCGACGGCGTGCGAGCGAAACGGTTGGTCCCAATAGAACACACGTGCCGATAGGAAGGTTTCGGCACCCCAGGCAGTGAACGCGCTCCACGCTGGAACGGGATGCTGCGGATCATGCCGATTCGCCCGATACATCAGCGTGAATTCAAACGCAAGTACGCCAGCATGTGCCGACAGCAGGGCCAACACGCCCACGCCCGTCCACACAGAAGACAGATATTCACCGGACAACCAAACCCAAACACACAGGGCGGTCACCCATGCCAGAAGCAGGAGTTTTTGCAGCCGAGCAAGCATGTTTTCAATTATCGCGGCGCACAAAGGCGAAACCCCCGGACCTTCAGGGGCACGGGGGTTTCAGAGTAGTAGCCTGACGATGTCCTACTTTCACACGGGAACC
>JAYVEB010000357.1:0-2544 GCA_043749095.1 Burkholderiales bacterium | reverse complement strand
GCCGACTGTGGGCGTCGTGGTCTATCGGGTCAGGCGGTCAGCAGTGCAGCCTCGTCGGCAGGTAGGTGCTGCCACTCGATCACGTCGCCCGCGTCGATGTCGGCTGGTGTGTTGCGGCAGCGGTCGCGATAGAACGGTTCCGCATCGACCCGCCACGTCGGCGCCGACCACGCGGTGCCGGACCAATAGCGCACTATGCGGGCGTCGCGCTCGATCGATGCGGCGTACCAGTCGGCAGCCGGTGGGGTCGAGTTGTTCCATTAGGTTTGCATGATTTGGTGCTCCGAAAAATTAGCGGCGACGTTGCCGCGATTGCCGATTGTTCACACGGTTGTTGCGCTTAAACGCACTACCTTTCGCCGCGCCGGGGCATTGCTTCGGCTTACCTACGGCGGGCGTTACGTCATAGCGAAATAAGGCGCTCAGTAAATAGCGCGCGCTCGGCCCCGCGCAGTGGCGCAAGTGCTTCCAGATTCTCGGAAGCACCCCGGAAGCACCGGAGACGCCCACCCTCAAAGCACCTGACATGACGTAGTGAAACGTCAGTCATGTGCAGGTGCTTCCGTGATTCCCATGCCTAAGGGAGAAGCACCTCCCGGAAGCACCTTTGCAGGCATCAACCCTTGTGACCAGTCGGGCGGCGTGTGCTGTCGCGCCGGAAGCACTTGGGGAAGCACCAGCATCTGCGCGCCATCAGAGGTCACCGAATACTGCGCATGTTTTGGGCTGCCTTCGTTGGTTAAAAGGCCCCGCTCCATCAGGCTTTGAATTCGACTTGCCCGCGCCTCGTCATTCCCGCCCACGTCCGTTTTTATCGCCCGGCCCGTCCGCATCCCGTGCTGCACCGCTTGCAAAATTTCGCGGTCACGCTGGGTTTCTTGTTCGCCAGCGCTCAGCGTGGCAGTAGCCAATCGCTCGACCTTGAACCCGTCGCGGTGCAGAAACATCGGTGCGGGCGAGCGCACGAGCAAACTACCTCGCGTCGATGTCAGCACTAGCGGGCTACCCGTGGCATGAGGCGGCCTCACTATTTGCTTTTCAACATCCGCCCACGTGGCCGACTGCAGCAGCAGCACGAATCGGCTGTTGTCTGAAATAGCGGCGCTACCGCTGGCGGCGTACTGATCGGCCACGCCTTCCCGGTAATTCTGCTTCCCCGTGTGATGGGGCAGGATCACGAACGCGCCGACTTTCCGCGCCAGGGTCGTCGCCCCCTCAATGGTCAGCTTCATTACTTGTTCGTCGTTGCTGCTCCCGCCGCTAAATTGACGGAGCGTGTCGAGGGCGACGCCCACCAAATCAGGAATGCCTTCGAGCGCGTAGGTGAGCACGTCTTCGAGCCCCGTCGCGTTTGGGGCGCTCCCGCCGGCCGCGGTGAATGTCTTGAGGCCCCCACTGCCTTGCATGCTCACCACGCGGACCGCAGCGGCCACAAGGGCGGCGTCTTGGGGGGTAAGTGGCATTGCCTGCACCACGCGCGCCAGTGCCCCGTTTAGATCATCCTGAGAGTCATCATTCGACAACAGCACGAACGAACCCCGCTTGACCCGGCACCCGAAGAACGGGCGGCCCAGGGCGATGCAAATCCCCAGGACCAGGAGTAGGGTCGTTTTCCCTGTGCCACCTGCCGCCACCAGCACCCCGACCTTGCCCGCCTGTATCCAACCGTCGACCGCGAACTCCACCACTACAGCGCGGGTGTCGAGGTCGTCGGGTGGCGTCCAGTCGCGCACGCGCGACACCCATTCGGGCAGCGCGACGGGGGCCGGCAGTGCGGGCGCCGGCGGCACCAGCGACGCGCCGGCCGGCAGCTCCGCGTCCGGGCCGGCGAACACCGCAGCGAGGTCGACGGCTTCCCGGCTGCGCGGGTTGATCCAGCCGTGTTCTTTGGCGAGGCTGAACACCGCGCGGTAGTCAACGCGGTCAGGCGCGAAACCCCAGAATCGTTCGATGTCGTCTTCGTCGAAGTTCTCAGCTTTGCGGCTCCACTTTTCAAACAGCGTGTAGCCAACCAAATCGGGCAGCGCGCGAAGGTAGTGGCCCACACGCACCCACGTTTCGCGATCGTCGGAAGGCACCGCAGCGAGGGCGCTTCTCAGGTCGCCGATAGTCTCCCGTTGATCTTCGGGCGTCTTTGATTCCCATGCCTGCACCGGCACCGACTCGCGTGGCGCTTTCGGCACCAGCGGCGGCAGTGCAAGCCCTCGCGTGATCTGCTCAATCGTGTGTCGAAGATCGGGGCGCCACTCGACCAGCGCGCCGGGTTGCGGCGGCGAGTGCTTGCCGTTCACACCGAAGGGCATACGACAATTTCGAGTGGCCGGCCCTTTGGCGCCGGGATCACACAGGCCGGCCACAACCAATGAGTCTTGCAGCGCTTCCACGCGAGCCAAGTCCGCCAGCGGCACGGGTTCGGGGAATAGGTAAAGCGCCTGATAGTTGCCCTTGCTTGTCTGCACCAGCGCCGATGGCGGCAGCGCGTCGAGTCGCGACCGTGGCGCGGCTGTTGTGCCGATGTCGTCAAGCATGACGCCATACACCGCA
>JAYVEB010000356.1:0-2545 GCA_043749095.1 Burkholderiales bacterium | reverse complement strand
CCCGACGGCCAGTGCATGACCGAGCCGCTGCCCGAGGGCACGGAAGGCATCGTCTACGCCGACCTCGACCTCGGCATGATCTCGCTCGCGAAGGCCGCTGCCGACCCGGCCGGCCACTACGCGTGCCCCGATGTCACGCAGCTGCTGCTCGACAAGACCCCGCGTGAGCGCGTCGTGACGAAGCAGCGTCGGGCCGTTGAGCCGGCGCGCCATGCGGAGGCCGTTGCTGCTGTGGCGGCAGCACCTGCAACACCCGCCCAGCGCAGTGCCGAATCACCTGAGGCGGGCGCATTGCGGCGCGCCGCTTGAGGCGGATCAAGACAGCAAGCGCGCCGGAAAGTCCGGGTGGATCGGCAGCCCGCCGAGCCCGGCCACGCCCATCAGGATGCCGGACACGGTGGGCACCAGCGAAGCCCGGTAGTGCGCCCACAAACGCGTCAGCGCGGTGACGGCCAGCATCGCGATGGCGATGGCGATGGCGATGGCGATCAATGCGTCGGACAGGTCGAACTGGCCGTCGCGGTCGTTCCGCGCGTCGTCGGTCTTCTGGTCTTGCTCGGCCTGGGCTTTCACTGCGTCTTTCTTCTTCGTCTGGTCAGCGGCGCGCGCGGTACTTCGTGATTGCCGCGTCGTCGCCCGCCGCGGCAGCGGCAGGCGCACCGACGCTTGCCAGTTCGGGCTGGGTGGCGGTGGCCACGGCCGCGTTCAGGCGGGCACCGCGTGCCGCGCGCTCGTTGCCGGACCGGCGGGCCGTGCGCGCGGCTTCGATCAGGTCGTTGGGGTCGAGGTCCATCGGGGTCGGGTGTGGCGGCGGGTGCCGCGCATTGCCGGCCGGACCGGCCGCCGGGCTGGCTTCGGCGCGCGAGGCAGCCGCCGTCCACCGGGTCGTACGCACCGTTCACGAACGAGACCTTGGGCGAACTGAGCCACAACACCAGTTCGGCCAGTTCTTCGTGCCGGCCGAGGCGGCCGATCGGGTGCTGGCGCACAAGCGCCTGCTCGACGGCCGCGTCGCCCTCCAGCGCGGCGATCATCGGCGTGTGGATGAAGCCCGCGCGACAGCGTTGATGCGCAGGCCCAGCGCGGCGTATTCCGGTGCCGCCGTCTTCGTCAGCCCGACCACGCTTCAGCAACTGCGCAATCTGGGGGTTCATGCCATGGAACACACCCGACAGGTTGACCGCGATCAGCTGCTGCCAGGCTTCCACCGGGTAGCCGGCGGTGGGTGCCGGGAGCCCGCCGATGCCGGCCTTGTTGCAGGCGATGTCGAGCCGGCGAAAGCCTGCACGGCGCAGGCCACCAGCGCCTTGGCGTCGCCGGGGTCGGCCACATCGGTGCGCGCGAACTGCGCCTGCCCGCCCGCTTGTTGAACCCCGCGCACGGTCTCGTTGCCGCCGGCATCGTCGAGGTCGGACACCAGCAGTTGCGCGCCTAGCTTCGCACACGGCATCGCGATGGACCGGCCGATACCCGAATATCGTGTTGATGGTTGCTGTGGTATTCGGGAGCGTTGGGCCGCGCGACCCCAACGGTAGAAGTCAACGGCGCCGGTGTCGAGCCTGCACATGGCGCCGACGGTCTTGATGCTGCCGTTCGCTTCCAGCTCGGCGAGCACCGGGCTGCGCTGGCGAATGTCGGCCACCGTGAGTTCCACGTTCTTCTTCGCCACCAGGTCGACGAAACCGTAGTTCTTCGCCGTGCGTTCACGGTCGCAGGCGGTGTGGCCCGTCACCACCACGACCTTGGCATCCTGGGAAGCTGCGCCGTCACGGACGCTCGCGCTGGCGCATTGGCGCATTGGCGCATTGGCGAGCTTCCGAGACGGCCAATTGCGGACGATCGGTGTGCCGCCACCTGTCGTAACGTTCCCGAAGATTGACAAGTCGCTGGACACTGATGCGCCGCCGGACGCGGAGACAAAAAGGGCCGAATCAAGCTCGACCGGGCCATGCGACACCGTGGCTTGGTCCTGGCGCGAGGACACGGGGACGAATTCGTGCGGGTGTTGCACGGGGCATGGCTCCTTCGTCGACTGACCCGCCATATTGCGCAATCGCAGTGTGGCCGTGCCGGTTCGCAGGAGGTGCTGATCGCTCTTGCAGGCTGCACCCGACAGCCCGGCGGCGAAGCCCGACGAACACAGAGGATCAGGCCCAGCTCAACGCCGTCAGCGCCGCTGTGCCTGCGCTGACGCCGAGGCTGTCGCTCACCTCCCAGTCCGTCTTGTCGTCCATCTTGGTGGCGCGGCCGGGGCGCTGCGGCCGACCTGACGATGACGGTGGCGCGGCCCCGGACGCGCGGTCCCGGGCAGCGAGAAGTTGAAGATTTGTGATTCAGCTTGAAGCGAAGACGAAGTGCCGCCACATACTGGGGCCGGCAAACCCGCGCGGTCTGATCGAAGGCCGCGCACGAACGTTGAGGAAACGATGAAAAAAACTCTTGTCAGTGCGTGGCTCTTTCTGGCTTGCGCCGTGGCGTGGGCTGTGCCCACCGTCCAACAGGTTCAGGCCGAGGTCCAGCAGGGCCACTATTCGCAAGCGGAAGG
>JAYVEB010000355.1:0-23150 GCA_043749095.1 Burkholderiales bacterium | reverse complement strand
GAGGCCGAATCGACCGGAAGCGCATCAATCCACCCCGTTCGACTCAGCAAGCACGCGATGAACCACTGGATGTCGCATTGTTCAGACCTTCCTTAGCCGGCCAACTCCCGCTGTGCGAGGCTGCTGGTAACGCCGATCTGGTTTCCGTGCGTGGCATCACAGGCTGATGGCGCCATCCCCCGGATCGCGGGGGTGTGGATGTGGCGTGACGGCGCCGGAAAGTTCATCGAACAGACGGCAGGGTCATCAGCCGCTGGCCCATGCGGATGGGCGTGCCGGTCGCGATGCCAGGACACAACGTGAAGCCCTTCGGTGCAAAGACGATGATCGTCGAGCCGTGCTGGAACCAACCCATCTCGGCGCCCTTGTCGAAGCGGGCATCGCAGTGCATCTGGTTCGGCCCACGGTACTTCAGGTGCAGCAACACATTGAGGAAGTGCAGCCGGATGCTGGCGACCAGGATCGCCGCCACCGGCACCAGCGTGATTTCGTGGCCGCTGGCCTCCAGCCGGGTGCGGATCACCGCCCGTTCGTTCTTGCAGTACAGCCGCTCGACGCGCTTCAGTGCGATCGGGTTCACGTTCCAGGTGTCGCCGGAGATGTAGTTGACGCGATCGACTTGACAGCCGTGCGGTGCATGGAAGCGGTGGTACATGCTGGAGGTTAGCCGCAGCGTGACGTAGCAGCCATCGCGGTAGCGCTCGGCGGCGGTTTCCGCTTGTTCGTGAGCTCCCAGCAAGTCCTGCAACGTGTACGGAAAGCCCTTGGCCTGGAACACCGTCACGCCCTGCACCGCACCACAGGCGCCGACGATCGCATCACAAGGGCTGCTGAGCATTTGCGGGTCGATGTCGATGGGCCGCATGCCGGGCTTCAACTCGCGGATGAAGCAGTCGTGCAGGCTGGTGAAGGCGGTTTGGCGCGCTTCGCTCAGATCGAGGTCAGAGAAGGCTTTCCAGATCGCGATCGAGGCTCGTGTGACCCACGGAATCTCGATCTTGCTGAACCAGCCGATGAAGTGCGTCAGCGCAATGCGCGGCACGCGGTTGGTCAGCAGAAAGTTCAGGTCTTCCTGCTGAAACAGACGGTCACGCAGGCGGATTGGTTTGAGTGCGTTGGTTTTCATGGGCGTGTCACGCGGCTGGGTTATTTCTCTGGGGTTGCAACTTCTGAGTGACCATGGACGAAACCCTGTGGATGTATGCGTTGGCTGCGGTGCTGCTGACGCCGTGGGTGCCGGCGGCGAAGCGTCGGATTGAGTTGTCGCGCGCCAAGCACCGCTCGCTGGCCGGCAATTCGCGGATGGCCAAGCGGGTGGCGAAGCTGATTCCGTTCTATGCCTACGGCGACGACCGCTTCTTCAGCTCCGGCGACGCACCAGCCGAGATCGCCGATCGACGTCGCGCGGCCTTGCAGCGCCTGGGACAGACCTTGCGCGAACGCGCCCCGAAGTCGATCGCGCTGACCGCCGAGGCGCAGGTTGGCGTGTCTGACATGCAGTTCACCAGTGCCTACCGCGTGCCTTACCAGTACGCAGGCTTGCTGCGTGAGCATGTGAAGACCGGCAGCTTCGTGCAGTCGGCGTCGGGCGTCACCGTGACCGACCTCGATGGCAACGTCTACTACGACCTGACCGGCTCGTACGGCGTCAATGTGTTCGGTGTTGATTTCTACAAGCAGTGCATGGCCGAGGGCAGCGCCCGCGTGCAGGACCTGGGGCCAGTGCTGGGCGCCTATCACCCGTGTGTCGCATCGAACGTGAAACGCCTGCGCGAGATCTCGGGGCTGGATGAGGTGTCGTTCCACATGTCCGGCACCGAAGCGGTGATGCAGGCGGTGCGGCTGGCGCGGTACCACACCGGTCGATCCCATCTGGTGCGCTTCTGCGGCGCGTACCACGGCTGGTGGGAGGACGTGCAGCCCGGCATCGGCAACCCGTCGCCTCCGAACCGTACCTACACGCTGACCGACACGGCCGAGCGCTCGCTGAAGGTGCTGCGCACGCGCCGCGACATCGCCTGCGCGCTGGTCAACCCGCTGCAGGCACTGCATCCGAACAAGGGGGCGCCGGGCGATTCGTCGCTGCTCGACAGCGGCCGCAGCGCGCATTTCGATCGCGCGGCGTACACGCAATGGTTGAAGCAATTGCGCGAGGTCTGCACCGAACGCGGCATCGTGCTGATCTTCGACGAGGTGTTCGTCGGCTTCCGCTTGGCGCCCGGTGGCGCGCAGGAATATTTCGGCGTCAAAGCCGACATGGTCACCTACGGCAAGACGCTCGCCGGTGGCTTCCCGGTCGGTGTGGTCTGTGGCCGCCGCGACCTGATGAAGCGTTACCGCGATGACAAGCCCGCCGACGTCTGCTTCGCCCGCGGCACCTTCAACTCGCACCCGTACGTGATGGGCGCGATGCAGGTGTTTCTGGAGCGCGTTCAAACGCCCGAGGTCCAGGCCATCTACGCCGACCTCGACGCCACATGGAACCGCCGTGCGGCGCGGATGAACCACCGTCTGACCGAGCTGGGCCTGCCGGTGCAGGTGGCGAACCTGTCGACGATCTGGAGCGCGTATTACACCGCGCCCTCTCGCTACAACTGGATGCTGCAGTACTACCTGCGCGAAGCGGGCCTGGCACTGAGCTGGGTCGGCACTCGCCGGTTCATCTTCAGCCTGAACTACAGCGAAGCCGATTTCGACGCCGTGCTGCAACGCTTCGTCTCGGCCTGCCAGGCGATGCAGACCGACGGCTGGTGGTGGACACCGGCCGGCCTGACCAACAAGGCGATCAAGCGCGGCATCTTGAAGGAGATGCTGGCCACCAAATTCTGACCGGCTCGTTGTCGCAAGGCTGCGGGCGTTGGGCCGTCGGGGCTTAGCTGCTCCGCTCGGCCCTGCGGGCCGAGTCCCCTGCGCTGCTCGCAGCCCGAGGCGGGCGCGCAAACTCGCCCTGCGGGCTCAAACATGCGCACCCGACCGCGCTGCGCGCGGCAACCTCGGCCTGCTGCGCTGCTTGGCGTCGTTGATGCGCCCCGACAGCCCACCGCCCGCAGCCTCGCCGCGCAGACCGAGGCGCTCGAATTCTTGGACTGTCTCAGTGGTGATCGTGAGGCCGGTAGTGCCCAGCCGCAGGCGCGCCTCTGAGGCGCCGAGGAGCACAGCGGCCCGAGGTTGCCGCGCGCAGCGCGGTCGGGTGCGCATGTTTGAGCCCGCAGGGCGAGTTTGCGCACCCGCCTCGGGCCGCGAGCACCACAGGGGAGTCGGCCCTCCGGGTCGACCGCCGAAGTGAAGCGCTTGTGGCTGGGCGCTGCCGGCCTCGCCAGCGCTGAACCAATCAAGCGTGCTGATGGCTGGTCATCGGGTCGATCAGCTCGCCGCGCAGCAGGTACATCGGTGCCTTGTAGTACAGCTTGATGTCGTGGAACGGGTCGGTCAGGATCTTCGTCATCCACGACAGACCAGCCACCACGCCCTGCAGAAAGAACAGGTGCACCGTGCGGAAGATCAGGCCGCCCGCGCCGATGAACAGCCACAGCCAGCCGATGTGGCGCATGAACTCGGTGAACGAGGTGGCGGGCTCGAACGCGCCGAACAGCGTCGGGTCCATCCACAGCAGCACTGGAGACGCAGCCCACACGGCCATCAGCACGATCTTGCGGTGCAGGTTGTAGCCGACCTTGATCTCTTCCTTGTGCTCGTGGGTGGCCTGGTTCACGTGGTCGTAGGTCTTTGGCTCGAAGAAAAAATGGCCAGCCTGGCGGCTCGTCATTGACACCAGCCATGCCAGCAATGCGGCTGCGGCGGGATCGACGAACAGCAGCGCGTAGGCGCAGACGAAGCTGACGGCGCTCAGCAGGTGCAGCGACTGGTTAATGCGGCTGTGGTGGTAGTAGCGGTGGTCGTCCCACCGTTGGACCTCGAGGGTGCGAAAGAAGTCGTTCACGTGGGCTCCTGTGTCGTGGACCGGATTGCAGCGTGCGCAGGGTTTGCGACGGCTGCGAGTGGGCAATGTGACGTGCTCCCGTGAAAAGCTCGTGACGGTGTGGTGACCCACAAACGGGCGCGGCCGGATTGGCGATCTGTCACGCAGCGTCATCGAACTGTTGCATTCGATCAGCAACATCACGGCATGACCACCAGGGGCTGCTCATGATGTCGACGGCGACGACCACCCGCGAGACCCGCCCGAGCGATCACCTGCTGCACATCGCGTTCGTTACCGAGACCTACCCGCCGGAAGTCAATGGCGTGTCGATGACGGTGGCCCGCGTCGTCGAAGGCATGCGCTTCCGTGGGCACCATGTGCAACTGGTGCGGCTGCGGCAGAGCACTGCCGACGCGCCCGTTCACACCGACGCTTACGACGAGGTGCTAATGCATGGTCTGCCGATCCCGCGTTACCCCGACCTGAAGATGGGGCTGCCGCAAACCGGCGCGCTGCTCGATCTGTGGTCCGCCAATCGTCCCGACCTGGTGCACATCGCGACCGAAGGGCCGCTCGGCTGGTCGGCGCTGCGGGCTGCGCGGCGTCTGGGTGTGCCGGTGTCGTCGGACTTCCGAACCAACTTCCACGCCTACGCGCAGCACTACGGCATCAGCCTGCTGAAGCGGCCGGTGCTGGCCTACCTTCGGCATTTCCACAGCCGCACCGCGTGCACGATGGTGCCCACCGAAACACTGCGCCGCGAACTGGCCGCGCAGGGCTTTCGCGATTTGAGCGTGGTCGCGCGCGGCGTCGATACCGTGCGATTCCATCCGGCCAAGCGCAGCACCGAGCTGCGTCGGCAGTGGGGTGCGAGCGACGAAGACACGGTGGTGCTCTGCGTCGGCCGGCTGGCGCCGGAGAAGAACCTGAACGACCTGGTGTCGGCCTACCAGGCGATGCGCCGCATCCAGCCGCGCACGCGGCTGGTGATCGTCGGCGATGGCCCGGCGCGACAGGCCTTGCAGGCGGCGTGTCCGCAGGCGATCCTGGCCGGGTCGCGGACCGGCGAGGACCTGCCGGTGCATTACGCCTCGGCCGACGCCTTCCTGTTCCCCAGCCTCACCGAGACCTTCGGCAGCGTGACACCGGAGACGATGGCCAGCGGCCTGCCGGTGCTGGCCTACGACTACGCGGCCGCAGCGCAGCTGATCGAGCCCGGCGACAACGGCCTGCTGGCCACCTACGGCGCGGCCCCTGACTTCATCAGCCTGGCCGAACGGCTGGTCGCCGATCCGCAGCACGCGCGGCGCATGGGTGTGGCCGCGCGGCAGACCGCGGAGCGGCTGGGCTGGGACACGGTGATCGGCCAGGTCGAAGCGTTGTTCAATGCGGTCGCCCGCGGCAGCCAGGGCGTGTCGGCGCTGCCACTGTCACCGGTGATCGCCGACGCTTGAGCCGCCGGTCACCGGCAATCTGAGCCCGCTTCTCGCAGGCTCACAACTCGCCGATGGCCATCTGCGACAGCACGTCGGCCTGCATCAATTCATCGAGGGTAGGGTCGGGCCGCTGCACCCACATGACGCTGACGATGACGGCGCCGATCAGCAGCCCGGTCGTGACGCCAATCCATCGCCAGCGTCGCGCCGTCATGTGTCCACCCAGGACCATCGCGGCGCCGGGGCGGCCGGGTTGGGTCGCGCTCGCCGAGTCGCCATGCAGTTCGCGCCATTGCGCAAGGACCCGATCGCCCAGTGCATCGACCTCGGCGGCTGACGGTTTCAGCGCACGCAGCTGCAGGCGCAGGGCCTGTTCATCGGTATCGGTATCGGTGTCTGGATCGGGGGCAGGGCGGTCGTTCATGGCGAGGCTCCTTCGAGGTGCGCCCGCAGCGTCTTCTTGGCGCGGTGCAGCAGTTGATGGGCGGCGTTCGGGTCGATGTCGAGGGCGCGGGCGGTGTCGGGCACGCCGGCGTCGGCATACGCCCACATCACCACCGCCATCCGCTGGCGCACCGGCAGGCGTGCCAGGCCGCGCTCCAGCACGCGGCTGTTGCCTGCGGTGCCGAAGTGGGCCGCGCGATCAGCGCCGTGCGCGGCGATGTCACCGGCCTGCTGCGCATCATGCAGTTCGGCCAGCGCGTTGGGGTCGGTGGCGTCTTCGCGCTGCGCCGTCCAGCGGCTGCGGCAGCGGTTGATGACGATGGTGTTGAAGTAGGTCGACAGCGTGGCGCCACGGCCGTCGCTGGGGTTGCTGCGCCACAGGCGCAGGAAGGCGTCCTGCACCGCGTCCTCGGCGTCTTCGCTGCGGCGCAGCAGTTGCAGCGCCAGGCCGTAGGCCTGCGGCGTCAGCGCGCGCACCAGTTGCTGCGCGCTGCGTGCGCTGCCCGCACAGGCCTCGCGCCACAGCGTCCAGTCGTCGACGGGCGCGACCGCACCCGTGCGCACCCGCGCGGCCGCACTTTCCAGCCAGCCGGTCAGCCGTGACATCGGGTGGGCCCAGGTCGTGTCCATGGGTTCATCGAGCGCATCACCGCGCTGAAAGTTTCTCGCGCAGCGCCGCGCGTTCTGCGGGGCTGAGCTTGCCGAGGATGTCGCGCCGCTGCTCGATCAATTGCCTGCGCTCCTCGGGCGACATCGCCTTGACGCGCTCGCGGCGCTCGTTGATCAGGCGCTGTTTTTCATCGGGGGCCAGTTGTTGCCAACGCTCACGGGTGCGACCCGCCAGTGCCTGCCGTTGCTCCGGCGTCATGCCTTCGAGACGCTCCCGCAGCCGGTTGCGAAAGGCAGCGCGTTCCTGTGGTGTGGCCTCCTGCAGCCGCAGCTTCAATTCGGCGCGCCGCGTTGCCTGCTCCTGCGGGCTAAGCGCAGCCCATGCTGCCGGGTCGGGCGCCTCCAGCGGGGCCGCCTGGACCGACAGCAGCGACAGCGGCCACAGGGCCGCCCAGCAGATCAACCGTCGCATACGCCTTATCGGGGTCCTCGCATCATGCTGCTCTCATGGTTCCCTGGCTGCACGCTGGTGGCGTGCCAAGTCCCTCTCCAACCGCCAGCGCAGGCTTTTATTACGATGACTTCACAACATCCTCACACCGAGCGCGGATTTGCGCTGTGTGCTGTAACAAACCACAGGACTGGGCGGTTCAACATGGACGTGACTGCGCTGTGGTCACGCCGTTGATCCAGTCCACCCCCCCACACCATCAAGGAGCTTCCATGTCGAATCATCATTCCCACACCCTGCTGTTGGCCTTGCTCGTTGCTACGGTCACCAACGCTTTTGCCGAAACGCCGCTCACGCAAGCGGCCGAGCAGCGCTTTGATCTCCGCCAGGACCGACATGCGCAGCGCATCAACAACGGTGTCGCGTCCGGCGCACTGACCGCCCCCGAGACCCGTCGGATCGACCGTGAGCAGGGGCGCCTGAACCGTGCGGAAACCCGTGTCGAGGCCGATGGCAAGATCTCGCCGAGGGAAGCGGTTTCATTGGAAAAGCGCCAGGACGTCGCCAGCCGACGCATCTACCGCCAAAAGCACGACGCGCAAACCCGCAATCCGTAAGGCCAGCATCTTGGGGTGATGTAGCGGTGTGCCGCTGCCCGCAGGTGGGCTTGCATCCGCAGGCCGTAAAAAACCCGCCAAGTAGCGGGTTTCGGAGGCTGACCGGGCGACCCGGCTGACCGTTCAGGTCGTGACAGACTGGATCTGGGGCGACCGGTCTTCAACGCCTTGGCTGATGGCATCTACCGGGAAGATCTTCTGCGCCAGCTGACCCTTCGGCCCTTCGATCAGCTCGTAGTTGACCTTGCTGCCTTGCTTCAGGGTTCTGAATCCGTCCATCTGAATGGCCGAAAAATGCGCGAAAACATCGTCTCCGCCGCCTTCAGGCTCAATGAAACCAAATCCCTTGGCGTCGTTGAACCACTTCACCGTGCCTGTGATCATGCTGCAACTCCAGTGAGACAGAAACCAGAGCGCGATTTTGCGACGCCAGCCTTGCTAGTGTCAATTCGCCCTTTTGCACACATGAAATTCGGTTTCTGACAAGCTTCAAAACATTCCAAATGCACCAATTCGTCGCTGACACAGCTGTCGCTGAACGGCGCGACTCTTGCCTTGTGATTTCGGCGCAGGTCCAATATGCCTCAGGGTTTGAGCGGATCTTTGATGTCGATAGAATGATCCAATGGCCACTGACAAACCTACTCCTGCGACCCCTGCAACCGTGCCCCAGACCGATGACGGGCACGGGTCGGTTGTCGCTGAACGGCAGGCTCAGAAGACCGATCCTCCACGCATGTACCAAGTTGTCTTGCTCAACGACGACTACACGCCGATGGAGTTCGTCGTCGTGGTGCTGCAGGAGTATTTCAATCGCGACCTCGAAGCCGCGACGCAGATCATGTTGAAGATTCACCATGATGGTCGGGGCGTATGCGGCACCTTTTCAAAGGATGTCGCTGCGACGAAAGTCGAGTTGGTGTTAGCCGCCGCACGTCGCGGCGGTCACCCGTTGCAATGCATTATGGAGGCCGCATGATCGCTCAAGAACTTGAAGTCAGTCTGCACATGGCATTCGTGGAGGCGCGTCAGCATCGCCACGAATTCATCACCGTCGAACACCTGCTGATGGCGCTGCTCGACAACCCGTCGGCGGCCGAAGTGCTGCGCGCCTGTTCGGCCAATGTCGATGACCTGCGCAAGAGTCTGGCGCAGTTCATCAAGGAAAACACGCCCACCGTGGGCGGCACTGACGAGGTCGACACGCAGCCCACGCTGGGTTTCCAGCGGGTGATCCAGCGCGCGATCATGCACGTGCAGTCTACCGGCAGTGGCAAGAAGGAAGTCACCGGTGCCAACGTGCTGGTCGCGATCTTCGGCGAGAAGGATTCGCACGCTGTGTACTACTTGCACCAGCAGTGCGTCACGCGGCTGGATGTGGTCAATTTCATCGCGCACGGCATCAAGAAGTCCGATCCGCCCGAGCCGATCAAGCCCACTGACAACAGCAGTTCCTCTGATGGCGAGAAGGAGGACTCCGATGTCAAGGGCTCACCGCTGGACCAGTACACCCAGAACCTGAATCAGCTGGCCCGCGAAGGAAAGATCGATCCGCTGATCGGGCGCGAGCACGAAGTCGAGCGCGTGATCCAAATCCTGTGCCGTCGGCGCAAGAACAATCCGCTGCTGGTCGGCGAAGCGGGCGTCGGCAAGACCGCGATTGCCGAAGGCTTGGCGTGGCGCATCACCGAAGGCGACGTGCCGGAAGTGCTGGCCAACGCCACGGTTTACTCGCTCGACATGGGCGCCTTGCTTGCGGGCACAAAGTACCGCGGCGACTTCGAGCAGAGCCTGAAGGGCGTGTTGAAGGTGTTGAAGGATCAGCCCAATTCAGTGTTGTTCATCGACGAGATCCACACGCTGATTGGCGCCGGTGCGGCCTCGGGCGGCACGCTCGATGCCAGCAACCTGTTGAAGCCCGCACTCAGCTCGGGCGCGATGAAATGCATCGGAGCGACCACTTTTACCGAATACCGAGGCATCTTCGAGAAGGATGCGGCACTGTCACGCCGCTTCCAGAAGGTCGATGTGTCGGAGCCTTCGGTCGAGGAGACGGTCGAGATCCTCAAGGGCTTGAAGTCGCGCTTTGAGGAACACCACAGCGTCAAGTACGCGCTGGGCGCGCTGCAGGCGGCTGCCGAGCTGTCGGCCAAGTTCATCAACGACCGTCATCTGCCCGACAAGGCGATCGACGTGATCGATGAAGCCGGTGCCGCGCAACGCATCCTGCCCAAGAGCAAGCAGAAGAAGACCATCACCCGCAACGAGGTTGAGGAGATTGTCGCGAAGATCGCACGCATCCCGCCGGCCAGCGTGTCAAATGACGATCGCTCGAAGCTCAAGAGTCTGGACCGCGATCTGAACAGCGTGGTGTTCGGTCAGGAGCCGGCCATCGAGGCGTTGGCAGCAGCGATCAAGATGGCGCGCTCCGGCCTGGGCAAGCCCGACAAGCCGATCGGCTCGTTCCTGTTCTCCGGCCCTACCGGCGTCGGCAAAACCGAAGTCGCGAAGCAGCTCGCCTTCATCCTCGGCATCGACCTGATCCGTTTCGACATGAGCGAGTACATGGAACGGCATGCGATCAGCCGCCTGATCGGCGCACCTCCGGGTTATGTCGGTTTCGACCAGGGTGGCCTGTTGACCGAGGCGGTCACCAAGAAGCCGCACTGCGTTCTGCTGCTCGACGAGATCGAGAAGGCCCATCCTGATGTGTTCAACGTGCTTCTACAGGTGATGGACCATGGCACGCTGACCGACAACAACGGACGCAAGGCCGACTTCCGCAACGTGATCATCGTGATGACGACCAACGCGGGCGCCGAGATCATGAACAAGGCGACGATCGGCTTCACCAACCCGCGCGAGCGGGGTGACGAGATGGCCGATGTGAAGCGCATGTTCACCCCGGAATTCCGCAACCGGCTCGACGCGGTGGTCAGTTTCCGCGCGCTGGACGAGGCCATCATCCTGCGCGTGGTCGACAAGTTCCTGCTGCAGCTTGAAGGCCAGCTGGCCGAGAAGAAGGTCGATGTCACGTTCACCGACGCGTTGCGCAAGAACCTCGCGAAGAACGGCTTCGATCCGCTGATGGGGGCACGTCCGATGCAGCGCCTGATCCAGGACACGATCCGTCGTGCACTGGCCGACGAACTGCTGTTTGGCCGCCTGGTCGATGGTGGCCGCCTGACGGTGGACGTCGATGCCGACGGCAAGTCCGTGCTGGACATCCAGCCGACGAAGAAGAGCGACAAGCCGAAAGCGGAGTCAGCGACCGCCTGAGCGTTGGGTCTGAGGCGCTTGAACAGCCGGGGCGGTCGTCAGACACCCCGGCTTTTTCGTGGGCGTTCGGTTCACCGCCCTGAAAGGCTGGCCGGGTCCTCGCGGAAGTAGTCGGCGAAGAGCTGATAAACCGACGGTGCGGCCCGCTGCAGTTCCAGTGGCTGGACGTAAAAGGTCTCCACGGCCACCGCGAAGAACTCTTCGATCGAGTCAGCAGCGTAAGGGTCGACCAATGTCTGACGCTGAGCATCGACCTGCGCGCAGAAGTCGGCGTACGCCGTTTCTATGACTCCGATCCAGCGCCGTCGCGCCGCGCGGTCGCGAAGCGGCGGCACGCCATCGGCACCGCCATTGACCATGTCGATGACGTGTGCGAATTCATGGATCGTCACGTTGTAAGCCCAATCTGTGTGGCTGGCTGCTTCAGCCGCAGCCTTCACGTCGCGCCACGACAGCATCACCGGGCCGTTCTGCATCGCTTCGCCGGCCAGCTCCTCGTCGTATTCGTGCACCACGCCGTCATCGTCCATGACCTCCCGCGGGGCCACCACCGCATCGCTGTGCATCACGATGCCGATGAAGCCTTCGTAAAGCTTCAGGCCGTCATCGAGGTTCAGGATCGGCAGCACGGCTTGCGCGGCGACTGCCACCGCCATCTCGTCGGTCACCACCAGGCCATGGGCACCGCTGAATTCCTTGCGAGCGAGGAACAGCGTGGCCAGACGCCGCAGCCGCATCAGCTGCTCGGCCGATCGCCAGCCGAGGAACGGATTGCGCGCCAGCGTCAGCTGCCACAGCGCATCAGGGATCGCGTGTTGGCGACAAGCCCGGTCTTCACGCCAGCGTTGCCATGCGGCTTGCGCCCTGGCCAGCACGCTCAGCGCTCGGTGACCTGTGACAGTGACAAGCGATTCAGCCCGGCTGCGGTCCAGCGCAGCACTTCGGCGCGCGGTGGTGCGCTGATCTGATCGAGGTCCCAATCGCTGAGCACGTGGCGGACGAATCCCGGCGCCAGTCCGCCGCTGCCGGGCCGGTGGGTGTGCCCGTGGATCAACAGCGGCGCGCCGGCTTCGTGCATCCAGCGCACCGCGGTGGCCACGTCGATGTCGGCGTCGCGGCCAGTCATCTGTTCACGTTGGCGGCGTTCACTTTCGTCGCGCACCTCGCGCGCCGCCCGGCGTCGCTCGGCCAGTGGGCGCGCCAGGAATTCCCGGCGCCAGGCCGGGTTGCGCACCATCGCGCGAAAGCGCTGGTAGGGCACATCGGACAGGCACAGCGCATCACCGTGGGTGAGCATCACGCGCTCGCCAAAGGAGACCATCACCGTCGGGTCGGCCAGCGCCAGCACGCCGCAGGCTTTGAGCATGTCGGCGCCGACCAGAAAGTCTCGGTTGCCGACCATGAAGCCCAAGGCGCAGTGCGTCGTGGCCTCGCACAGCAACTCGGCGCATCGGGCCTCGAAGCCCTCGTGACGGGAGTCGTCGCCGACCCACACCTCGAACAGGTCGCCGAGGATGAACACCGCATCGGCGCAGGTCTGCCGCAGGTAGGACGCGAACGCGTCGAAGGTGCGCGGCGTGTCTTCGGCCAGGTGCAGATCGCTGATGAAGTCGATCGCGCGCCACTCGGCAGCCGCCTGCGTCTCCCAGAAGGTGGGCAATGCAATCGGGCCGTCGGTCGTCACGGGTTCAGACCACCACAGCCTTGACGATCACCACGTCGTCGTTCGGCACGTCGTCGTGGAAGCCCGTGCGCCCGGTCTTCACGCCTTCTATCGCGTCAACCACCTCGGTGCCCGCCACCACCTTGCCGAACACGGCATAGCCCCAGCCGCTCGACGTCTCGGCCTTGAAATTCAGGAACTCGTTGTCATTGGCATTGATGAAGAACTGGCCCGTCGCCGAATGCGGATCGGAGGTGCGCGCCATCGCCAGCGTGTAGCGCTGGTTCTTCAGCCCGTTGTTGGCCTCGTTGTTGATCGGGGCGTCGCTGGATTTCTGCTTCATGCCGGGCTCGAAGCCGCCGCCCTGGACCATGAAGCCCTTGATCACGCGGTGAAAGATGGTGCCGTCGTAGAAGCCCTTGCGTGCATAAGCGAGGAAGTTGGCGGCGCTCAGAGGCGCCTTCACGTCGTCGAGTTCGATCAGGATCAGGCCGTGCGAGGTGTGCAGTTCAACTTGGGTTGCCATAGTGTGGTTTTCGTGGGGTTGGAAATTCGATGTCGGCTGCACGCTCAGGGCGCAACCGTGGCCTTGATGATGGTCACTGGCTGCAGTGGCACGCTCTGATACGGACCGCGGTTGCCGGTCTGCACCACGCGGATGCGGTCGACCACATCCATGCCGGAGACGACCTTGCCGAAGACCGCGTAGCCGTTGCCGTCGGGCGACTTCGCGGCGTCGAGGAAGGTGTTGTCCTGCACGTTGATGAAGAACTGCGCGGTCGCGGAATTGGGATCCGAGGTGCGTGCCATCGCCAGCGTGCCACGGGTGTTGCTCAGGCCGTTGCGCGCCTCCAGCGCGATCGGTGCACGGGTGGGCTTCTCCTTTAGATCGGGTGTGAAGCCGCCGCCCTGGATCATGAAGTTTTCGATCACGCGGTGGAACACCGTGCCGTCGTAATGCCCGGCCTTCACGTACTGCAGAAAGTTGTCGACCGTCTTCGGCGCCTTCGCGGCGTTGAGCTCGACGACGATGTCACCGAGGTTGGTGGTCAGATTCACCTTCTGGGCGAAAGCTGACGTGGACACTGCTGTCGACAGCACCGCGGCCACGACGCCGGCGAGAAATCTTGAACGCATGGAATGTCTTTCGAAAGGGTGCTGATCCAGGATCAGGGTGCGGACGGACGAGCCGCCGGATCGGTCAGCTTGCGCAGCAGCGACAGCCGCGGCGGGATGTCGGTGTTGGTCGGGTCGGCCTTCAGCGCGCGCTGGTAGGCCAGCTGGGCCAGTTGCGCATACACATCACCGAGGTTCTGGAGCGCTGTCGCGAAGCCGGGGTTGGCGCGCAATGCGCCTTCCAGTGCCAAGCGGGCCCGGTCGAAATCGCCACGTGCCGCATACAGCACTGCGAGGTTGTTGTAGGGCTCGGGCACTTCGGGGAAGTCTTCGGTGAGTTGCTGGAACACGACCAGCGCCTCATCGGTGCGGCGTACTTCGACCAGCAGGACGCCCTTGAGCATGCGCAGATCAGGGCGATCCGATTTCGTGGCGAGCAGGGCGTCGATCTGCGTGAACGCCTCGGTCTGCTGGCCGGCGCGGAACAGCCGGGTGATGCTCGCCACGTCGTCGGCGGCGTGGACGGTGCCGGCCGACAGCAACAAAAGCATCGTCGCAAAAGCGAGTTGCAGGCGTCGAACGAGGGACATGGGTTCAGGGGCTGACTTCGAGGGGTGGGGCGTGAGGGAAGCAGAGCATGGCGCATCGTCTGAAAGCGCGCCGGTATACTGCCTGCGGTCCGATTGTAGGTGCGCTGACCCTGGCAGGAAACGATCGATGCGGGCGCTGTTCTTGCTCCGCACCGATGTGACCACGCGGCACAATCGCTGCCCCGTTCCCCTGTAGGTATTCCGATGCGGCGCGCTGCGATGCCGCGATCCTTGCGACCTTGCCCATGACCTTGCGCATTTTCAATTCCCTGTCCCGTGAGACAGAGGTGTTCACCCCGATCGATGCCAACCGAGTGCGGATGTATGTCTGCGGCATGACGATCTACGACCTGTGCCATGTCGGTCACGCGCGCTTCATGATGGCCTTCGATGTCACCTGCCGCTGGCTGCGCGAGTTGGGTTACGACGTCACCTATGTGCGCAACATCACCGACATCGACGACAAGATCATCAAGCGCGCCGTCGAGCGCAACATCCCGATCCGCCAGCTGACCGACGAGATGACCGTCGCGATGCACCAGGATGTGGCTGCGCTCGGCATCCTGCCACCGACCCACGAGCCACGCGCCACCGAGCACGTGCCGGCGATGCTGACGATGATCGGTACGCTTGAAGCCAAGGGTCTGGCCTACCGATCGACCAACGGCGATGTCAATTACGCGGTGCGCAAGTTCCCCGCTTACGGGCGCTTGTCCGGCAAGTCGATCGATCAGCTGCGCGCGGGGGAGCGTGTGGCCGTGCTCGACGGCAAGGACGACCCCCTGGACTTCGTGCTCTGGAAGTCGGCCAAGGACAATGAGCCGGCCGACGCGAAATGGGACAGCCCGTTTGGCCTGGGGCGGCCCGGCTGGCACATCGAATGCTCGGCGATGAGTTGCGCGCTGCTCGGTGAGCATTTCGACATCCATGGCGGTGGCCTCGATCTGCAGTTCCCGCACCACGAGAACGAGATCGCGCAGAGCGAAGGCGCGTCCGGCCACAAGTACGTCAACGTCTGGATGCACAACGGCTTCCTCAACGTCGACAACGAGAAGATGTCGAAGTCGCTGGGCAACTTCTTCACCATCCGTGATGTGCTCAAGCGATACGACGGCGAAACCATTCGCTTCTTCATGCTGCGCACCCACTACCGCAGCCCATTCAACTTCAGCGACGCCAACCTCGGCGATGCGCGGCATGCGCTGCGGCGGATGTACACCGCGCTCTCCAGTGTCGATGCAGCTGACGATGCAGGCGCTGCCATCGACTGGACGCAGCCGCAGGCCGCGACCTTCCGCGCCGAGATGAACGAGGACTTCAACACCCCCGGCGCTGTCGCCGTGCTGTTCGACCTGGCCGGCGAAGTCAATCGCACCCGCTCGCCTGAAGCCGCGCGGCTGCTGAAGTCGCTGGGCGGCGTCCTCGGCCTGTTGCAGCAGCCCGCGCAGGCCTTCCTGCAGGCCGGTAGCGGGCTGGACGAGTCGCGCATCGATGCATTGATCGCCGAGCGTCAGGCGGCGAAGGCGGCGCGCGATTTCGCCCGCGCCGATCAGATCCGGCAGGAACTCGCTGCGCAGTCCATCGTGCTGCAGGATTCCCCGCAGGGCACCACCTGGGTCAAGGCCTGACCATGCCCGCCGTCGCCACGCCACCGGCCTACTGGGAAGACGCGTGCAAGCACCTGGCCAAGCGCGACCGGGTGATGCGTAAGCTGATTCCGAAGTGCGGCAGCAGTCATCTGAAGGGCCGCGGCGACGCTTTCACCACGCTGGCGCGCTCCATCGTCGGCCAGCAGATCTCGGTCAAGGCGGCGCAGACGGTGTGGGGCCGCCTGGTGGCGGTGGTGCCGGGCGGCGCTGTTCATCTGCAGCCCGCCTGCGTGCTGAAGTTACAGGTTCCAGAGCTGCGCGCAGCTGGCCTGTCGGCGCGCAAGGTCGAGTACCTGAACGACCTGGCACAGCATTTCGCCACCGGTTCGGTGCACGAGCGGCAGTGGGCCGAGATGGGCGACGAGGCCATCATCGACGAACTGGTGGCGATCCGCGGCATCGGCCGCTGGACGGCCGAGATGTTCCTGATGTTCCACCTGGTTCGGCCGAACGTGCTCCCTCTGGACGATGCCGGACTGATCAAGGGCATCAGCGTCAACTACTTCAGCGGCGAGCCGGTGTCGCGCGCCGAGGCCCGCGAGGTCGGCGACGCCTGGGCACCGTTCCGTTCGGTAGCGACTTGGTACATCTGGCGCAGCCTCGAGCCGGTGCCGGTAGACTATTGAGCCGTTCGCCACCTGATGCCGACGGATACTGCGAGTAGCCCCAGGGATGAGCAAAAGACACTTTCTCGAATTCGAGCAGCCAGTGGCCGATCTCGAAACGAAGATCGACGAACTGCGTTATGTGCAGAACGAATCGGCGGTCGACATCTCCGAAGAGATCGACCGCCTGAGCAAGAAGAGCCTGCAGCTCACCAAGGACATCTATGCCAGCCTGACGCCCTGGCAGGTGACGCAGATCGCACGTCACCCGCAGCGGCCGTACACGCTGGACTACGTCACTGAAATCTTCACCGACTTCCACGAACTGCACGGCGACCGGCACTTCGCCGACGACCAGTCTATCGTTGGCGGGCTGGCGCGCTTCAATGGCCAAGCTTGCATGGTGATCGGCCATCAGAAGGGCCGCGACACCCGTGAGCGTGGTGTGCGCAATTTCGGCATGTCGCGCCCCGAGGGCTATCGCAAGGCCCTGCGCCTGATGAAGCTGGCCGAGAAGTTCGGCCTGCCGATCTTCAGCTTTGTCGACACGCCTGGCGCCTACCCCGGCATCGGTGCCGAGGAGCGCGGCCAGTCGGAAGCGATCGGCCGCAACATCTTCGAGATGGCACAACTCGAGGTGCCGATCGTCGTCACGATCATCGGCGAGGGCGGCTCGGGCGGTGCACTGGCGCTCAGCGTCGGGGACCAACTGCTGATGCTGCAATACTCGATCTATTCGGTGATTTCTCCGGAAGGCTGCGCCTCCATCCTGTGGAAGACATCGGAGCGAGCCGCTGATGCGGCAGAACAGCTCGGCATCACCGCGCACCGCCTGAAGGCGCTGGGGCTGGTCGACAAGATCGTCAACGAGCCGGTCGGCGGTGGCCACCGCGACATCAAGGCGATGGCGGCGCAGCTCAAGCGCGCCTTGAACGATGCGCTGCGCCAGGTCAGCGACCTGAAGCCGAAGGAACTGCTTCAACGCCGCTACGAGCGCCTGCAGACCTACGGCCGGTTCACCGACACCACCGATCGTTGAGCCCCCGAGGCGGCGGCGCGTGACGTCTACGCCGCTGCCCTGTGTGGCCGTCGCCTACAGCGGCGGTCGCGACTCCACCGCGTTACTGCATGCCACGCTGATCGCTGCGCGTGATGTGGGCGTCGCCGTGGTCGCGTTGCACGTCAACCACCGCCTCAGTGCGCACGCCGATGCCTGGGAGCGCCACTGCCGCGATCAGTGCCTGCGCTGGACGGCCGATGGATTGCCTATTTCGTTCGCAGCGGCTCGGCTGTGCAGCCAGCCGCAGCCCGGCGACAGCATCGAAGCCTGGGCGCGCCGCGAGCGCTATGCCGCGCTGAAGCGTCTGGCCCAGAGCCACGGCGCCGAGCTGGTGCTGCTGGCCCACCACCGCCGCGACCAGGCTGAAACCTTGATCCTGCAGGCAATGCGCTCGGCCGGTGTCGCAGGCTTGTCGGGCATGCCGCGCAGCGCCCTGCGCGATGGTCTGCAGTGGATGCGACCGTGGCTGGACACGCCCCGCAGCGCGATCGAGGCTTACCTGCAATCGCAGGGCCTGGCCTACATCGATGACGACAGCAACACTGACGAGCGCTACGCGCGCAACCGGCTGCGTCACCGCGTCTGGCCTGCGCTGGAACAGGCCTTTCCTGACGCCGAGCCTGCGCTGGCTGCCGCGGCGACCTGGGCGCAGCAGGCGACGGCCTGTCTTGACGAAGTGGCTGATGAGGATCTGTCGAGGATCGCTGGTGATGACGGCCTGGCGCTGTCTGGGCTGCAGGCGCTGTCGGTCGCGCGCCGGGTCAACGCGTTGCGAGCCTGGCTGCGCCGCCAGACCGGCGCCGCGCCGCCCGCCACACTGATCACCCGCCTGAACGACGAACTGTTTGGCAAGGGTTCGGCCTCGTGGCCGCTGGCCGGTGGGCTGCTGCGGCGGTACCGGCGGCACCTCACGTGGCGGGCCGCTGCCGTGGTGTTGGACCAGGCCAAGGTCTTCGAATCGACGCTCAGCATCCGCCGTGCCGGCACCTATCGCCTGCCTGGATGGGATGGCCGCTTGCGGGTGATGCGGGTGACGGAGGGCGGTGTGCCGCTGGCCTGGCTGGCGCAGGTCGAGTTGCGCGAACGATCGGGCGGCGAGCGCTTCCAGGCAGGCATCGGGAGACCAGCGCGCAGCCTGAAGAAGCAGTTCCAGGCCGCCGAGCTGCCCGCCTGGCAGCGCGCAGGCCCGCTGGTGTACAGCGGCGGGCAACTGGTGTTTGTGCCTGGCCTGGGCATCGATGCACGGGTGATCGGCCTGGCCGGGCAGCCGCAAGTGACGCTGTGCTGGGAGCCCTCCCAGCCAGCGTGACGGTTTGCCGCCAAGCGCGGCGCCAGCGCTTGTAAAATGCAGGGCTTTCCCGAACTCGGCAGCAGCGCATGCACCGCTGCGATGCACTGAATCCATGGCCCTGACAGTACACAAATACGGCGGCACCTCGATGGGCTCGACCGAGCGCATCCGCAATGTGGCCAAGCGCGTGGCCAAATGGGCACGCGCCGGTCACCAGATGGTGGTCGTGCCGTCGGCGATGAGCGGCGAGACCAACCGCCTGCTCGGTCTGGCGAAAGAGCTGTCGCCCGAGCGCAGTTCCCCCGAGCTGATGCGCGAGCTTGATCTGATCGCCGCGACCGGTGAGCAGGTCTCGGTCGGCCTGCTGGCCATCGCCTTGCAAGCCGAGGGCGTGCCATCGGTCAGCTACGCCGGTTGGCAGGTGCCGATCCAAACCGATTCGGCCTACACCAAGGCACGCATCCAGAGCATCGACGACCAGCGCGTGCGCACCGATCTGGCGGCCGGCAAGGTGGTCGTGATCACCGGGTTCCAGGGCGTCGATGAGTTGGGCAACATCACCACGCTGGGCCGCGGCGGGTCGGACACCTCGGCCGTCGCCGTGGCGGCCGCGCTGAAGGCCGATGAGTGCCTGATCTACACCGACGTCGACGGCGTCTACACCACCGACCCGCGCATCGTGCCCGAGGCGCGTCGGCTGCACACCATCAGCTTCGAAGAGATGCTGGAGATGGCGAGCCTGGGCTCCAAGGTGCTGCAGATCCGCTCGGTGGAATTCGCCGGCAAGTATCGCGTGCCGCTGCGCGTGCTGTCGAGCTTCACGCCGTGGGATATCGACATCGCTGAAGAGGCGAAGTCGGGCACGCTGATCACTTTCGAAGAGGACGAAAAAATGGAACAAGCCGTTGTATCGGGCATCGCCTTCAACCGCGACGAAGCCAAGATCAGCCTGATCGGCGTGCCGGACAAGCCGGGCATCGCCTTCCAGATCCTCGGCCCGGTGGCCGACGCGAACATCGACGTCGATGTGATCATCCAGAACGTGTCGCACGACGGCAAGACCGATTTCTCGTTCACCGTGCACCGCAACGACTACGCGCGCACGATGGAACTGCTGGAGGCGACAGTGGTGCCGAAGACCGGCTCGGCCACGCTGTCGGGTGACACCAAGATCTGTAAGGTCAGCATCGTCGGCATCGGCATGCGCTCGCATGTGGGCGTGGCCAGCAAGATGTTCAGCACCCTCAGCGACGAGGGCATCAACATCCAGATGATCACCACCAGCGAGATCAAGACCAGCGTCGTCATCGATGAGAAGTACATGGAACTGGCGGTGCGCGCCCTGCACAAGGCATTCGACCTGGAACAGGCGCCGGCTTGAGCATGAAGCCGATGGCGAGCAGCTAGAATCGAAATGTGATGTCTGCGGAGCTGTGACCGAGTGGCCGAAGGTGCTCCCCTGCTAAGGGAGTATGTGGGCAAAACCTGCATCGAGGGTTCGAATCCCTCCGGCTCCGCCACCAAGTCCTTGAGTTTAAAGGACTTTTTGGTTTTCTAGAGATCAAAGGGCTGCAAATTCTGCAGCCCTTTTTCTTTCTCTGTCTGGCTGTTTGCGGCTTTCAGGCCGACTTCGTCGTTGACCAGATTTCAGAGAATTTCGAGTCGGGAATTCTTTAAAGGACGCGCGGGGTTACGTTTCAAAGTTGCATCGAGGTTTCGAATCCCTCCCGGTCCGCCAGCAAGTCTGAGCCCTCCCTCGTAGAGGGCTTTTTCTTGCCTGAGCCCCGCACCGTGCGGGCCTGCGGGCGACGCCGAATTCTCTGTTCAGCGATCACCGCGCAATTCCCGGCGTGATGGTCGCCAAACCGCCCGCCATTCTCAGTCGCCCATTTCGCCGGTGCGACTTTGCTGGGCGATGACACACCGCCAACGACAAGGCCCGCTGTCGCGGGCCCAGATGTCGAGTGGATAGCTCAGCCGGTCATGCGGTGGCCATCCCGAGCAGCACCCGCTGATCGGCCCAGGCCACCGGCAGCGGCCCCATCTTGATCAAGCGATCGGCCGTCAACTCCACTGGCTGCTCACCCCGCACGATTGCCTGGACGATGTCGGGTGCCAGAAAGGCCAGATGAATCACCCGCATCACATAGCCCGCACTGGTGAACTGCTCTTGCTGTGCGATTGCCTGCGCGCTGTCGCAGCGCCCTGAACTCAATCGCTCGAACCAGTCATGCGCCTTCGAGATCAGGGCCACCAGCTTTGCGTCGACTCCGCGCTTCACCGGTTCACCTGAAGCACGCACGATCAGCCGCACAGCCATCCCGCAGCGCTTCAGTTGCACCGGCACTTCGATCCGGTGGATTTCTTCATCGGCATCGGCTGCCACTAACTCTGCTGACCAGATCGCTGCAACCCTGATCTCAACCTCAATCGAGTCCTTGCGCACCACGATTCGCTTGACCAGCCGAGTCAGCACCTCGATCTGCTGCGAGGCCATCGCCGTCTCCAACGTGGCCCCGTTGGCTGTAGCCGCCTGTAATCGATGTTTGGCCTGACCTGCATCTACCGACCCCATCACCGCCATCAGCCGCGATCGATCCTTCAGAAACCCCGAGACCGCCTCGATCACTGCCGTCTCCAACTCCTTCGCCGGCAGCCTCAACGCATTCGCTGCGTCGTCAGCTTCCGCGCCCGCCTGATCGATGTAGTACCTATACCGCCGTGCCGCCTTCTGCGCATGCGAGGGCGTCAGCCGATGCCCCTGTTCATCGAACACCAGCCCGGTCAGCAAGCTTGGTTGCGCTGAATTCGTTTTGGTCCGATGCCCTTGGAGATTCGCTTTCAACCGCGCTTGCACTGCCTGCCAGAGGTCCATCTCCACGATCGCCGGATGCTGTCCAGCGAACACTTCATCCTTGTGCGCGATCTGTCCGATGTAGACCGGGTTCGACAGGATCCGGTACAGATGCCCCCGGCTGAAGGGGCGACCACCCGCAGCACCTTCCCGTCGTGTGACACGCACAGGCGTCACCCAGCCACGCCGACCGATCTCTGCCACCAGCGCGCTGACACAACCCAGTTCCAAGTACATCCGATACAGCTCGCGCACCTGCTCGGCCCGGGGCTCGTCAATCGTCAGACTGCGCTGGCTGGCGTCCACCCCAGGCACGTACCCGATCGGCGCCAGCCCACCCATCCACAGCCCCTTGCGCTTTGACGCCGCGATCTTGTCGCGGATGCGTTCCCCGGTCACCTCACGCTCGAACTGCGCGAAGGAGAGAAGCACATTCAGCGTCAATCGACCCATCGAACTGGTCGTGTTGAACTGCTGCGTCACCGACACGAAACTCACCCCATGTGCATCGAACAGTTCAACCATCTTGGCGAAGTCCGCCAGTGACCGCGTGAGCCGATCGATCTTGTAGACCAGGATGATCCGAACCCGGCCCAGCGCCACATCGGCAAGCAGCCGACGCAAGCCGGGTCGCTCCACGTTGCCACCCGAGAACCCACCGTCTGCGTAGGCACCCAGAACCGTCCAGCCCTGCGTCTTCTGACTAAGCACAAATGCCTCACAGGCCTCGCGCTGTGCATCCAGCGAATTGAAGCCTTGCTCCAGACCATCCTCGGACGACTTGCGCGTATAGATGGCACAGGGAAGCGAAACAACCTTTGCCGTCATGACCGCAACCCGAAGAACAGCGGACCGGACCACGCGGCACCAGTGATCTCACGTGAGATCGCAGTCAGGCTGCGCCAAGTTCGGCCCGAGTATTCGAAGCCCGAGGTCAGCACCGTCACATGGTGCGTCTGACCTTGCCACTCGCGCAGCAGCCGCGTCCCCGGTGCCAACGTCACTGCAGGTGCAGCACCAGCAGTCGATCGACGCAGACTGCGCACCAGCCGATCCGCTCGACCGGTGCCAGCAATGGCCTCCATCTGGATCCGCCACGCCAGCGCACCGCGTAGCAGCCCAACCTGCGCATGACGCGGGGCAGGCTGATCGAACGCTGCTTCCCAGCGTTCGACCAGCTGGGGCCTGTCCATCGCGGCCAACTCGGCGAGCGAGTCGACCACGTTCATGTGCCGACCGAGCAAACGATGCGGTAGCGGCGTACCTCTGACCCGGCCGAGTCGCACACCACGTTCAGCCCGAGCCGCTTGCGCAGCACGCCGCTGATCGCACCGCGCACGGTGTGAGCCTGCCAGCCGGTGAGATTCATCATCTGCTCGAGCGTCGCGCCTGAGGACGCTTTTAGCATCGAGATCATGCGGGCCTGCTTGCTGGTGCCCACCGGTTCGACCGGTACGGGGGCGGGTAAGGGCAGAGGCGCAGCGATCGGCAGTTCCACGTCCACCTTCGCGCGGCTGCGCCGCACGGCCTTCGCAGGCACAGCAACAGCTACCTGCTTCGCAGG
>JAYVEB010000354.1:0-2551 GCA_043749095.1 Burkholderiales bacterium | reverse complement strand
TTTGCTTTTCTTTGGCGACGCGCTCGCTCCTGGGCAGCTCGATCATCGGCGCTTCGATCACCAGCGGCGCGTGGTCGTCGAACTGCTCGCGCTCGATCTGCACCACCTCTTCGCGCTCGCGCAGCGCCTGCTCGCCCAGGCGAATGTCTTCGGCACGCTCAATGCGCTCCTGCCGTTTGTGGCGCACGCCCTCGAGCGCCGCGCCCAGCCGTTCAGCCACGACCGCCCATGAAAAATGCAGCGCCAATGGCAGGCCCACCAGGAGCGCGGCAATCCAGAACACGCCCGAGCCGGTGAAGCCGATTGCCTTGACGCTGCCGCCGCCGAGCACATAGCCCATCGCCCCACCCGCGTGACCGCCCGGCAGGCCGGCCTCCCAACCGTACAGACGCGTGAACTCGAGCGAGCAACTGGCAGCGATCAGCAAACCGACCCCCCACCAGAACATCCAGGCCGGGCGCGCCTGGAGCGGGTCGCTGCGCGTGGATACCCGCTCCGCGCGCAGCAGCCGCGCCAATGTGCTGAGCCAGGCGCGCACTGCGATCACCACGCCCCACCACGCTGAGTATCCGAACACGAACAGCGCCAGGTCGGCGAACCAGGCGCCGAGCAAGCCAGCGCGATTTCGCACCTCGGTACCGATGCCGGAGGTGGACCAGGCGGGGTCGCCGACGTTGTGCGTGACAAGCGCCAACAGTGCCAGCAACCAAAGAACGCCGCCGAAAACGACGACGAACTGCAGGTGCCAGCGAGGCGCTGCGGCGCCCCGTGCGACGTGCAAAGCGGCGTGATCGCCGCCGAGGGAACCGAGAGGAAAACTCATGCCGGCGATTGTGGCCGAAGCCCTGAGCACGGCGTATCGATCTGTTGTGAGGCGCGGGGCTCGAGCCCGGCCTCGATCCGCCGATCAGCGATGCGCGAGGCGCTCCATGATGTGGACCGCGCCGTTCTCCTGGGTCTGGATGAAGCCGCGAACCTCGAGATCCTTCATCACGCGACTCACCATCTCGCGCGAAGCGCCCACGACCTTGGCCAGATCCTGGCGCAAGACCTTGTTGCGGATCAGCTTGAACTCGGCGCCCTCTTCCGACATGTCGAGCAAGGCCCGCGCGACGCGGCCGTAGACATCAAGCAGCGCCAACGACTCGATCTGACGGTCAGCAGCGCGCAGGCGCGACACCATGCCGCGCATGATCGCGTACGAAAGGCTCGAGTTCTCGGGCAAGCAGCGGGTGAATTCCGAGCGCCCCAGCACCAGCACGTCGCACTGCACTTCAGCGCGCACCGTGGCGGAATGAGGCTCGTTGTCGATCAGGCTCATTTCGCCGAGGTAGTCGCCCGGCTGCAACACCGCGAGGATCACCTCCCGGCCGCGCGCGTCGGACGTGACGACGCGCGCGCGTCCGGTCAGCAAGATGTAGAGGGCGTTCGACTTGGTGCTTTGCTCGACGATCACCTCGCCGCGGCGGTAGCGGCGCTTGACGACGCCTTCGGCGATCGCCTGCGCCTGATCGCCGGTGAGCAGCGAGAACAAAGGCACGCGCCTGATCAGATCGAGGTTGGACAACATCGCCATCGAAGAGTCTCCGTCTAGTTGGGCTATCGAAGCTATTGGTGTGCTTGCGGACCGCGCTCACAGCCCTACCTACAATTCGTCCACCGAACGGCCAGAAACGACGGCCCGGCGCTGTGACTTCTTGCCGGTCGCGACTCTAACCGAAGGCCTGCCTTCGCGCGGCTTGGATCGTTCCTGATCAACCCCCCAATTTCTCGAAACTTCGCACATCGCCCATGAGCACTAACCAGCACGCCAAGGTCCTGATCCTCGGCTCCGGCCCCGCCGGATACACCGCCGCACTCTACGCCGCGCGCGCAAACCTGCAGCCGATGCTCGTGACCGGGCTGGCGCAAGGCGGTCAGCTCATGACCACGACCGACGTCGACAACTGGCCGGCCGACGTTCAGGGCGTGCAGGGCCCCGATCTGATGCAGCGTTTCCTGGAGCACGCCGAGCGCTTCAAGACGAACATCGTGTTCGACCATATCAACAAGGTCGACTTCAGCAAGCGCCCGTTCACCCTAACGGGCGACGCGGGCACCTACACCTGCGACAGCTTGGTCATCGCGACCGGCGCCTCGGCCATGTACCTGGGCCTGCCTTCGGAGCAGGCCTTCATGGGCCGCGGCGTGAGCGGCTGTGCAACCTGCGACGGCTTTTTCTATCGTGACCAGGAAGTCTGCGTGGTCGGCGGCGGCAACACCGCCGTCGAAGAGGCGCTGTACCTCGCCAACATCGCCAGCAAGGTGACGCTGATCCACCGCCGCGACAAGTTCCGGGCCGAGGCGATCCTGGTCGACAAGCTGATGGAAAAGGTGGCGGCCGGCAAGATCGAACTCAAGCTGTTCAGCGTGCTCGAAGAAGTGCTCGGCGACGCCAGCGGTGTGACGGGCGTGCGCATCCGCAACACTCGCACCGGCGCCGCCGGGGACATCACGCTCGAGGGTTGTTTCATCGCCATCGGCCACCGCCCCAACACCGAGATCTTCCAGG
>JAYVEB010000353.1:0-2551 GCA_043749095.1 Burkholderiales bacterium | reverse complement strand
ACGCCCGCCGCCGATGTAGTGGATGCTGTGGCCGGGCGATTGCCTCTGGAGCAACCACGGGAGGGCAACCACGGGGGGTTGTCCCTACCCAGGACGGAATGCCTGGTAGCAAAACCGGGAGCGCGTAGGGGGAGGCCCCTGTGCCTCCCCTTCTTTCGCCGTGAGCACCCTCAGGCCGAAGACTAGCCCCGTGCGTTGCGAAAGGCGGTGAAGCAGAGCGCGCGGGGAGTTCGTTTTGACAATTTTGCATGGCAACGACCCTGCACACCCTTTCCTGTTCTCCTGCCGCCAGTTCGTTTTCGCATTTTTTGTGTCTGTCGCGCTCGCGTCTCCCTGCTCATGTCTCCCCTGGATCGGCTTACCTGTCTACTATTATACCCGATATAAACAGCCTTTGACAGAAAAATACCCGCCGCATCTGCGGCGGGCGTTCTATTCATCTGACTTACGCTTCCGGCTCATCATCCGGACTCTTTTCGGCCTGCGGGTTGTCTTTGGTGTGTGCTGCCATCTACTCTGTGGGGTGGGGAGAGTCGGCTTCAGCCTCGGTCTGAGGACCGGGGCGGCCTGCGTCGGTGCAGTGCCTTGAACCATGGAACGTTGTTGGGCCGTGCGCTGTCCACCCGAAGCCGTAAACGGCTAACCGTCTACGGCATGAACTTGTCATAGTCGCCGTGTGGACCGATCCAAAACCAGTAGAGGCCATCCGCCCGCATCCGGCTTAGAGCGCGATAGTGACTGCCCACGCGAACAGACCAAAGCCCTTCTATGTTCTTGAAGCGCAAAGATAGATGACTCGAATCAGCATTGAGCAGATCGTAATTCTTGTTGGCCAGTTCGCGCACCTCGCGCGGCAAAGCATTGGGGAGGAGCCAAAAATCCGGCGCGGTAAAGTGGTTTATAGGCAGGCGAGAATTACAGAAGTGACACGGGCTGCTTCACAGCGGCCGGCACTGTCCTGACTCGGCCTGTTCCTCCAATCGCTCGAAGACGGCGTCGAAGCGCCCCGCCTTGACATCGCGGGCGATCTGACGGTCCCAGGCGTCCGCCTGAAGCTCCTCAAACCACTGGGCCAAATCTGCCAAGTCGGCCTCCGGCAGCCGGGCGATCTCGGTTTTGATCTCTGTGAGGCTCATGTGGGAGATTGTACCACAACGGAAGACGCCCGCCGCATCTGCGGCGGGCGCTCTATTCATCTGACTGTGGTTCCCGTGCTTTTAGCATCGAGAGGAACTGGCGCTTGATAATTGAACTCTATGAACGACTTATTATGAATTACGGTTAGTTGATCTTTCTTCTCACTTGATCCTTTTTATTTTTGCCATTTCGGCCTGCTGAAAATCTGCTTCGTTACGATACCCAATAGCAGTTCCAGCAACAACTGCTGTCGCATTGGTGAGACCACGGGTAGGCAAAACAGGTGTTCCAGGAGCATGAATAGCAATATACTCTGGCTTCATCGTAAGAATGTAGTCATCTTGAACACCCAATCCGTAAGCAATTCCCTTTTTGATGTCATCATAATATACGAGTTCATATGCCCCTGCCCATTCCCCAGACTGATTGTAACAACCCATCTTGTAGTTCACTTTCTTTATGTTCTTATCGCTGGAAACAATTGTGTTAAAAGATGAGAGTTGCGGTTTGTCCGTAGACTGGTTGAAATATTCAATCTGAATCACTTTTCCCTGCCTATACCATATAGATATACCAACAGAGTAATCAATCCCATCTTTGTTAGATGCTTTTGTCATCCATTCGTCTTCAACTAAGCCGTGTTTAAGATCATAATTACCCGTTGGCCGACTGGGAAACGTTGCAAGTACACTTTCGCGCAATTCCCCAATGGTGATCTTGCCTAAAGAATGCCCCGGAACGATTCCAGTAATTGCTTTACTCTGAATTGGACAGGCTAACAAGACTGCTCCAATAATAGCAGAGTTGGTTTTATAGGTAGATAACATAGCGAGAGCCTCTGAATATTTTTGTGACTGGCCTCTAATTAGGACATCATGGTTGTTTTTTGTTATCGGCTGATGCAGATGTACTTGCGGCCGTTTTTCCCGCTTCAAAGTTGTTGAGACTCAATGACCATTTAGCACCATTTGTATAAGAAATTTCGGCTTTGACAGGAAAAACGATTGTGGGATCGAAATACCAGTAATCTGATGAAGAAGCATTGTCGGTTGGGATGGAATTCAGCACAGTGTATAGGACATAACCAGCCTGTTGTGCAGGAGACTGACTAATTTTCCATGTATCATAAGTGCCACTCTTAAGCTTTATTCGCTCCTTATCAACAATCAAGCTGACAGCGGACTGAGGCTGTAATTCCAGTCTCAGTAGGCTATATGGAAAATAGGCAATCCATTGTGAACCCAGCGACCAGTCTGTTACCTCTGGAAAACCGGTTACTCTACTTGTTGTTTCTTCCATTGCAAATCTTCCAGTTTGCGGGTCTTGGGCACACAAAAACTTGGAGAAACTATTAGAGTTGTCGCGCAGCAACAGGAATGGTATCTGATGCAGTAAACTGAGCCTATGATCACTT
>JAYVEB010000352.1:0-23173 GCA_043749095.1 Burkholderiales bacterium | reverse complement strand
GCGGGTCGCGCAACACCCGCAGTAGGCTCGACGAATCCCATCGTCCGCCGCCCTGCGCCTGCACCCGCGCGTAGAATTGGTCGACGAGCGCCGTCACGGGACGCGCCACGCCTTTCGTGCGCGCCTCAGCGAGGCACAGCCCGAGATCTTTGCGCATCCAATCGACGGCGAAGCCGAAGTCGAACTTGCCCTCGACCATCGTCGGGCCGCGGTGGTCCATCTGCCAGCTCTGCGCGGCGCCCTTGCCGATCACGGCCAGCACCGCTTTCATGTCGAGGCCGGCTTTGTCGCCGAAGGCGAGCGCTTCGGCCAGGCCCTGCACCAAGCCGGCAATCGCGATCTGGTTGACCATCTTCGCCAGCTGGCCCGCGCCACTGTCGCCGAGCAGGGTCACTGCTTTCGAGTAAGCCATTGCGACCGGTTGCATGCGTGCGAACGCGGCGGCATCGCCACCGCACATCACCGTGAGCGTCCCATTGACTGCGCCGAGGTTGCCGCCGGACACCGGGGCATCGATGAAGCGCAGGCCGAGTGGCAGCGCCGAGGCGCTGAGTTCGCGCGCCACCACGGCCGATGCTGTGGTGTGGTCGACGAACACCGCGCCGGGCGCCATGCCCGCGAAAGCGCCGTGCTCGCCCTTCACCACCGAGCGCAGATCGTCATCGTTGCCGACGCAGGCGAACACCAGCATCACGCCGTTCACCGCTTCGCGCGGCGTTGACGCCGCCATCGCGTTGAAGGCGCCGTGCTCGCCGACCCACGCATCAGCCTTCGACCGAGTCCGATTGTAGACGGTGACCTGGTGCCCGGCACGTACCAGATGGCCAGCCATCGGGTGGCCCATCACGCCCAGCCCAAGAAAGGCAACGCGCTGTGGGGCGATCGGTTCGTAGGTTCGTGTGCTCATCGGCGCATGCTACAGACGCGCACAGAAACCGCCACTTCGCCAATCAAGCCACCCCGAAGCCCGGGTCTCCCGGGCCGAAGGGGGCGCCAACGGGCTGGCAGGCCCGTTTTGGCCCTCGGCAGCCGCAAGGCCCCTCCGGGCCCTTGCGCGCGGCCTCTGCCCCTTGGGGGCAGGAGCGCAGCGACTGGGGGGTTAAACAATCGTCATGTGCTCCGTACCAGCCGCCAGGTCGGTGTTGCGCGCGCGCTGGCTGTTCAGCTTGATCTGCAGGCGCAGGTCGTTGACCGAATCGGCATTGCGCAGCGCGTCTTCGTAGGTCACCGAGCGCGCTTCGTACAGGTCGAACAGGCTCTGGTCGAAGGTCTGCATGCCCTGCTCGCGCGAGCGCTTCATGACTTCCTTGATCTCGGCCACTTCGCCCTTGAAAATCAGGTCGGTGATCAGCGGCGAGTTCAGCATGATCTCGACCGCCGCGACGCGGCCCTTGCCTTCCTGTCGCGGCAGCAGGCGCTGCGAGACCAGTCCCTTCAGGTTCAGTGACAAATCCATCAGCAGCTGCGCGCGCCGCTCTTCGGGGAAGAAGTTGATGATCCGGTCCAGCGCCTGGTTGGCGCTGTTCGCGTGCAGCGTGGCCATGCACAGGTGGCCGGTTTCGGCGAAGGCGACTGCGTGTTCCATCGTCTCGCGGTCGCGGATCTCACCCATCAGGATGACGTCGGGCGCCTGACGCAGCGTGTTCTTCAGTGCGGCTTCCCAGCCCTCGGTGTCGATGCCGACCTCGCGCTGGGTGACGATGCAGTTCTTGTGCGGATGCACGAATTCGACCGGATCTTCGATCGTGATGATGTGGCCGAACGAGTTCTCGTTGCGGTAGTCCACCATCGCGGCCAGCGAGGTGCTCTTGCCCGAGCCGGTGGCGCCGACGAAGATCACCAGACCCCGCTTGGTCATCGCGATGTCCTTGAGCACCTTCGGCAAGTTCAGCGCGTCGATCGTCGGCAGCGTTTGCGGAATGGTCCGCATCACCATGCCGACGTGGCTCTGCTGCACAAAGGCGTTGACGCGGAAGCGGCCGATGCCCTGCGGCGAAATCGCGAAATTGCATTCCTTGGTGCGCTCGAACTCGCCGGACTGCTTGTCGTTCATCACCGCGCGGGCCAGTGCCATCGTGTGCTGACCGGTCAGCGGCTGCGGCGACACCTTCGTGACCTTGCCATCGACCTTGATCGCCGGCGGGAAGTCGGAGGTCAGGAACAAGTCGGAGCCGCTGCGCGACACCATCAGGCGCAGCAGGTCGTTGACGAATTTCGAGGCCTGGTCACGTTCCATGATGGGTCCTTAGAAAAACAGGCGCGCAGCGACAGGGAGGCAGTCACTCATCCCGGGAAGTTTTCCGGGAATTTCGCTTTGGCACGGGCTTCAGCCGGCGCCACGACATTGCGCCGCACCAGATCGGCAAGGTTCTGATCCAGCGTCTGCATGCCGACGCTGTTGCCAGTCTGGATCGCCGAATACATCTGCGCGATCTTGCTCTCTCGGATCAGGTTGCGAATGGCGGCGGTGCCCAGCATGATTTCGTGGGCGGCGACGCGGCCGGTACCGTCCTTCGTCTTGCACAGCGTCTGCGAGATCACGCCGATCAGCGATTCGGACAGCATCGCGCGCACCATTTCTTTTTCGGCCGCCGGGAACACGTCGACGATCCGGTCGACCGTCTTGGCCGCACTGGAGGTGTGCAGCGTGCCGAATACCAGGTGGCCGGTTTCGGCGGCCGTCAGCGCCAGCCGGATGGTTTCCAGATCGCGCATTTCGCCGACCAGGATCGCATCCGGGTCTTCGCGCAGCGCTGAGCGCAGTGCGTTGTTGAAGCTCAGCGTGTGCGGGCCGACCTCGCGCTGGTTGATAAGGCACTTCTTCGATTCATGGACGAACTCGATCGGGTCTTCGACCGTCAGCACGTGGCCGTATTCGTTTTCGTTCAGGTGGTTGACCATCGCCGCCAGCGTGGTCGATTTGCCCGAGCCGGTCGGTCCTGTCACCAGCACCATGCCACGCGGCTTGAGCGCCAGCTCGGCGAAGATCTTCGGCGTGTTCAGTTGTTCCAGCGTCAGGATCTTCGACGGAATGGTCCGGAACACCGCACCGGCGCCCCGGTTGTGGTTGAAGGCGTTGACGCGAAACCGCGCCAGGCCCTGGATCTCGAACGAGAAGTCGCACTCCAGAACTTCCTCGTAGGCCTTGCGCTGCGAGTCGTTCATGATGTCGTAGACCATCGCGTGCACGTCCTTGTGCTCCAGCGGGTCCACGTTGATCCGGCGCACGTCGCCGTTGACCCGGATCATTGGTGGCAGGCCGGAGGACAGGTGCAGGTCGGAAGCCTTGTTCTTGACCGAAAACGCCAGCAGTTGGGTGATGTCCATGGGTCTCGCTTGAGGCGGTGTCGACGGGCGGGGTTGGCAACAGCGGCACTTGCGCTGCGGTGCCGCTGTTATCGGCAGATACTGCCAAAGATTATGGCGACGATCGCTGAAAACATACAGGAAGTGCACCGACGCATCGCCGCGGCTTGCGCGCAGGCCCGGCGGCCCGTGCAAAGCGTCACGTTGCTGGCGGTGGGCAAGACCTTTCCGGCCGACACCGTGCGGGCGGCCTTCGACGCTGGCGAACGCAGCTTCGGCGAGAACTATGTGCAAGAGGCGATCGACAAGATCGCCGCGCTGGCTGATTTGCGCGACCGCGTCCAGTGGCACCTGATCGGCCCGCTGCAAAGCAACAAGACGCGCGCGGTGGCCGAGGCCTTCGACTGGGTGCACACCGTCGACCGGCTGAAGATCGCCCAGCGCCTGAGCGAACAGCGCCCTGCCGCACTGCCGCCACTGCAGCTGTGCCTGCAGGTCAACATCAGTGGTGAGGGCAGCAAAAGCGGCCTGGCCGTCGACGAGGTGCCTGATGTGGCGCGGGCGGTGGCGGCGCTGCCACGCGTCCGGCTGCGTGGCCTGATGGCGGTGCCCGCCCCGGCAGGCGATCCTGCCGCGCAACGCGTCCCGCACGCCCGACTGCGTGAACTGCTGGCCGGATTGCAGCGCGATGGCCTGGATGTCGACACGCTGTCCATGGGCATGACCGCCGACCTGGAGGCCGCGATCGCCGAGGGCGCCACGATCGTGCGCGTCGGCACCGCGATCTTCGGCGCGCGCTGACGACACACCCGCCGATCCGCCCGGAAGCTTGCGATGCCCACCTTGTCATCCCCCTTCGCTGCTGCGCCCGAACGCGCCCGCCTGCCGCACCCGGCACGCGCCGAGCTCGACGTGCTGGCACGTCTGGCCCCGACAGTGCAGACACTGCTGGATTGGCCTCGCGTCATCGAGAAGGCGCGGCCATGGGTGCAGGCGGTGCGCGACAAGCCCGCCCCGTTCTGGGCGCTGGAGTCGCTGCTGCAGGAGTACCCGATCTCCAGCGCCGAAGGCCTGGCGCTGATGCGGCTGGCCGAAGCGCTGCTGCGCGTGCCCGACACAGAGACCGCCATCGCGCTGACCGCAGACCAGCTCGGGCACGCTGACTTCAGCGACCACCACGGCGGACACCACCCGTTGCTGGCCGGCTTGTCGGCGCAGGCGATCGCGCTGTCGAAGAAGTTTCTGCCGAGCGATGCGGACTCCGGTGCCGACGGGCTGATTCAGCGGCTGGGCGCTCAGGCGGTGGTCGCCGCCACGGTGCGGGCGATCCAGCTGCTCGGCCGCCAGTTCGTGCTCGGCCGGTCGATCGAAGAGGCGCTGCGTGAGGCCGATGATGAGCGGCGCGACCCCGCTGCGGCCGGCGCCTCGGCCGCACTCTGCTTCAGCTACGACATGCTGGGCGAAGGCGCGCGCACCGAAGACGATGCGCAGCACTACCTGGCGTCATACCATCACGCGATCGAGGTGCTGGCGCAGCGTGGCATGGCGCGCGGGCCGGAGGCGTCCGACGGCATCTCGATCAAGCTCAGCGCACTGTTCAGCCGCTATGAACCGGCGCAGCGCGAGCGTGTGTTTGCCGAGCTGCTGCCACGGGCCTGGCTGCTGGTCGAGCAGGCCGCGCGGGCCGACATCAACCTGACCATCGATGCCGAGGAAAGCGATCGGCTCGAACTGTCGCTGGATGTGTTCGAGGCGCTGGCGTCGCGCATTGCGCTGCAAGGGCTGGCCTGGCGCGGCTTCGGGCTGGCGATCCAGACCTACCAGACCCGCGCTCTCGACGTGGTCGATGAAGTGGCGCGCATCGCTCGCACCCACAGCCTGCGGTTCATGGTGCGGCTGGTCAAGGGCGCGTACTGGGACGCTGAGATCAAGCGTGCTCAGGAGCTGGGTCTGGCGGGCTACCCGGTCTACACCCACAAGCAGCACACCGATCTGTCCTACCTCGCCTGCGCCCGCGCGCTGATCGGCCATGCCGATGTGATCTACACGCAGTTCGCTACCCACAACGCCGGCACGATCGCGGCCATTGCACAGATGGCGCAGCTGTCAGGCGCGCGCTATGAATTGCAGCGCCTGCACGGCATGGGAACGGCGGTGTACTGTGAAGTGATGCAAGGTGCGGCTGTGCCGGTGCGGGTGTACGCACCGGTTGGCGAACACCGCGATCTGCTGGCCTATTTGGTGCGGCGACTGCTGGAGAACGGCGCCAACTCGTCGTTCGTTCATCAGTTGGCCGATGAATCGATCGCGATCGACCAGGTGCTGGCGTCGCCGTTGCTGCCGTTGACCGAGCCGCGCCTGCCGCTGCCGGTGTCGATGTTCGGTTGGCACGCGGCGGAACCGAGCCGAGGCCGGCGCAATTCGAGCGGCGCTGATCTGGCCTGCCTCGCCGACCGGGCGCCACTGCGGCGCGCGCTGGATGACATGCACGTCGAGTCCGTTCGTGAAGCAACGCTGAACGACGTGAGCCCGTCCATGGCGCGCTTGCATGCCGCGCATGGCGCCTGGCGCGCGACGCCACTGGCCGAGCGTGCTGCAGTGCTGCGCCGCGCCGCCGATGCGTTCGAAGCCCGCCGCCCCGAGTTCTGCGCCCTGCTGGTCAGCGAAGCGCGCAAGACCTGGGGTGATGCCGTGGCCGAGGTGCGCGAGGCGATCGATTTCTGCCGCTACTACGCCGACCAGGCCGAGGCGACCTTGAAACCTCAAGTGCTGCCCGGGCCGACCGGCGAGCGCAACGAGTTGCGTCTGCACGGTCGCGGCGTGTTCGTCTGCATCAGCCCGTGGAATTTCCCGCTGGCGATCTTCGCAGGCCAGGTCGCGGCCGCACTGGTCGCCGGCAACACCGTGGCCGCGAAGCCGGCCGAGCAGACGCCTGCGGTGGCGCAGCGCTTGGTCGCGCTGCTGCACGACGCTGGCGTGCCGGCCGATGCCTTGCTGCTGCTGCATGGCCCCGGCGAGACGGTGGGTGCCGCACTGGTGGCCGATGTGCGAACGGCGGGCGTCTGCTTCACCGGATCGACGGCGGTGGCCCGCCTGATCAACCGCGCACTGGCAGCCAAGGAAGGGCCGATCGTGCCGTTGATTGCCGAAACCGGTGGCATCAACGCGATGTGGGTCGACAGCAGCGCATTGCCCGAACAGGTCGTTGATGCGGTCGTGCAAAGCGCATTCCGCAGCGCCGGCCAGCGCTGCTCGGCGCTGCGGCTGCTGTGCGTGCATGAGGGCATCGCCGACGCGGTCATCGCGATGGTGCGTGGTGCCATGCGTGAGCTGACCGTCGGCGACCCGGCGCAACTGGCGACGGATGTCGGGCCGGTGATTGACGACGAGGCGTTCGACCTGCTGCAACGGCACATCACCCGGCTGCGAGCCGAGGCGAGCCTGATCGACGAGGCGTCGCGCGTCGCAACGGATGTGCCAAGGCTGGTCGCGCCGATCGCCTTTGAGGTGGCGCGCATTGCCGACGTGCAACAGGAGGTCTTCGGGCCGGTGCTGCATGTGGTGCGCTGGCGGGGCGATCCAGCCGACGTGATCGCGCAGATCAACGCGTTGGGCTACGGCCTGACGCTCGGCCTGCAGACTCGCATCGACAGCCGTGCGCAGCACCTGGCCGATGCGGCACGGGTCGGTAATGTTTATGTGAACCGCAGCACGATTGGGGCGGTGGTCGGCGTGCAGCCCTTCGGAGGCGAGGGCCTGAGCGGCACCGGCCCGAAAGCCGGCGGCCCGCACTATCTGCTGCGCTTTTGCGCGGAGCAGACCATCACCGTCAACACCGCAGCCGCAGGCGGCAATGTCGACTTGCTGTCACAGCCACGAGCGGCTTCGGGCGGGCCCTGAGTTGGGGCGGTGCATCAGCCCATTTCCAACCGAGAGCGGTTACAGTCACTTTCGATCGAACGCTCTTAATGTCTTCTTCAGGAAAAGCCATGCAAGGCCTACATCGCACTCACACCCTTGCGCCTCATCCTGCATCTTTGTGTGCCGCTGTTTTTGCGGCAGTGTTGGCTGGTTGCGTGTCCACCGCGCCGGTGGTCGGCGGCGGGGAAAAGGGCCCCGTCACTGGGTCTGCGGGCGGTGCAGCCACTGAAAACAAGAACAGCACCCTTGAACATTGCGACGCTACGCTCGGCACGCTGGGCGTGGTTGAAGACCAGAACGCCTCGTGGTTCCAGGAGCTGCGCAACTACAAGCTCGGCTCTACCGTACCTGTCATCCGCCTGATGATCCAGCAATCGAATTGCTTCGTCATCGTCGAGCGCGGCAATGCCATGCAAAGCCTCAATACCGAACGTGCATTGCAACAAAGTGGCGAAGCCCGTGCCGGCAGCAATTTCGGCAAGGGCCAGATGGTGGCAGCGGACTACACGATGAGCCCGAGCATCCAATTCAGTCAGAACACCGGCGGCCTGGGTGGCGCCCTGGGGGCCTTCAGCCCCGCGCTCGGTTTGGCGGGGGCGGTGGCCGGCAGCATGAAGACCAACGAAGCGTCAACGACGCTGATCCTAATCGACAACCGCTCCGGTGTTCAGTTGGCCGCCGCCGAGGGTAGCGCCAAAAACACCGACTTCAATGTCATGGGCGGCCTGTTTGGAGGCCTTGCGGGCGGCGGTGCAGGCGGCTACTCCAATACGCCAGAGGGCAAGATCATCATCGCTGCCTTCGCCGACTCGTACAACCAGCTCGTGCGCGCGGTGCGCAACTACAAGGCACAAACCGTCAAGGGGGGCCTCGGTACCGGTGGTGCCTTTGGTGTGTCGGGCGGCTCCACCGCGGCGTCCAAGGCGGCGGATGGGTCGAGCACGACCCCCGCGGCCAAGCCAGCGACCAAGAAGAAGGCGGCCCCCAAACCTCCTGCCCCTACGACGCCTTGATGCGCGGAGCCGGCCAATGACGCTGTCATCCGTGGTGTTCGTGGGCGGCGGCAACATGGCCGGGGCTTTGATCGTCGGCTTGTTGCGCAGTGGCTTGGCACCAGCCGCTATCAGCGTCATCGAGCCGGACGAGGCTCGTCGAGCCACACTTCAATCCAGCTTTGGCGTGCGCACCTTGGGCGCCGCGGACGACTCATTGAGTGGCGTGGACTGCGCGGTCTGGGCGGTGAAGCCGCAGCTGTTTGCGGTGGCCGCAGCCCCCTGTGCCGCGTACCTCGCCGGCGCCTTGCAATTGAGCGTGATGGCCGGCATCCGCAGCGATGCCATCGTGCGGGCCACCGGCAGCGAGCGTGTGGTGCGTGCGATGCCCAACACCCCGGCGCTGATCGGGCAAGGCATGTCGGGTCTGTATGCGCGGGCGGCAGTGTCCGCCTTGGAGCGAGCGGAGGTCGAACGGCTGCTCGCGTCCACCGGGCAGACGCTGTGGGTCGAGCGTGAAGAACAGCTCGATGCCGTCACCGCGCTGTCAGGCTCCGGCCCCGCGTATGTGTTCTATGTGCTCGAAGCCCTGATCGACGCGGGCGTCGAGTTGGGCCTCAGTGCGGCGCAATCCAGGCAGCTGGCCCTGGCTACTTTCGCCGGCGCCACCTCGCTTGCCAGCGACGCCGAGGAGCCGCCGGAGGTGCTGCGCCAGCGTGTCACCTCCAGGGGCGGCACCACCCATGCGGCGATCAGCGTGCTCGACGCCGAGGACGTCAAGGCCGCGTTCCTGCGCGCGCTGAAGGCAGCGCATCGGCGCGCGGCGGAATTGGGCGACGAGTTCGGCCGCTGAGGCGATGCCTGTCGTCGGCAAACCGGTGCGCCCACCCGGCTCGCTGCGGCGCCTCAAGTAACAGTCCGGCGAGTCTTGCCGCTTGTGCTGGCGGCGACTGTGCTCCGTTCTGGACAGATTATTTAGCTTTGGCTACACTCTTCAGCTCCGTCAGAAAGAGTCGAGAGGAGTGGGCATGGTTCGGCTTTCACGCCGCTTCCAGTGTGCTGTCTCGACAATCAAGCTGTCGCTCGCCCGCCTTCAAAGCACGTCCATGAATCTGACGCACTCGACCGATCTCCGATTCATGGCACGGCGCTTCATAGTCTGCGCTTGCGCGGCCGATGTTGCTTTTCTGTCTACGGGATCGCGAGCCCTCGCGCAGACGAAGAAACCGCTTCGCGTGGTGACGACCTTCACGGTCATCCAGGACATCGCCCAGAACGTCGCGGGCACGGCCGCGATCGTTGAATCAATCACCAAACCCGGCGCGGAGATCCACGACTACCAGCCAACTCCACTGGATGTGGTGAAGGTGCAATCGGCCGACCTCGTGCTCTGGAACGGATTGAATCTCGAGCGCTGGTTCGAGAAGTTCTTCGATAACGTAAAGAACGTGCCCAGCGCAATCGTCACCGAAGGCATCTTGCCGATGGGGATCAAGGAAGGTCCCTACGAAGGCAAAGCCAACCCGCATGCCTGGATGTCGACCGCCAGCGCGCTGATCTATGTGGAGAACATCCGCAAGGCGCTCGCCAAAGCGGATCCGCCAAATGCCGACGTCTATGCGAAAAACGCGGTTGCTTACTCAGCGCAGCTCAGGGCCATCGTGACACCTTTGAAAGCCCGCCTCTCCAAGGTACCCGAAGGTCAACGCTGGCTGGTCACCAGCGAGGGGGCGTTCAGCTATCTCACCCGCGACTTCGGTTGGCGAGAGGCTTATCTTTGGCCGATCAATGCGGACGAGCAGGGTTCGCCGCAGCAGGTTCGCCGGCTGATCGACTTGATGCGCAAGAATAAAATTCCAGTTGTCTTCAGCGAGAGCACCGTGTCGGACAAGCCGGCGCGGCAGGTGGCTGGTGAAACGGGGGCTCGCTACGGCGGGGTGCTGTATGTTGATTCGCTTTCGGCCAAGACTGGCGCTGTTCCGACCTATTTGAAGCTTCTCGAGGTCACCGTGGAAACCATTGCGAATGGCTTCGGCCAATGATCAGCCGAGTGCTCACGTTCGGCCGATCGTTGCTGGCTCTGGCCGGGGGCGGAACGCGGGCGGGCATCCGCTCGGGAATCGCATCCCCCGCGGCGGGCCTTCGCGTCAGCGACATTTCGGTGTCCTATGCCAACGGCGTCAGAGCCATTGAGAGCGCCAGTTTCGAGCTCGGCGCATCTTCAATCTGCGCGCTCGTCGGCATCAATGGCTCAGGCAAATCGACGCTGTTCAAGACGCTGATGGGCTTCCTGACGCCTGCCAGCGGGAGCGTCGCCATCTCGGGGCTGCCCGTCGGCGAAGCGCTTGCCCGCGGCCTCGTGGCCTATGTGCCGCAGAGCGAGGATGTGGACTGGACCTTCCCTGTGATCGTGCGCGACGTGGTCATGATGGGACGCTACGGCCACATGAACACCTTGCGAATTGCTTCCAGAACAGATCATGCAGCGGTTGCCGCCGCGCTCGATCGCGTCGGCATGAGCGCGTTCGCCGATCGGCAGATCGGCGAACTCTCGGGCGGCCAGAGGAAACGCGTCTTCCTCGCGCGGGCGCTGGCGCAGGAGGCCACCGTCATTCTTCTCGACGAGCCGTTCACCGGCGTCGATGTCAAGACCGAGGACGCCATCATTGCGCTCATGCGTGGCATGCGCGATCGGGGCTGCCTGATGCTCGTGTCCACCCACAATCTGGGATCGGTGCCCAATTTCTGCGATCAGGTCATCCTCTTCAATCGCACGGTACTCGCCTACGGACAAACCGCTGCGGTCTTCACTGAAGACAACCTCGCCAACGCCTTCGGCGGCGTGCTGCGCCACATTCGGCTGAGCGGCCGAGATCTTCATGACGACGCCGATACGCGGTCCGTGACCGTCCTGACCGACGACGAAAGGCCCCTCGTTTTCTACGGCGAGAAAGCCGACCCGGCCATCTTCGACCGCGAACGCGAGGGCAAGCAGTGATCGACTTGCTTCTCGAGCCTTTTCATTACGGCTACATGTTCAAGGCCATCTGGGTCAGCGCCTTGGTGGCTGGCGTGTGTGCCTTCCTCTCTTGCTATCTCATCATGAAGAGATGGGCGCTGATGGGAGACGCGCTTTCGCACGCCGTGGTCCCGGGAGTCGCCATCGCTTACCTCGTGGGCCTGCCCTATGCCGTGGGGGCCTTCGTGTCGGGATTGCTCGCGGCGGGTTCGATACTTGCTGTCAAACGCATCACGCTGCTGCGAGAGGATGCAGTCATCGGCATCATTTTCACCAGCCTCTTCGCTTTCGGGCTTTTCCTCATCTCGATGAACCCGACGTCGGTCAACCTGCAATCCGTGATTTACGGCAACATCCTTGCCATTGCAGACGAGGACGCAAATCAGGTGGTCATGATTGCGGCCGTTTCTCTCGTGATCCTCGTCGCGAAACGGAAAGACCTGATGCTGGTCTTTTTCGACGAGTCACAAGCGCGGGTGGTCGGGATCAATCCGCTGCGTCTGAGCATCCTGTTCTTCGTGCTGCTGTCGGCCTGTACGGTCGCCGCCTTGCAGACCGTCGGCGCGATCCTCGTGATCGCCATGGTCGTGACACCCGGGGCCACCGCCTACCTGCTGACTGATCGTTTCGACCGCATGATTGCGCTGGCCGTCACGGTCGGTGTGCTGTGCGGCGGCCTGGGCGCTTATGCGAGCTATTTCCTCGACGGCGCGACCGGCGGGCTGATCGTCGTTTTTCAAACGCTTGTTTTCCTCGCGGCTTTCGTCTTCGCACCCAGACACGGGCGTCTGGCGAGTTGGCGCAGGAACGCGTCCAGACGCGCCCCAGGGAGCGCGTCGTGAGTGTGCTCCGTTGGATCACCGAGCCGTTGACGCATGAGTTCATGCAGCGCGGTCTCGTCGTTGCCGTCCTCGTCGGAACCGTCTGCGCGCTGCTGTCCTGCTACCTTGTCCTCAAGGGCTGGTCGCTGATGGGCGATGCGATCTCACATGCCGTCTTGCCGGGCATCGTTCTGGCTTACCTGTGGTCCATCCCACTCGTATTCGGTGCGTTCGCTGCCGGGCTGATCTGCACCACAGCCTCGGCCTATCTGCGCGAACACTGTCGCGTGAAGGAAGACTCCGTCATGGCCATCGTGTTCTCCGGCATGTTCGCGCTGGGGCTGGTCTTGTTCGTCAAGGTGGAGTCCGATCAGCACCTCAATCACATTCTTTTTGGGAACATGCTGGGTGTGCGCTGGTCGGATGTGATCGAGACCGCTCTGATCGCCATACCGGTCGGCGGTATCGTGATTGCCAAACGCCGCGACCTTCTTCTGTTCTGTTTTGATCCCGCGCATGCCCGCGCCATGGGACTGTCGGTCACGCTGCTGCACTACGGATTGCTGGCGCTCGTCGCGCTGGCCATCGTGGCTTCGCTGAAGGCCGTCGGTGTCATCCTGGTCATCGCCATGCTGATCACCCCTGGCGCCATCGGGTTTCTGTTGGCCAAGCAGTTCGGCAGACTGACCCTCATCGCGGTTGCTGCGGCTGTTTTTTCCTGTGTGGTCGGCACGATTGCCAGTTTCCACCTCGACGCCGCGACCGGGCCGACGATCGTGATGGTGCAGGCCGCGGTTTTCCTCACGGCACTGGCTGTCAGCCAGGCGCAAGCCAGTTATCGGCGGCGGACCCAACGTTCCGCTGAGGTATCCGGCACCTGTTGAACCGTCATCTTGCGGTTTCCGGCGGCCGTCGAACGGGCGAACGGCTTGTGAATGAAAGAGCCACCGTCCTACTTCGGTTTGAGCATCCTGGTCGTTCGCGCCAGGGCCGCCAACGTTTCGTCGCTGACGTGGTGTTCCATGCCTTCGGCATCTGCTTCGGAAGTCGAGTCGCTGACGCCGATCGCACGCAGGAATTCACGCACGATGGCATGCCGATGCCGGGACGCAGCAGCCACCGCCTCGCCGCGTTCGGTCAGGAAAATCGAGCGGTACGGGAGGCTCTCGAGCAGCCCGGCCAATTGCAACCGGTGCACGACCTTGGACGCCGTCGCGGCCGAGACGCCGAGATGCGCGGCCAGATCGGTCAGACGCGCTTCGCCGGTCGCGGCGATCAGGTCGCCCACCAGCTCGACGTAGTCTTCGGCGGCTTCGTTCCGATGCGCTTCGCGCATGCGCAGGAAGGCAGCCGCGCGCCGTTTCGTCGCTGTCACCTCCGACATCGTGCTAACCCCTTCCATTCGGTTCGACACACGGGTCGACACAGGCTCCCGGTCGGCGATGCAATCGACGGCCGGGAGCGACACATGACGCCACGATAGCGCGTGTCGCGCTGCTCAAGCGCATGCTGGGCGACGCCCACAGCCAGAAGACCACCGTGGCGGAACCAGACACGCCGTGCCGCGCGCGACGCTCTCAGGGTGCTGCGCGCCACAGGGCGTTTGTCACTACCCCGGCGAACACCGTCAGTCCGACCCAGTGGTTGACGCGGAAGGCGCGGAAGCAGCCGTCGCGCGACCGGTCGCGGATCAGCGTGAAATGCCAGCCGGCCAAGGCGGCGGCGGTAGTGATTCCGGCGAAGTACGCCACGCCCATGCCCAGATGCACTCCGATGGCGGCCCACAGTGCAAGGTAGGCCGCATAGAACGCCATCACCGCGGCGACATCGAAGCGCCCCAGCGTGATCGCCGAGGTGCGGATGCCGATCTTCAGGTCGTCGTCGCGGTCGACCATTGCGTACTCCGTGTCGTAGGCCAGCACCCAGCACAGGTTGCCGAGCAGCAGCGCCCAGGCGACGGCAGGCACCACGCCGCGCACGGCTGAGAACGCCATCGGGATGCCGAAGCTGAACGCCACGCCCAGCACCGCTTGCGGCATCGAAAAGAAGCGTTTGGTGTAAGGGTAGAGCAGCGTCACTGCGAGCGCCGCAACGCTCCACAGCACCGTCGGCGGGTTGGTGGTCAGCACCAGCAAAAAGGCAGTGAAGGCCAGCGTTGCGCCGAACGCCAGCGCCGCGCGCGCGCTGATCGCGCCGCGTGTCACCGGCCGTTCGGCGGTGCGCTTCACATGCCGATCGAACTCGCGGTCGGCGACGTCGTTGACGCAGCACCCGGCACTCCGCATCAGCACCGTGCCCAGCGTGAACACCGCCAGCAGGTGCCAGCCCGGGAAGCCGCCGGCCGCGAGCCACAGCGCCGACAGCGTCGGCCACAGCAGCAGGTAGCTGCCCGCGGGTCGGTTCCAGCGGATCAGGTCGAGGTACAGCGACAGCCGTGAAGGGGCGGGCAACGAAGACATGGGTGGAATTGTCGTGGTGGACAAACAGGCGGGTACCCTCACGCTTGCAATTGGAACAATCCGAAAGTAATCTTTCAAATGAAATAACCAAGGAGCCTGTCATGCCGGCCTTTGCCGACCCTGCCGTTCATATCGACGCCGCCACCGTACTGGCCAAGGCCACCGGCCGCGCCGCAGCGTTGCTGGGCCTGACCGGCGCGGCGCTGGCCAAGGTCATTGGTGTCAGCGAAGCGACGGTCTCGCGGGTGTCGCGCGGCGAGCGCGGTCTGGTGCCCGCGTCGAAGGAGGGCGAGCTGGCGGCCCTGCTGGTGCGCCTGTACCGTTCGCTCGACGCCCTGGTCGGCATCGACGAGCCGTGCCGCCTGGCCTGGATGCGCAGCCACAACGAGGCGCTGAACGGCACGCCGAGCGCGCTGATCCAGAGCGTGCAGGGGCTGGTCGCCACCGTCGCCTACCTGGACAGCATGCGCGCGCCGATGTGATGCCGGCCTGGCAGGACGCCTGGTTCGGCACCGACATCCGGGCCGCCAGCGGCCTGCTGTGGCGCGGCGTCGAGGCGCAGCACCGGGTAGCGACGATGCGGCTGGTCGACAGCCTGGCCGAGCAGGCCGAGATCGAGCGCATCCTGGAAGCCAGCAAGCCGCCGTTGCCGCGGGCTGATCTGGCGGCCAACCGCAGCAGCCACCCACGCGCCGAGCCGCCACCGCATTACCTGTTGTCGACACCGTTCCGCTACCGCTCACCGCACCCGTCGCGCTTTCGCGCCGCCGGCGATCCTGGTCTTTGGTACGGCGCCAAGGAGCGCGACACCGCCTGCACCGAAGTCGCCTACTGGCGCTGGCGTTTCCTGATGGACAGCGCGGGGCTGCGCGATGGCGAGCTGGTCACCGAGCACACGCTGTTTCAGGCGCAGGTGCGCGGTGCGGCGATCGATCTGACGCGCACGCCTTGGTCGGCATCGGCGGAGGCCTGGATACATCCGTTGGACTACAGCGCCTGTCATGCGCTGGCCAAAGCCGCACGCGGGCAGGGCGTGCAGTGGATCCGCTACGCCTCTGCGCGCCGCCCCGGCGGCCATTGCGCAGTCGTCCTCGCGCCCGGCTGCCTGTCGCTGCCACAGCCGCTGCGCATGCAGAGCTGGGTCTGCAAGGTCACTGCCACGCAGGCCTTGATGCTGCATGACGAAGACCGGCTGACGGTGCCGCTGGGCGGCTGAGGCGGGTGTGGTGGCTCAGGCCGCCTGCAGCGCGCTGAACAGCCCGGCCGCATCACAACAGCGCGGCCTGTACCGGCCCACCCGCTGTGCGATCTCGGCGATGTGCGCCGGCGTCGTGCCGCAGCAGCCGCCGGCGATGTTCAGGAAGCCGCTCTTCGCGAACTCCTCCACCAGCCGGCCGGTGATCTCGGGCGTTTCGTCGAAACCGGTGTCACTCATCGGGTTGGGCAGCCCGGCGTTCGGGTAGCAGCTGATGAAGGTGTCGCCAGCGACTTTCGCCAGCTCCTCGATGTAAGGCCGCATCAGCGTCGCACCGAGCGCGCAGTTCAGACCCACCGTCAGCGGCCGCGCGTGGCGGACGCTGTGCCAGAACGCAGTCACCGTCTGCCCCGACAGGATGCGCCCTGATGCGTCGGTGACTGTGCCTGAGATGATCACCGGCAGCCGTTCGCCAGTGGTCTCCATCAACTCATCGAGCGCGAAGATGGCCGCCTTCGCGTTCAACGTGTCGAAGATCGTCTCGACCAGGAACAAATCGCAGCCGCCTTTGAGCAGCCCCGAGGCCTGTTCGAGGTACGAGTCCTTCAACTCATCGAAGCTGACGTTGCGTGCCGCCGGGTCGTTGACATCGGGGCTGATGCTCGCGGTGCGCGGCGTCGGGCCCAGTGCGCCCGCGGCGAAGCGCGGCTTGTCGGGTGTGCTGTAGCGCTCGCACGAAGCGCGCGCCAACTGTGCCGCCACCACGTTCAACTCGCGTGCCACCGAGGCCAGGCCGTAATCGTCCTGCGCAACGCGGGTGGCGCCGAAGGTGTTGGTCTCGATGATGTCGGCGCCCGCGGCCAGGTACTGGTCGTGGATCTCCGAGATCACATCGGGCCGCGTGAACAGCAGCAACTCGTTGTTGCCCTTCAGGTCCTTCGGATGGTCCTTGAAACGCTCGCCGCGGTAATCGGCCTCGCCCAGTTTGTAGCGCTGGATCATCGTGCCCATGGCGCCGTCGAGGATCAAGATGCGCTGGCGCAGCAACTCGGGCAGCGCGGCGCCGCGGGTGTAGGGCTTGATAGTCATCCCAAGATTCTAAGAACGCGGCCCGCAGTCGGCGCCCGCTGTCGTTCAAACCAGTTCGGCGGGCCCGGTTTCCTTGAACAACGATGAGCGGAAGTTCATCGTTCGCGGGCCCACGTCGTCCATCGCCCATAGTGCCAACGCTTTGGCGGACATTGGCTTGGCGAACAGGAAGCCCTGTAACTGGTCGCAGCCGAAATCGCGCAGGATCTTGTTCTGGCCTTCGGTCTCCACGCCTTCGGCCACCACCTTCAGGTCCAGCGACTTCGCGAGATTGATGATGGCCGAGGCGACCTTGCGGGCGTCCTCGCTGGTTTCCAGGTCGAGCACGAAGCTGCGGTCGATCTTCAACTCGCTGGTCGGCAGCTTGCGCAGGTAGGACAGGCTGGAGTGGCCGGTGCCGAAGTCGTCGATCGAAATGCTGACACCCAGCTGCGTCAGCCGCTTGAGGATCGCGATCGTGCCTTCGGTGTCTTCCATCGCCACCGACTCGGTGATCTCACAGGTCAGCAGGCCGGGGTTCACGTCGTGTGCGCGCAGCGCGCTCCCGATGCGCTCGACCAGATCAGGCTGGCGCAGCTGATGCACCGACAGGTTGATCGCCACCCGCATGCGCAACCCGCCGTCGCGCCAGAAGCGGATCTGCCGGCACACCTCGTCGATCAGCCAGTTGCCCAGCGAGCCGATCAGCCCGTAGCGCTCGGCGATCGGGATGAAGAGGGTCGGGCTGACCATGCCCAGCTTCGGGTGCTGCCAGCGCATCAGCGCCTCAGCGCCGGTGATCTCGCCGGTCGGCGCGTGGATCTTGGGCTGGTAATACAGCTCCAGCTCGCCTTGTGCCAGCGCGCGCCTCAGGTCACGCAGCAGTTCGGTCTGCTCGCGCAGGCCGCTGACCATGCGCGCCTCAAAGAAGCAGTAGGTTGCGCCGCCGCTGGCCTTGGCAACCCGCATTGCCGCATCGGCGTGTGCAATCAGCGTCGACAGCGCCCCGTGCTTCGGGTACTTCGCGATGCCAATGGAGCTCGTGACGATGGCCTCGCGGCCGTCGATGCGGCACGGCAGGCAGGTCGATGCCAGCACACGGGCTGCCACGCCCGAGGCGTCTTCGGCGCTTGGATCGTCGGGCAGCAGCAGCAAAAATTCATCGCTACCGAGACGCGCCACCATGTGCGGCTGCGCCAGGCTGCGCAACCGGGCGGCGATTTCGCGCAGCACCCGGTCGCCCGCCCGGTGACCGAACGATTCATTGATCGGCTTGAAGCCGTCGAGGTTGATCAGCAGCAGAGCCAGTCGCCCCCCTGATGCGTCGGCCCGCTGCACGCACTGCGCCAGGGTGCCTTCGAACATCGATCGGTTTGGCAGCTCGGTCAGCGGGTCGCGCAGCGACTGCTTTTCCAACTCGCCCTTGGCGCGCTGCAGCGACGCTTTCAGGCTTGATTCGATCTGTGACAGCAGCAACAGCATGACCAGCAACCCGATCGAGCCGACGCTTGCCAGCATGGCCATGCTTTCGGAAGGCACCCGACCCGCCCATGAGCCGGACGTCTGTCCATCAAGTGCAGCCGCGCTGATCACCAGGGATTGCGAGCCAACGATGGCCATCGCAAGCAACAGGGTCGGGATCGCCTGCCAGGCCAGATGCCCACCCCGGGTTCGTGTGGTGACCTCGGCCTGCAACCACAAGGCTGCTGCACTGCCGGCAGCCGCCACGGCGGCGGCCGCGCCGAGGTGCTTTGCGATCCAGATCACGCCCGGGAGCAGGCCCAGCGACTGGATGAACAGCACCTGCGAGGCCAGGATGCCGCAGGCGAGCAATCCCGCACCCAACCCGATGCTCGATCCTGCCGCGCTGCGACGCGCCCCCACCATCAGGCCCAACGAACACAAGCCCGCGGTGGCCAGCCAGACCCCAAACGCCAGCACTGGGTGGTATCCCAGATCGAAAGGCAGGTTTCGGGCATCCAGGCCGAGCACGGTCGACGACCACACCCCTGTCGACAAGGCCACAGAGGCTCCGACGAGGTGAAGCGCCGCTTCGACGGTGAGCCTGGACTCAAGCCGCTTCGACAGGTCGAACATGACGAAAGCTGCCAGGGAGGCCAGAACCATTTGCAGCCCGAGCGTTGCCTGTGCGATGAATTCGGTCATGGACTGCATATCGGCGGCCCATGACCAAACTTGAGCCGGGGGGGTGTGGCCCGGCCGGGGTTGCTTGCGGGTCAGCGCATCAGTGCATGACCACAGGCTGACGCATCAGCGAGGCAAAGCGCTCGAGGTAATCGTCCATTTCCTCTTGCGTCGGCCCGCTGGGGCGCGTCTCGATCAACGCCTCGACGCCGTCCTTGAAGCTCTGCGCCATCGCGCCTTCGATGAAGATTTCCTTGCGCGCGAACTTGTCGACGATCTCGTAGCCACCACGCGTGAGCGTGTCGCTGGTTTCCGGCAGCGCGGCATCGGCCGGCACTTCGAACTGCACTACGACGAAACTGTCCGAGTTGTAGAGCATGTGCATCGGGGAACTCCTGAAGGCGGCAAGCGTGCGCAAAGATCTCTACGCAGGAAGGATCTACCACAGATGCTCAGGTGGGTACGGCCGCGTGGGTTTCAAGCCACCTGATCGCAAGGCCCTCAAGGCCCGGTGTGCAGTTCGCGCAAGACCAGGTCCAGCGCACCGTCGGATTCGCCCTGGGTCAGGCGCGCGCGCACCGGCAGGTAATGACGCTTCGGGTCCAGCCAGACTTCGGCCAGCGTGTCCCTCGCGGTGCGCGGCGTGCGGGTGAACTTGACGGTCTGCAATGTGCCTGACGGCGTGTCGATGGTTTCGATGCCGCTGGAGTGCAGATCCCAGATGTCCACGTCGCCTCGCGCGCCGGCGATGTAGAGCACCACTTCGCCGCCTGTTGCAGCCCGCTTGGGCTCGCCAGCCAGCACGGCTGGCAACTGGATCATCCAGCTCAGCCGGTCTTGCGATCCTGCGGCCAGCGCGTACTCATCGCGCGGCCCAGAGAAGGTGATCTTGCCGGCCTCCCGCTGGAAGTTGGCGGCCCGTGCCGCCTTGCGCGCCCGCTGGTCGGTGAAGCGCGTTGGCGCCAGGCCGGCGGTGTCGAATCCGCCCTGGCTGATCTGCGTCAACAGCGTGAAGCCCGCGATGCTGGCTTCCAGCCGCGCTTCGTAGTGCCCGTTGACGGGCCGCCAGCTCAGCTCCCCGGTGCCCGACAGCCCGCCGCGCCGAATCTCGTACTCGATCGTTGACATTGGCGGAATCCGGGTCTTGTACACCGGCACCGGGCGCTCTGGCTGGCGCAGCGGCGGCGAATCCAGCGCCGCCGTCGAGGCCGCCACTGGAGCCGAGAGTGGCGTCACCGTCGCTGGCGTGGCCTCTACAGGCACAGCCGACGCCGGGGCTGCGGCCTCAGCCAGTTCGGCGCCATCTGTGCCTCGAGCTGGCACGGGATCGCTGCTGGCGACGCGTACTGCCGGCGGCGTTTTTTTCGGCACCGGCGCCGGCTGCGCGGCAGGCGGCTCGATCCGGGTGTCGACAGGCACTGCTTGCACCGGCTCGGCCGCTGGCAACGCGATCTGCCGAACCTGAACGGGCGCAGCGACTGGCAGTGCGGCGCAGGCCGGCGTCTGCAGCCCGCCCAGCGGCACACCATCGAGCACGCAGCCGCGCGCGACCGAGGCGATCAGCGTCAGCGCCAGCAACACACGGGCGGGTGGGCGGCCGCGTGGCAGCGTTGCGGAGGATTCAGGGTGCATGGGGTGCGGGTGCGTCGAGAATGGAAGGATGGAGGGCAGCGAGCTCGTTGTCTGTGCAGGCCCCTTTCGGCGCCTGCCCGCCGTCACGGTTCATCGCACCATACCCATGAAACTCGCCGACCCCTGGAATGGTTTACACGAAAGGCTGAATCGCCCTTCGGCGGACGCCGCCGATTCGCGCTATTGTCGGGCCGACCAAAAGAATCCTTGTCGGGCACCGCGCCGATGAGCCAGGAACTGCCGCGCACCTTCAAGGTGATCACGCTGTGGTTGTTGCTGGGCGTGTTGCTGTTTCTCGGCGTTCAGTGGTGGCTGCATCAGCAGCAGAGCACTCGCTTCCACAGCGGTGGCGGTGTGATCGAGATCGCACGCGGCCCTGATGGTCACTACCACTGGCCGGGCCGCATCAACGGTCGCCAGGTCGATTTCCTGGTCGACACCGGCGCCACCTCGACCGCGATCTCGACGGCACTCGCGCAAGAACTGCAACTCGATGCGCTGGGCTCGGTGCAGTCGAACACCGCCGGTGGCATGGTTTCCGGCCAGGTGGTGCGGGCTGACCTGGCGCTGGACGGCGGCGTCGCCGCCGAGCGCTTGCACATCACCGCACTGCCCGGACTCGGTGAGCGCCCGCTGCTCGGCATGGACGTGCTCGGCCGGCTGCGCTGGACGCAGGACGCCGGGGCGCTGCGCATCGAGCTGCGGCAGCCGTGACCGCTGGTGTGGATGCTGCACTGCACTGCGCTGAGCGCAAGCGTGTGCCCGAGGGGCACAATCCATCGGCAGCGCGCCCAGGAGACCCCCCATGACCGACATCCCCGCCTTCACGTCTTTCGCCCCTGGGTTCGAATTCCTGCAGGGCCTGGTGAAAAACGCCGGCGCGGCGCTGCCGGGCATGGGTCAGTGGGTCGCACCGACGCTGAACCCGGAGGAGCTGGACAAGCGCATCCAGGAGCTGAAAACGGTGCAGTTCTGGCTCGAACAGAACGCGCGGATGCTGGGCGCGACGATCCAGGCGCTCGAGGTGCAGAAGATGACCTTGACGACGCTGCAGACGATGAATGTGCAGATGGGCGACCTGCGCGATGCGCTGACGATCCGCATGCCGACCGCAGCGGCTGCGCACAGCGCAGCGCGATCCGCGATGCCGCCAGAACCTGAGGCACCCAAAGAACCGCCTGCCACGGCGCCCGAGGCCGCTGCGGCCGCAGACACCAGCGCCGACAGCACTGCCGCGCAGGCCGATGCGAAACCCGCTGTCGACCCGATGCAATGGTGGGGCGCGCTGACCAAGCAGTTCAGCGAGCTGGCGGCCACGGCGCTGAAGGACGGTGCGGCCGAAGCCGCGGCGCTGGTGGCCTCGGCCGCGTCGGTGGCACCCGCGGCGAAAGCGCCGAAGGCGTCGACCAGCGCGCCGTCAAGCCCGCCCGCCGCCGAGAAAGCGGTGGCCCGCAAAGCACGCTCAGGCACCTCCGTCCGAAGGACGGCTACGCGCGCACCACGATGAAGCTGTTCCTGCACGCCCACGCCACGCACCCCGACTGGCGTTTCGCGCTGTCGCTGGCGACCGCGCAGCTAGAGGCGCAACGCGCCCGGCCCGAGCACATCGACACCCCGACGCTGGGCTGGGTCTACTTCAGCGACCACTACGGCGCTGCCGCCGTGGCGCTGCTGGCGGCGGTGCGCAGCCAATGGCCGGGCGTGGCCTGGGTCGGCTCGGTCGGCGTTGGCATCGCGGCCAATGGCGTCGAGTACTTCGACGAGCCCGCCTTGTCGTTGATGCTGGGCGACATCGCGCCGGCGCATTTCCGGGTCTTCTCCGGCCTGCAGCCCTTGTCAGGCCAGCCCGACTTCACTGCCGCCACCGCGCTGGTGCATGCCGATCCGTCGGCGCACGATGTCGCCGAGCTGGTCGCCGAGCTGGCCGATCAGACCGGCACGGGCTACCTGTTCGGCGGCGTGGCCTCGGCACGCGGGCGCGCGGTGCACATTGCCGATGGGGTCTACAACGGTGGCCTGTCGGGCGTCGCGTTCAACGCGCAGGTGCCACTGATCTCGCGCGTCACGCAAGGCTGCCAGCCGATCGGCGTGGTGCGCCGCGTCACCGCGGCCGAGCGCAACCTCGTCATCTCGCTCGACGACGAGCCAGCACTGGCCTGTCTGCTGCGCGACCTGAAGGTCGACGCGGGCAGTCCCCGCGAAGCCTTGCCGCGCCTGCGCGGCACGCTGGTCGGCTTGAGCGATCCGGATGGCGAGCAGGCGCGTGGGGGCAGCTTCGGCACTGAGACGCGGGTGCGCCACCTGGTCGGCATCGATCCGGGCCGCCATGCGGTCGCGGTGGCCGATGCGGTGGAACGCGGCATGCAGCTCGCCTTCTGCCAACGCAACACCGACGCTGCGCGACGCGATCTGGTGCGCATCTGCACCGAGATCCGCGAGGAACTTGAGCCCGAGATGCTGCCGCTCGAGACCGCGCTGGCCTTGCATGGCGGGGATGCGGGCAGCGCACCCCACGTGGCCCGTCAGATCGCAGGCGCCGTCTACATCAGCTGCGCCGGACGCGGTGGCCCGCACTTCGGCTCGCCGTCGGCTGAACTCGCCATCGTGCGGCACGC
>JAYVEB010000351.1:0-2559 GCA_043749095.1 Burkholderiales bacterium | reverse complement strand
CCACGTCCTCGACGCCCTTGCCTTCGGCGATCAGGGTGCTGAAGGCTGGACGGCCGCAATGCAGTCGAGGACGGCTGTTCGATCCAGCACGCTGATGTCGACATAGGCACAACTTAAGGAGGGCCATGCGCGGCCACGATCCCGGCTGCGGTTGTTGACCGCGGGGAGCGCGGGCACCATCACCGCCGCGTCACGCGGGGTCGCCCGGCAACTACAGGACGGTGTGGTGCAACGCACTACGCTCCCGCCACCCGCCAGATCACGTCGCCCACGTCGTCGGCCACCAGAAGGGATTTCTTGTCCGGCCCAATAGTTACGCCCACCGGGCGGCCGAAGGATACCGACTCGTCCGGCGCCAGAAAGCCCCAAAGGATGTCGCGCGGCACCCCTTCAGGCCGGCCGTTGGCAAATGGTACGAACACGACCTTGTAGCCACTGAGCATGCTGCGGGTCCACGAGCCGTGCTGGCCGATGGCCATGCCGTCCACGTCGAGCCCGGGCAGGGTTCCGGCCGGCATCCAGCACAGGCCCAGTGATGCGGTGTGCCCGCCCAGCGCATAGTCGGGTGTGAGCGCGCTGGCCACCTGGGCCGCGTCCTGCGGCACGCGGTCGTCCACCGTCTGGCCCCAGTAGCAGTAAGGCCAGCCGTAGAAGCCGCCGTCAATCACCGAGGTCAGGTAGTCGGGCGGCGTCTCGTCACCCAGGCCATCACGTTCATTGACGACGGTCCACAGCCGGCCAGTGACCGGCTCCCAGGCAAGCCCCACTGCGTTGCGCAGGCCGGCGGCGAAGATGCGGCAGTGGTTCGTCGCTAAATCCAGCTCGTAGATGCAGGCGCGGCCTTCTTCGGCCGGCATGCCGTGTTCGCCGATATTGCTGAGCGAGCCGACGCCAACGTAAAGCCGGCGCCCGTCGGGGCTGGGCAGCAGGCTGCGCGTCCAGTGACCACCCGACTTGAAGGCGGTCAGCCGCCGGGGCGGTGCGCTGATCTTCGTGGTGCCCACCGTGTACGGAAAGGCCACCACGCCGTCGGTGTTGCCGACGTAGAAGGTGTCTCCGAGCACAGTCATGCCGAAGGGCTGGTTCAGATTCTCCAGCAGGGTGTGGCGCTGCTCTGCAACGCCGTCGCCATCGGCATCGCGCAGCAGCGTGATGCGGTTGGGACTCACGCCGAACGCGGCCGCGCGGCGCATTGTTGCCACCATCGCGTGGTCGAACAGAGACCGAGGCTGACCACCCGACTGCAACGCCTCGGCCACCGTCACGTCGCCGTTGGGCAGCACCTGAATCCAGCGCGGGTGCTTCAGCCCGGTCGCGAAGGCGTTGACCTTCAAGCCTGACGCCGCCGACGGTAGCTGCCCGGGCGCCCAGCCTTGGGCGGTGGGCGTCTTGAGCGTTGGGATTCGGCCCTGTGGACGCGCCGTTGGGATCTGGGGTGCCGAGCCCACGGCCGCGATGCGCACGGTCCTCTGCCGCCGGCGCCACCAGATGGCGCCGGCGCCCACCATGGCCACCGCGCGCGCAAAGAGATCGTAAAGCGCCATCGAACCCATCCTGGTTTGGGTGCATAGGCCGAACAGTGCTGTCCGGTCCAAAGCGCCGATCGTCTCGCCAATGGCGGGCGCCGGCTGAGGACTCCCTCGGCGCTGGTGTCGGCGCACATCGCACACGGGCGCAGGCTATCGCAGCAGCCTCGACGTGCCGTTCGCGTCGTCGATCTCCGGCGGTAGGTTGAGCCAGTCGCCTGACGCCTTCGGAGCCGCAGGCATGGACCCGTGATTGTCGGACACCCGCCCGCGCCCGCGAGCGAGCGCCATAGCGAGCGGGTGGGAAGGCGGCGTTGGGGCAGCCGGCGCGCGCAGATCGGACATCAGGGTTCGGTCACGAACCGTTGTTTATCGAAGTCGGCTTTACGCGGCAATCGTTTGCGCACGTGCCGTTCGAACTCAGTGCGTCGGAGGCTGTGCCTAAACCGTATCATCAACCCATGGGCGAACATGACCGCGACCACAGTCACGATCACAGCGAGCTGGGCGAGATGGGGCTGCGAGTGCGTGCACTCGAAAGTGTGCTCACGCAAAAGGGCTACATCGACCCTGCTGCGCTGGACGAGCTGATCGATACCTACCAGACCCGCATCGGTCCGCGCAATGGCGCCCGCGTCGTCGCTCGCGCTTGGGTCGCTCCGATATTCCGCGAATGGCTGTTGCGCGACGCGAGTGCCGCCATTGCATCGCTGGGCTACGCAGGCCGCCAGGGCGAGCACATGCTGGCGGTGGCCAACACGCCGAATCGCCACAACCTGGTCGTCTGTACCTTGTGCAGTTGCTACCCATGGCCCGTGCTGGGGCTGCCGCCCACCTGGTACAAGAGTGCACCATATCGGTCGCGTGCGGTCCGCGACCCGCGCGGCGTGCTTGCCGACTTCGGCGTCATGCTGCCCGACAGCACCGAGATCCGGGTCTGGGATTCGACCGCCGAACTGCGCTACCTGGTGCTGCCGGAACGGCCAGCTGGCAGCGAATCGATGGACGAAGAGGGCCTGGCATCATTGGTCAC
>JAYVEB010000350.1:0-2563 GCA_043749095.1 Burkholderiales bacterium | reverse complement strand
GCCGGCCGCAGCGTTCCTGGCTTGTCCCGGCCTTGGCGCCGGCTCTTGCGGAGTGAGCTGATGCATTACCCCCGTTTGCGGCATGTGCCGGTGCTCGGTGCCTGCACGTTCGTCCTGCTGTTCGCAGGCGCGGCACAGGCGGCCGACGAGTTTGTCGTGACGCCGGCACAAATGCAGGCCATTGGCGTGACCTTGCAGCGGCTGGACAAGCCGGCCGCGATCCGCGGCCAGACCTATCCGGCGCGCGTGGTGCTGCCGCCTTCCCAGGAGCAGGTCGTCAGCGCGCCGGTGGGCGGGCTGATCGACCGTTTGCTGGTGAGCGAAAACGACATGGTCAAGCGCGGTCAGCCGCTGCTGCGGCTCATCAGCCCCGAGCTGGGCGAGTTGCAACTCGCGCTGCTGGAAGCCACCTCGAAGAGCCGCCTGTCGCACAAGACCCTGCAGCGCGAGCGCGCCCTGCTGGCCGAGGGCATCGTGCCCGAGCGGCGCGTACAGGAAGCCGAGGCGGCGGCCGACGCCGACCGCGCCCGCGTGCGCCAGAGCGAAGCGGCGCTGCGCCTGGCGGGCGTCGACTCGACGAGCATCAAGCGCATCGGCGAGGGCGGGCTGCTGCAGGACGCGCTGACCGTGCGCGCCAAGGCCGCCGGCAACGTGGTCGCGCTCGAGGTGAAGCCGGGCCAGCGCGTCGCCCAGGCCGACGCGCTGATGCGCCTGGCCGACACGCGCACGCTCTGGCTCGACATCCAGGTCCCGGCCGACCGGCGCGGCCAGCTGCAATCCAAGGGCGGCGAGATCATGGTGATGGGCCGCGACGTGATGGCCACCCCCTCGAGCATCGGCTCGATGGTGAGCGACAGCCAGACCGTCATCCTGCGGGCCCAGGTGATGCGCGGCGCCGAGCGCCTGCGAGCGGGCGAGTATGTGCAGGCCCAGGTGCCGTTTGCGAACGGCGTGGCCACCCAAGGCGCGAGCGCCCGCGAAGGTTGGCCGGTGCCGGTGCAGGCGGTGGCGCGGCAGGGCGACAAGGCCTATGTCTTCGTGCGCACGCCCAAGGGCTTTGTGGCCCAGGCGGTGAACGTGCTCACCAGTTCCGGCCAGCAGTTGCAGGTGCAGGGGCAGCTCGCGAGCGGGCAGGAGATCGCGGTCAGCTCGGTCATTGCGCTCAAGGCAGCCTGGCTCGGCAAGAGCGGGGGGGAGTGAGATGCTGAACCGCCTCGTCCAATTCGCGCTCGCGCAGCGCCTGTTCGTGCTGCTCGCCGCAGCGCTGCTGGCCGGTGCCGGCTGGTATGCGTTCAAGAACTTGGCCGTGGACGCCTTTCCCGACGTGTCCAGCACGCAGGTCAAGGTCATCATGAAGGCACCGGGCATGACGCCCGAGGAGATCGAAAGCGGCATCGCCATCCCGATCGAGGTCGAGATGCTCGGCATTCCGAAGCAGCGCATGCTGCGCTCGGTCTCCAAGTACGGCTTGGTCGACGTCACCGTCGACTTCCAGGACGGCACCGACATCTACTGGGCGCGCCAGCAGGTGGCCGAGCGCCTGGGCAATATCAGCGCCGACCTGCCCACGGGCATCAGCGGCGGCATGGCGCCGACCACCACGCCGCTGGGCGAAATGTTCATGTTCACCATCGAAGGCAAGGCGCTGTCGCTCGAGGAGCGCCGCAGCCTGCTCGACTGGGTGATTCGGCCGGCCTTGCGTTCAGTGCCTGGCGTGGCCGATGTCAACGCGCTGGGCGGCAAGGTGGCGACCTTCGAGGTCGTTCCCGATGCGGTGAAGCTGAACGCATTGGGTCTGTCGTCCGCCAAGCTCAAGGCCACCATCGAGGCCAACAACCGCAATGACGGCGCGGGCCGGCTGGGTGAAGGCGACGAAGTGCTGCTGGTACGCACCGAGGGCAGCATCAAGACGCAGGACGACCTGCGCGCCATCATCGTCGACAACAAGAACGGCCGAACCGTCCGCCTGGCCGACGTGGCGATGGTGCGCGACGGTTCGGTCACCCGCTACGGCGTGGTGACGCAAGATGGCCAGGGCGAAGCGGTCGAAGGGCTCGTGCTGGGCCTGGCCGGCGCCAATGCACAAAAGGTGGTCGAAGGCGTCACCCGCAAACTCGAAGAGCTCAAGCCGGCGCTGCCCGCAGGCGTGGAAGTGAAGGTCTTTTACAACCGCGCGAGCCTGGTCGAGAAGGCCGTGGCGACCGTGTCCAAGGCGCTGGTCGAGTCGACCCTGATCGTGCTGGTGCTGCTCGGCGCCTTTCTCGGCAACCTGCGCGCCGCGGTGGCTGTCGCCGTGGTGCTGCCGCTGGCGGCGCTGGGCACCTTCATCATGATGCGAGTGGCCGGCATGTCGGCCAATTTGATGAGCCTCGGTGGCCTGGCGATCGCGCTCGGCATGCTGGTGGATGCCGCGGTCGTGGTGGTCGAAAACATCGTGCAACACCTCGCCAGCGACACCACCAAGGGGCGGCTGCCGCGGTTGCACATCGTGCTGCGCGCGGTGCGCGAAGTGGCCACGCCGGTCTCGGCCGGCATCCTGATCATCATCACGGTGTTCTTGCCG
>JAYVEB010000349.1:0-23196 GCA_043749095.1 Burkholderiales bacterium | reverse complement strand
CCGTCGAGCAAGGCATCGACCGCAGCGCCGCCGTCCGCCGACTGGTTGCACAGCAGCACCAGATCACAGCCAGCGTTCAGTGCCACCTCGGCCGCGTCGGTATAGCTGACCTCGACTCCCGCAATACGACGCGCGCCAGCCATGCTCAGGTCATCGCTGAACACGGCGCCGGTGAAGCCTAGCTGCTGGCGCAGAATTTCCTTCAACCAGCGCGGTGAGAAGCCGGCCGGGTGGGCATCGACCTTCGGGTAGACGACGTGCGCTGGCATCACGCTGGCCAGGCTCGTGCTCAGCCACTCGTAAGGCCGTGCGTCGTCGGCGAGGATCGCTTTGAGCGAGCGCTTGTCGACCGGGATCTCGGTGTGGCTGTCGGCCTTCACATGGCCGTGCCCGGGGAAGTGCTTGCCGCAATGCGCCATGCCGGCCTGCAGCAGGCCTTGCATCAGGCTCTTGGCCAGCAGCGTCACCACGCGCGGGTCGCGATGGAACGCGCGGTCGCCGATCACGCCACTGGACCCGAAGTCGAGGTCGAGCACCGGCGTGAAGCTGAGGTCGACACCGCAGGCGCGCAACTCGGTGGCCAGCACGAAGCCGCTGGCGGTGGCGGCATCGGTGGCGCCCAGCGGGTCGTGCATCCACTGCTCGCCGAGCACGCGCATCGGCGGCAGGTGGGTGAAGCCGTCGGTGCGGAAGCGCTGCACGCGGCCGCCTTCGTGGTCCACGCAGACCAGCACATCCGAACGGATGGACTTGATCTCGGCGGTCAGCTCGGTGAGCTGCTGGCGGTCTTGCCAGTTGCGCCCGAACAGGATCAAGCCGCCAGTCAGCGGATGCCGCAGGCGCCGTTTGTCGTCGACATTCAGGCGCAGGCCTTCGATGTCGAGCACGACCGGGGCATGCGGGCTCGGTGGCGCAGGCTTGGCCGAACGGCGAGTAGGGGCAGAGGGGGGCATCTTCATGGGTGGGTCTCGACGACCACAAAGCTGGTCGCGTAATCGGTTTCGTCAGTGATGCTGACATGCGCCTTGAGTCCGCGCGCATCGAACCACGCCGCCAGTTCGCCGTGCAGCACGATGTGCGGCTGGCCGCTGAGCAGGTTCAGGATCTCGCAGGAGCGCCAGGTCATCGGCGTGCGCAGGCCGAGACCGATCGCCTTCGAAAAGGCCTCTTTCGCCGAGAATCGTGTGCCGAGGTAGCTGATACCACGCGCCTCGACCCGGGTGCGCCGGGCGCGAAACACCTGCAACTCCTGCGGGCCCAGCACCTTCTCGGCGAAGCGCTCACCGCGCCGCGCCAGCGTCGCACCCATGCGCCGCAGGTCACAGAGGTCGGTGCCGATGCCGTAGATCATGTGGAGGCCTGCGCCCGATGGATGCAGCGCAGGTAGTCGCGCACGGTCTCGGCCAGGCCCAGCTCCAGCGCATCGGCAATCAGCGCATGGCCGATCGACACCTCCTGCACACCGGGCACAGCACGCAGGAACGCGGTCAGGTTGTCGCGGTTCAGGTCGTGTCCGGCGTTCAGTTGCAGGCCTTCGATCAGCGCCGCATCGGCCGTGGCGGTGAAGCCGGCCAGCACGGCAGCGTGGTCCGGCGTTCCATGCGTGCTGGCGTAGCTTTCGGTATACAGCTCGACGCGCTCGGCGCCCAGCTCGCGCACCGCGCGCATCGCAGCGGGCAGCGGGTCCATGAACAGGCTGACCCGCACGCCCAGCGACTGCGCCTCAGCGATCAGGGGCGCCAGCACGGCAGCGTCCTGCGGAAACTGCCAGCCGTGGTCGGACGTGGCCTGGTCCATCGCATCGGGCACGAGGGTGCACTGGTGCAGGGGCAAGCCACGCCGCTTCACCTCTCGGATCACCTCCATCAGGTTGTGCAGCGGGTTGCCTTCGATGTTGTATTCGGCCTGCGGCCAGTCCTGCATCAACGCGGCCAAATCGAACACATCATGGCCGCGGATGTGGCGCTGGTCGGGCCGCGGGTGCACGGTGATGCCATTGGCGCCGGCCTGCAATGCCAGTGTGGCGGCGCGGGTCACGCTCGGGATGCCGAGCACGCGCTGGTTGCGCAGCAAGGCCACCTTGTTCAGGTTGACCGACAGCGCGGTGTGCCCGCGGTGCGCGTCGAGACCGATGGTGAGCAAGGGGTTCATGACGGGCGTGGGTCCGAGCCGAGCTGGCAGGCGACGGCTGATGGCAAGGGCGCCAAACTTTGCAAGCCCTGCATCACCTGCCGCGTGCGCAACATTGATGATCCGAGATGATAGTGAAGCATGCCGCGCAGCAGGCTGCGCCATTCGGGCAACGCCACCGCACAGGCCTTCTGCACAGCGGCCAGGCTGCCGTGCATCAGCGCCGCCTGCATGCCGACCAGCGTCGCGCCCAACACCGCGCTGTCGTCGGGTCGCGCCACGGTGACGCCCGCTTCGGGGCGCAGCACATAGCGACCGTCAAGACGCACCGCGTCCAGCGTCAGCGTCACCAGGGTCAGATCGGGCAGCACACCGATCTGCCGCAGCAGCGTGATCTCGAAGGCCCGCAGCGCCGATTGCACCTGGGTGTCGTCGCCGCCGCTGAGTGCCGGCAGCGTCTGTGCATAGGCATCGAACAGCAGCGGGTGCGCATCCTGGCGCGCCAGCAGCTTCATCAGCAGCTCGTTCAGGTAGAAGCCGCTGAACAGCGCGGCACCGGTCAGCATCGCGGCGCCACCGGCCCAGTCGGCACCGCGCAGGGTCTGCACTTCACGCGTCGACGCGTCGGCGTGCTGCGAGCCAGCCATCTCCGCTTTGGGTGGGCGGCCGAGCGACAGATGCAGACGCTGGAACGGCAGCAGCACCGAACGCAGCTGCGAATACGGCCGCTTCGCCCCCTTGGCCGCCACGACCAGTCGGCCCTGCTCCCGCGTGTAGACATCGAGGATCAGGCTGGACTCGCTCCAGTCATAGCGATGCAGGACGTAGGCCGTCAGCAGCGATGGTGCTTTGGCAGGACGACGCGTCGTCACCCGATCACTCGTATCCGTAGCTTCGCAAATGCTCTTCGTCATCGGCCCAGCCGGAGCGCACCTTGACCCACAGTTCGAGGAACACCGTGGCATCCATCAGCTTTTCGAGTTCCTGTCGCGCTTCGCTGCCGATGCGTTTGAGCCGCTCGCCACCGCCACCGATGACCATGCCCTTGTGCGCATCGCGTTCGACGACGATGCTGGCGGCGATGCGGCGCAGATTGCCCTCTTCCTCGAACTTGTCGATCACCACGGTCGAGGTGTACGGCAGCTCATCGCCCATCAGCCGGAACAGCTTCTCGCGGATGATCTCGCTGGCCAGGAACTTGTCGCTGCGGTCGGTCAGCGCATCTTCCTCATAGAACCAAGGCTGCTTCGGCAGGTAGGGCTCGACGATCGCCAGCAGGCGCTGCACATCGGCGTCCTTCTTCGCAGTCAAGGGCACGAACTCGGCGAAGGCGTGGCGGTCCTGCATGCCCTTGAGCCAGGGCACGAGATCGGCGCGGCGGTGCACCGCATCGAGCTTGTTGGCAATCAGGAACACCGGCTTCGCGAACTCGCCGGCGGGCATCAGCGACAGCACCTTGGCATCGTCGAGCCCGAAGCGTCCCGCCTCGACCACGAACAGCACCACATCGACGTCGGCCAGCACACTGTGCACCGTCTTGTTCAGCGTGCGGTTCATTGCCGCGGCATAGCGCGTCTGGAAACCAGGGGTGTCGACGAACACGAACTGCGAGCCACCGACGGTGCGGATACCGGTGATGCGGTGTCGCGTAGTCTGTGCCTTGGCCGAGGTGATGCTCACCTTCTGCCCGACCAGCGCATTGAGCAGCGTGCTCTTGCCGACGTTCGGCCGGCCGACGATGGCCACCAGACCACAACGCTGGCCCGCGGGATCGACGGAAGCGGGAGGTTCTACGGATTCGGTCATGGACAGGCATTCATGGAAGATGTCGGCGCAACACGGCAGGTGCCGAACAGCTCAGGAACGCAGTGGACTGCCCGGCTGATCGGTCGCCTTCAAGGCGTCGAGCATACGGCGTGCGGCCTCCTGCTCAGCAAGACGACGCGAACGGCCTTCGCCGGTGTGCTTCATGTTGAGCGTCGGCACCTCGCATTCGACCTCGAAGGTCTGCGCATGGGCCTGGCCGCGGGTCGCGCTGATGCGGTAGCTGGGGACTGGCAGACGCCGCGCCTGCAGCCACTCCTGCAACTCGGTTTTCGCGTCCTTCGCCCAGCCACCGATGTCGGTGGTGTTGATGACGTCGCCAAACAGCCGCTGCACCAGCGCGCGGGCAGAGGCGAAACCGCCATCGACGAAGGTGGCACCGATGATCGCTTCCAGCGCGTCGGCCAGGATCGACGCACGCTGTGCACCGCCGCCGCGGGCTTCGCCGTCGCTCAGGCGGAGTACCTCAGGCAGCCCTTGCAGCACCGCCACCTTGTGCAGGCTGTCTTCGCGCACCAGGTGCGCACGCACTCGAGTCAGGTCACCCTCGTCGGAGCCGGCGAAACGTTCGTAGAGCAGGCTGGAGATCGCCAGACTCAGCACCGCATCGCCGAGGAATTCGAGCCGCTCGTTGTGATCGGCGCTGAAGCTGCGATGGGTCAGCGCGAGGGCGAGCAGCCCGGGGTCAGCAAAACGGTGACCGAGGCGGCGCTGCAGGGCGTCGAGGCGAGGGTCCATCGAGGGGGTAGGAGCGAGGCGATCGACAGCGCAGCCCGGCCGACCTAGCGGGAGCGGCCTTCGTACTTGATCAACAGGAACACCGGCGCCATCAGCTCGATTTCCTTGTTGTAGGCAAAGCGGATGACGATCCGGTCGTTCTCTTTGGTGATGTCGAGGTCCTTGGACGTGATCGACTGGATCGAGTATTCGATGTCCTTCTGCCTCTCGAACGCAGCGCGAATTTCCGGCACCGTGGAGCCGCCTTCCAGCGCAACCTTGTTGACGGCCTTTTGGATGGTGAAGAACTCGTTGAGCGTGGGCAGCACACGCATCCCCAGCAGCGCGATGAAGCCGACGATGACCGCCCAGAACAGCAGGCCGAGTAGGGTGATGCCCTGCTGTTGCCGCCCTACCCGATGCCGCTTGCTCATCATGCGTCCATGTTCCAGGTGATCCGGGTGCACCGAGCACCCCTCGACATCAGGCATTTTCGGCGAAGTCCCGATCAATGAAAGAACCCGATTCGACTCACATTACCGAAATTCATCCACACCAGAAAGGCGCGGCCGACGATGTTCTCGTCGGGGACGAAGCCCCAGTAACGGGAATCTTCGGAGTGATCGCGGTTGTCACCCATCATAAAGTAGTGGCCTGCAGGTACCTTGCAGGTCACGCCCTCGACGGTATAAGTGCAGTTCTCGCGGAACGCATAGTCGTCTATCGCGCGCGCAAAGCTCGGCTGGGTTCGATCGACGAGGATGTGATGCGAATGCGCGCCCGCGCCTTCGATGTATTGCTTGTCGTAGCGCAGCGTGTCTTCGTTGTAGAAATCCGGCACCGGCTGCGACGGCACCAGCACCCCGTTGAGGTAGAGCAGCTGGTTGCGGTAGGAGATCTCGTCGCCCGGGATGCCGACGACGCGCTTGATGTAATCAACGCTCGGGTTGCGGGGATAGCGGAACACCATCACATCGCCACGGTCGGGATCGTGGTTCGGGATGATCTTCTTGTTGATCACCGGCAACCGGATGCCGTAGTAGAACTTGTTGACCAGGATCAGATCGCCGACCATCAGGGTCGGGATCATCGAGCCCGAGGGGATCTTGAACGGCTCGAACAGGAACGAGCGCAGCAGAAACACGACCAGGATGACCGGGAACAGACCGGCGGTCCAGTCCAGCCACCACGGTTGGGCCAGCAGCGTCTGGCGGGCCTGGCTGACATCGCCGTCGACCTTGTCGATGCCTTGGGCCGCGAGCTGCGCGCGGCGGGCCTCGACCTGCAGTTCGAGCGCGTTGGCCGCCGCCAACCGGCGCGGCGCGAAGTAAAAGCGCTCGACCAGCCAGTACGCCGTCGTGACCACCGTCAGCACCAGCAGAAGCAACGAGAAATTGCCACTCCACTTGCCGACATACCAGCCGCCCAAAAAAACAATCAGGCAACCGTAGAGCAGACCGGTCAACGTACTCATCAATCTTCCACTTGGAGAATGGCCAGAAATGCCTCTTGCGGCACCTCCACCGAGCCGATCTGCTTCATGCGCTTCTTGCCCGCTTTCTGCTTGTCGAGCAGCTTGCGTTTGCGCGAAACGTCACCGCCGTAACACTTGGCGATCACGTTCTTTCGAAGCGCTTTGATTGTCTCACGCGCGATGATGTTGGCCCCGATCGCGGCCTGGATCGCAACGTCGTATTGCTGGCGCGAAATCAGCTCGCGCATCTTGGCGACCACGGCACGGCTGCGGTACTGGCTCTGGCTGCGGTGCACGATGATCGACAGTGCATCGACCTTGTCGCCATTGAGCAGAATGTCGACCTTGACGACGTCGGCCGCGCGGTATTCCTTGAACTCGTAGTCCATTGACGCATAGCCGCGCGACACGCTCTTCAGCTTGTCGAAGAAGTCCAGAACGATTTCGGCCAGCGGCATCTCGTAGGTCAGCATGACCTGGCGACCGTGGTAGGCCATGTTGAGCTGGTTGCCGCGCTTCAGGTTGGCCAGCGTCATCACCGGGCCGACGTAGTCCTGCGGCATGTACAGGTGCACCGTGACGATGGGCTCGCGGATCTCGTTGATGCGGCCGAGGTCGGGCATCTTCGAAGGGTTGTCGACCTGGATCACCGTCTTGTCGCCGAGTTCGACCTGGTAGACGACGCTCGGCGCGGTGGTAATCAGGTCTTGGTCGAACTCGCGCTCCAACCGCTCCTGCACGATCTCCATGTGCAGCAGTCCGAGAAAGCCGCAGCGGAACCCGAAGCCGAGTGCCTGGCTGACCTCGGGCTCATAGCGCAGCGACGAGTCGTTGAGCTTGAGCTTTTCGAGCGCGTCGCGCAGTTGGTCGTATTCGCTGGCTTCGGTCGGGTACAGGCCGGCAAACACCTGCGGCTGGATTTCCTTGAAGCCCGGCAACGCCTCGTACGCGGGGCCCAAGTTGTTCGGCAGCTTCTTTTCCAGGGTGATCGTGTCGCCGACCTTCGCGGCCTGCAGCTCCTTGATGCCCGCGATGATGAAGCCGACCTCGCCCGCGTTCAGCCGATCACGCGGGACCGACTTCGGTGTGAACACGCCCAGGCTGTCGGCGCCGTAGACCGCGTCACTGGCCATCAGGCGGATGCGCTCGCCCTTGATCAGCGTGCCGTCGACCACCCGCACCAGCATCACCACGCCGACGTAGTTGTCGAACCACGAGTCGACGATCATCGCGCGCAGTGGCGCATCGGGGTTGCCGCGCGGCGGCGGCATGCGGGTGATCACCGCTTCGAGGATCTCGTCGATGCCCTCGCCGGTCTTCGCGCTGCACGGGATCGCCTGGTCGGCGTCGATGCCGATCACGTCCTCGATCTCCGACTTCGCGTTGTCCGGGTCGGCGTTCGGCAGGTCCATCTTGTTCAGGACCGGGATCACCTCGACGCCGAGGTCGAGCGCGGTGTAGCAATTGGCCACGGTCTGCGCCTCGACGCCCTGGCTCGCATCGACCACCAGCAGCGCGCCTTCGCAGGCCGACAGCGAACGACTCACTTCATACGAAAAGTCGACGTGCCCTGGCGTGTCGATCAGGTTCAGGTTGTAGACGCGGCCATCGCGCGCCTTGTACTCAAGCGATGCCGTCTGCGCCTTGATCGTGATGCCGCGCTCGCGTTCGATGTCCATCGAGTCGAGCACCTGCGCTTCCATCTCGCGATCGGAGAGACCACCACAACGCTGAATCAAACGATCGGCGAGCGTGCTCTTGCCGTGATCGATGTGGGCAATGATCGAGAAATTTCGGATGTGATCCATGCGTGCTGCGTGTTCTTCAGTGGAGCTTCGATGAGGAGACAAAACGGCGCAGCCGTTTCAGCGAAAGCTCATATCGCGTAGCGATGTGAAAGGCCGCAGGCCTGTGCTGAAGCTAAAAAAAAGGCACGTCGAACGATTGACGCGCCTTCCAACAAAAATGTTTGGCAACTGATTGTTGGGATTTCATTGTAGCCAAAAGAATGTCCGCAGAACCGCGCCAGTGCTTGTTTAGCGATCGTTGCGCATCGCCAACAAAAGACTTGTGCACATTTTATGCACAGGCCGAAGGAGCTGCTTCCACGCCTTTGGACCGGGCTGGGAAGGATCTTCACTCCGGGCGTGAACACCCGCCGCCCTGGCAGGACGCTCGATTCCGCCCAGTGGGTTTGATTGGGCGAGCAGGTTTATGAATGTGAGCGCACACAAACAGAATGAGATGCCCGGGTCAGCGCGCTGGACGAATCACGATGTAGTTGACCCATTCGCCACGCTTGACCAAAAGGGTCACCGATTTCGGCTTGTCCAGCTTGCCGATGGACGCCTCGAACTGCTTGACACTGGTGATTTCGGTCTTGTCGAGCGACAAGATGATGTCGCCCTCGCGGATGCCCGCCTTGGCCGCCGCGCCCTCGATGGCTTCAACCCGAACGCCGTTCTTGACCTTGAGCTCGGTCTTCTGCGCCTCGCTCAGATCGGACACCGCCAATCCCAACAAGCCAATCACCGCCGGAAGTTTGGGGACGTTGCGCTCGACCGGTGCGCTGCGGGGCCGCTCGGCCTCCAGCTCCACGACGGTCACGCTCAACTCCTTCGAGGCGCCCCGGCGGAATACCTCGAGGGTCGCCTTGCTGCCCGGTTTGGTGCTGCCGACGATGCGCGGCAAGTCGCCCGCCTTGTCGATCGTACGGCCGTCGAACCTGGTGATGATGTCGCCCGCTTCAACCCCAGCCAGGTCCGCCGGGCCGCCGGCTTCGACACTGCGCACCATCGCACCGCTGGGCTTGCCCAGACCGATCGATTCAGCCACCTCCTTGGTCACCTGATCGATCTGCACACCGATGCGGCCACGGATGACACGCCCGTTGGTGCGAAGCTGATCGGCCACACGGATCGCTTCGTCGATGGGAATGGCGAAGGAGATGCCGATGAAGTTGCCGGAGCGGCTGTAAATCTGCGAATTGATGCCGACAACTTCACCGCGCATGTTGATCAACGGGCCGCCGGAATTGCCTGGATTGATGGCCACATCGGTCTGGATGAACGGCAAGAAGTCGCCGGTGTCGCGCGCCTTGGCGCTGACGATGCCGGCGGTGACGGTGTTGTCGAGCCCGAACGGCGAACCGATGGCAATGACCCACTCGCCGACCTTCAAGCGCCCGACATCGCCGACACGAACCGCCTGCAGACCGGTCGCCTCGATCTTCACCACTGCCACATCGGTACGCTTGTCGACGCCGATGACGCGGGCCTTGAATTCGCGCTGGTCGGTCAGCGTGACGAACACCTCTTCGGCACCTTCGACCACGTGCGCATTGGTCATCACATAACCATCGGCGTTCAGGATGAAGCCGGAACCCACACCGCGTTGTTGTGGTTCGCTCTCCTGAGGCGACGGCTGCTGCGGCGTGCGTTTCGGGTTCTGCTGGCCGGGAATCGGCACACCGAACCGCTTGAAGAACTCGAGCATGTCCTCGTCCATCTCGGGCGCGCCATTGCCGCGGACCACACGGTGCCGTTCCGTCGTACGGATGTTGACGACCGATCCACCCACGTTCTCGACCAGCACGGTGAAGTCAGGCAGGCTTTGCGCCTGCGCGACGGTATGCGTGCCAGCAACGGACAGCACCAGCCAGGTTGCCAGCAAGCCGATAGCACGACGCCATCCCCGCAAGGTCGACGAACTAACGGGGTAACGGCCAGCGCGTGTCCCGGGGGATGACATCTGCATGTTCAATTCTCTCGTTTCGATAAGGCATTGGCCGACTGCAAAGGCATCGCATGGGCAAAGGAAGAAAGCTTACTTGTTTCGATCCACCGCTTCATAGAAAGCGCGCAGCGTCACCTGCGGCACATCTCCGACCACGGTGATCCAGAAATCACCCTGGCGGCTCATCAGCGTCTGTGTGGCGCCGACGACAGTGATCGCCGGACGCGGGTGGCGGTCTTCGTTGTACGGTTCGATGAACAGCGACACATTGGTGATGCCATCGGAAAACACCGCCTGGATCAACTGATTGGAAGCCGATTTCCGATCGGGGAGCGCGAGCATGTCGAGCGGCCTGCGCACGCAACTCAGCTGGCGGAAGCCTGTCACCGTCTTGCGCAGCTTCCAGCCTTCGGCTTCGAGCCGGGTCGGGGTCAGTTGCGGCTTGACGACGCGATAGCCGGCCAGCTTGCGCATCGGCAGCAAGACCATGTCGGGCTGCGAGCGCACCCCAATGTCCACATCTGAAAACGCCGATGTCTCCAGCGTTTCGCCCAGGGCGTTGAGGATTTCAGCGCGCAACAGCAAGCCGCTTTGCTTGTCGGTCCACAGGCGATAGCCGTAGCGGAACTCGTCGCGCGGCTTGAGCATCAGCACGTTGGCATCGTGCCCAGCGACGCGCTCAGCGGGCTGGAGGTTCACATCGTAGAAATCGGTCACATGGTCATCAGCGTCCTGCAGCAAGGACGGGAAGGAGTTGAGCACATGGCGCTGCTCGATCAGCGTGACCTTGTCGAATGGCCACACGGTATGCACCACACTGTTGTGGCGCAGCACCTGACGGGCTCGTCCATCTAGCGGCTCGATCCGCTCGAACTGATCCGTCCCGTCGTAGAAATGAGAGATGCGCGCACTCGTCATTGCGCCTGAGGAACTGACAACGAAGGTGCCCTGAAAATTTCGTTGGTTCGCCGCGGTGTGGATGCGCGTCAGCCACTCCCGAACTTCCTGCGGCTCGACCGCCACGCCGGGGGCTGCCACCACCTGCCCTGCGGCCATCAAAAGCATCAGCGACACCATCAGTCCCGACCCAGCCGAGAGCGCCCGCGACCAACGCCGACCCGCGGCGCGCGAGTTCAACGGGTCACCGTTCAGGAACTTCGACAGCTGCATTGCGCAGCAAGCCCGAGGTGGGCCCGAGCACTGAAGTGCCGGCGAACTGCTTGTGGGCCAGCAAGTAGCGATCCAGTCGTGGATCGCGAATGACCTGGCCATCGAAAACCAGTTCCATCCCTGCGGGATACACATCCGAAGGCGGCGCGACGTCCTCGGTCCGGCTGACCTTCACCAGCGAGTTCGCGGCATTGCCCGTCGGCACCACCGCCACTTGTGGCGCAGCAGCCGGGTTCACTGCGGGGTTCTGCACACCGACGACCGCACCGACCACCATCACGAACCCCGCTGCCAAGGACACCGGAAGTGCCCAGGCACGCGCGAGCCGAACGACGGGCAACGGCGCTTCAGCTGGCACATCCGCAGCGGGAGGCTGAGCCGGCCGGGGGGCCAGGACGACCGGCTCGGCCGCCATGCGCTTGCGAAAGTCACGCAGAAACTGTTCGTCACTGGCATACGACAGCGCCAGGTCGTCGCAGCGCATGACGTCGCCGATCAGGCTGTAGGCATGCCAGGTGTCGCGGCTGCGTGCATCGCTGCGCCATTCCGAACAGATGCGCTCAACCTGGCCGCCTTGCAGTTCGCCGTCGAGCAGTGCCGACAGTTCCTCGCCTCGTGCGCGCCCCAGGTCGGACCCGGAACCCGAATGATCTGCCATGACAACCTCCTGTCCCACCCCAGCACACATCACCCAACGCCCTGACTGTGGTCAGCGCCCGTCCATGATCACCACCGTTCGCCGACCCGAGTGTCCAATAAAGGTCGCAAACGCAGCGCAATCGCCTCCCGCGCGCGAAAAATCCGGGATCGCACCGTGCCGATCGGGCAATTCATCAATTCTGCAATTTCTTCGTAGCTCAATCCCTCAATCTCACGCAGCGTGATCGCCTGCCTCAGATCTTCGGACAACGCATCGATGGCGGCATTGACCGTCATCGCCACTTCCTTGCTGGCCAGCAGCGATTCCGGCGTTTCACCGTCGGTTAGTTCGTTCTCGGTGCGGGAAGTTTCATCGTCGTCGTCATGAGATGAACGCGAGGATTCCGTCACCAGCAGATCGCGCTTGAGTTCGCCCAGCGCTTTCTTGGCGGTGTTGACCGCAATCCGGTACAGCCAGGTGTAGAACGCACTCTCGCCGCGGAACTGCGGAATGGCCCGATAGGCGCGGATGAAGGTTTCCTGCGCGATGTCGGGCACCAGATCGACATCCCTGACCATGCGCCCGATCAGGCGTTCGATGCGACGCTGGTACTTGACCACCAGCATTTCGAAGGCCTTGACGTCGCCCTGCTTGACCCGATCTATCAGCGGCGCGTCAGCGTCCGGGGCGTTGACGCGATCAGCCACGGTGACCCCGCCCGTCGACTGGATGAGGACGGGCCCATCGAGCGCCTTGGGCATATACCGCGCAGCGCAAGGCGTGCCAGTGGGATTCGATGCCGCTCCGCTGCATCGGAATCCAGCCGCGCCGCAACGTCCGCCGCGGTACGTCGCAGCGGAACCTCAGCAGCATCCAGCCACCGAGGTCGAGCACGACCGCCATGTCGGACACCTCGATGTCGCTGGCCCCGCGGCTGGGATCGGTGACGTGCCAACGCTGGGTGTCCCAGCGCAGCACGATCGGTTGGCGCCGAAACAGATCGACGACACCGAGCAGACCGATCAGCACGGATGCCGTCAGCAGCATGCCGCTCCAGCCCGGCAACTCGTCATCGCGCGTGACCAGCCAGGCTGCAGCCACCGACATGGCCGTCGCACTGACGAGGCCGAGTGCCAAGTTCCACACATCGAAGCGCTGGACCGTCACCTGTACCGCCGACGCCGCTTGCATGACGCCGCTGCGGACCCTCAGACACGCTTGAAAACAAGCGTGCCGTTGGTTCCCCCAAACCCGAAGTTGTTCTTGACCGCCAGCTCGATCTTCATCTCGCGCGCGGTGTTGGCGCAGTAATCGAGGTCGCAGTCCGGATCCTGGTTGAAGATGTTGATGGTCGGTGGCGCCACCTGGTCGCGTACCGCCAGCACGGTGAACAGCGATTCGATGCCGCCGGCCCCGCCGAGCAGGTGGCCGGTCATCGACTTGGTGGAGCTGACCGCCAGCTTGTGCGCGTGGTCGCCGAAAGCGAGCTTGATCGCATTGGTTTCGTTCACGTCGCCGAGCGGCGTCGAGGTGCCGTGGGCGTTCAGGTACTGCACCTGATCGGCCGACACGCCAGCGTTGCGCAAGGCGGCGCGCATCGAGCGCTTCGGGCCATCGACACTGGGCGCGGTCATGTGATGCGCGTCGGCGCCCATGCCATAGCCGACCAGCTCGGCATAGATCTTCGCGCCGCGCCGCTCCGCATGCTCGTACTCTTCGAGCACCATGGCGCCGGCACCTTCACCCAGCACGAAGCCGTCCCGGTCCTTGTCCCAGGGGCGCGACGCAGTGGCGGGGTCATCATTGCGGGTGGACAGCGCCCGCGCGGCCGCGAAGCCGCCGACGCCCAGCGGGGACACCGTGGCTTCGGCACCGCCGGCGACCATCACGTCGGCGTCGCCGTATTCGATCAGCCGGCCGGCCTCGCCGATGCAATGCAGGCCGGTGGTGCAGGCCGTCACGATGGCCAGGTTGGGGCCCTGGAAACCAAACTTGATCGACAGGTGGCCGGAGATCATGTTGATGATCGAAGCCGGCACGAAGAACGGGGAGATGCGGCGAGGACCGCGGGCCGACAGCTCCGCGTGGGTGTCCTCGATCAACGGCAAGCCGCCGATGCCCGAGCCGACGATGCAACCGATGCGCTCGGCCTGCTCTTCGGTCAACTCATCGTTGGTCTTCAGGCCGGAGTCGCGCACGGCCTGAATGGAGGCGGCCATGCCGAACTGCATGAAAACGTCCATGTGCCGGGCTTCTTTCGCAGGGAAGTAATCCTCGACATTGAAGTTCTTCACCTCGCCTGCGAAACGGCACGAGAAGCTGGACGCATCGAAGCGGGTGATGTTGGCAATGCCAGAACGTCCCGCCAGGATGTTGGCCCAGCCTTCCTTCACCGAATTGCCAACCGGACTGATCAGTCCGAGGCCGGTGACCACAACACGACGCCGGCTCATCGGCGGCCCCAAAGTGGAACAAGCCCGCTGGTCGTCGAGCAGGCTGGATCAATCGAACATGGCGGGCGGAAATGCATGCAATGAAGGCTCGGACTCAGGCCTTTTGGTGCTTCAACGCGTAATCGATCGCGAGTTGAACCGTGGTGATTTTCTCGGCTTCTTCATCGGGAATCTCGATACCGAACTCGTCTTCGAGGGCCATCACCAGCTCGACCGTATCGAGTGAATCCGCGCCCAGGTCGGCGACGAAGGCCTTCTCGTTGGACACATCGGATTCGGGTACGCCCAGTTGCTCGGCGATGATTTTCTTGACACGGGATTCGATATCGCTCATGACTCCTCCAGGAGTGTTGTCTGAAACAGCCCGGGATTCTAAAGGTTGCACCATGTCGCCTCGCGGAGACGGTGCGTGCTTCGGCCGGCCGGGCAAAACCGGGTCGATGGATGGGGGCCGACGGTGGTCAGTTCATGAACATGCCGCCGTTGACATGCAACTCGGCGCCGGTGATGTAGCCCGCGGCATCGGACGCGAGGAAGGCGACCGCATGGGCCACATCATCGACGCTGCCGAGCCGGCCGAGCGGGATCTGGGTCAGCAAGGCTTCCTTCTGTGCGGCAGGCAGCGCATCGGTCATGTCGGTCGCGATGAAGCCTGGTGCCACGCAGTTCACGGTGATGCTGCGGCTGCCCAGTTCGCGCGCCAGCGAGCGGGTCATGCCGGCGACACCCGCCTTGGCCGCGGCGTAGTTGGCCTGGCCGGCATTGCCGCTCGCGCCGACTACCGAGGTGATGTTGATGATGCGACCCTGCCGCTGCTTGACCATGGTCCGGATGACGGCGCGGCTGAGGCGGAACACCGCCGTCAGGTTGGTGTCGATCACCGCGTCCCAGTCGGCGTCCTTCATCCGCATCGACAGGTTGTCGCGGGTGATGCCGGCGTTGTTGACTAGCACATGCAGCGCGCCGTGGGCCTTCAGCACCGTCTCAACGGTGCGATCGACCGCCGCAGGGTCATTCACATCGAGGCAGGCACCGGAGCAGCCCGGAAAAGCGGCTAGCTCCTCGCCGATCGCCAGGGCGCCGGCCTCGGTCGTCGCGGTGCCGACGACGATCAGACCGCGTCGCGCTAGCTCGAGCGCGATCGCCCGCCCAATGCCGCGCGAGGCGCCAGTCACCAGCGCGATGCGGGTCGTTGTTGGTTCTGTCGTCATGCCAGCACTCCACGCACATCCGCCAGTGAGGCAGGGTCGAACAGCGCCGCCGAGATCGCCTCGGCATCGATGCGCTTGACCATGCCAGCGAGCACTTTGCCGGGCCCGCATTCGATCAGGTGGGTGACCCCCAGGCCACGGATGGCGTGGACGGTTTCAAACCAGCGCACCGGCCCGAAAGCCTGGCGGTACAGCGCATCGCGGATGCGCGCCGGGTCGGATTCCGCGATCACGTCGATGTTGTTGAGTACCGGCAAGCTCGGGGCGTGGAACGACACCGAGGCCAATCTGTCCTTCAACCGCTCTGCGGCGGGCCTCATCAGGCTGCAATGGAATGGCGCGGACACCGGCAAGGGCAAGGTGCGTTTGGCGCCTGCAACCTTCAGCAACTCACAGGCCTTCGCCACGCCGGCTTGCGAGCCGGAGATCACGGTCTGCTTCGGATCGTTGAAGTTGGCGGCCTCGACGACTTCGCCGCTGGCCGCCGCTGCCTCCGCGCAGCCGGCGCGCACCGTATCGGCATCGAGGCCAAGAATGGCGGCCATCGCACCGACACCGACCGGCACCGCCTCCTGCATCGCCTGCGCGCGAAAGCGCACCAGCGGCAGTGTGTCGGCCAGGCTCAGCGCGCCCGCAGCCACCAGCGCGCTGTATTCACCCAGCGAATGCCCGGCGACCACCGACGGCGCCATGCCGGTTTCAGCCATCCACGCGCGGTAACAGGCGATGCCTGCCGTCAGCATCACCGGCTGCGTGTTCGTCGTCAGGTCGAGTTGGTCCTTCGGCCCCTCGCGCACCAGCCGCGCGATGTCGGTGTCCAGCGCATCAGAGGCCTCGGCCAGCGTTTGCGTGACGGAGGGGTGGTCACCCCAGGCATCGAGCATGCCCACGGCCTGCGAGCCCTGGCCAGGAAAGAGAAAAGCGAACGAGGTGATCGACATGGAAAAGAGAAATGAAACAAACAGGAGGTGACGCGCGTGCCGCCTCAAAAATCCAGCAGCACAGCGCCCCAGGTGAACCCGCCGCCCACACCTTCGAGCATCACCGTATCGCCGCGCGCAATGCGCCGATCGCGCACGGCCACATCGAGCGCCAGCGGAATCGATGCAGCGGAGGTATTGCCGTGGTCGGCCACGGTGACGATCACCTTGTCCATCGACAGCTTCAACTTGCGCGCAGTGCTTTGCATGATGCGGATATTGGCCTGGTGCGGAATCAGCCAGTCGATGTCGGCTTCGCTGCGACCGGCTTTGGCCAACACCGATCGAGCCACGTCTTCCAGCACACCGACCGCCAGCTTGAACACGGCCTGGCCGTCCATTTTCAGCAGCGGGTCGCCGCGCACCTGGCCGCCCGCAACACCACCCGGCGTGCACAAGATGTCAACATACCGGCCGTCGGCGTGCAGTTCACTGGCGATCAGGCCCGGCGCGTCGCTGGCCTGCAGCACCACCGCGCCAGCGCCGTCGCCGAACAGCACGCAGGTTCCACGGTCATCGAAATCGAGCAGGCGGGAAAACACCTCGGCACCGATCACCAGGGCCTTGCTGGCCGCACCGGTGCGGATCATCGAATCGGCCACCGTCAGCGCATAGACGAACCCGGAACACACCGCCTGCACGTCGAACGCGGGGCAGCCTGCGACGCCGAGTTTTTGTTGCACGATGCAGGCCGTCGACGGGAACACCATGTCCGGCGTCGAGGTGGCTACGATGATCAGATCGACTGACGAGGCGTCGCAATCGGCAGCTTCGAGGGCCCGCCGCGCAGCCGCCACGGCGAGGTCGCTGCACTGCTCGCCCTCGGCCGCGAAATGCCGCGCACGGATGCCGGTGCGCTCGACGATCCAATCGTCGGACGTCTCGACGCCACGCGTCGCCAGCTGGTCGGCCAAAGCGGCATTGGTCAGCCGTTTGGCAGGCAGATAACCGCCGGTGCCCGCGATGCGCGAAAAGCGTGCCGTCAGTATGGCTGCAGCAGGGGCAGTGCCGTTCATGCGGTGAGACGGGGCGCCATCATCTTGGGGTTGTCGTTGTCACCAGAAAGCGAATTGGCCGGCATGGCCTGCAGGGTGTCACGGATGCGGTCGTGTACGGCGTCGAGCAGCCCGTTGCGGGCGGCATCATAAGCCCGGTTCAGCGCCTGCTCGAAGGCGAACGCATCGGCAGAGCCGTGGCTCTTGAACACCAACCCACGCAATCCGAGCAGGGCGGCGCCGTTGTAGCGCCGGTGATCGACACGCGCTTTGAACCGGTTCAGCACAGGCATGGCTGCCAACGCTGCGATCTTGGTGAGCAGGTTGCGCTTGAATTCCTGCTTGATGAAGTCCGACAGCATGGCCACCAGGCCTTCGGCGGTCTTCAGTGCCACATTGCCGACGAAACCGTCGCACACGACGATGTCGGCCGTGCCCTTGAAGATGTCGTTGCCCTCGACATTGCCATGAAAGTTCAGGTGTCCGCTCGCCGCCGCGGCACGCAGCAGTTCGCCGGCCTGCTTGATGGTGTCACTGCCCTTGATCGCTTCCTCGCCGATGTTCAGCAGGCCGACGCTGGGCTGCTCCTTGCCTTCGACGGCCGACACCAGCGCACTGCCCATCACCGCAAACTGCAGCAGGTGCTCGGCGGTGCAATCCACGTTGGCACCCAGGTCCAGCACGGTGGTGTAGCCGTCCCGCTGGTTGGGCATCACCGTCGCGATGGCGGGCCGGTCGATGCCTTCCAGGGTTTTCAGCACATAGCGCGACACCACCATCAGCGCGCCAGTGTTGCCTGCAGACACGCACGCATCGGCGGCGGACACGCCGTTGTCATCGGGCTTGACGAGATCGACGGCCAGACGCATCGACGAACGCTTCTTGCGCCGTAACGCGACTTCGATCGCGTCGTGCATCTCGACCACTTCCGGTGCATCGACTAGGCGGCATCGCGCCCAATGGGCCGCAGGCGACAGCGCCTCAGGACGCCCGACCAGGATCAGTTCGGCCTGCGGGTGATGCGCGAGGAACGCCTGACAGGCTGGCAGCGTGACCGACGGACCGTGGTCACCCCCCATGCAATCGACGGCCAAGCGCACCGGCCGGCGCGATAAGTCGTGGTTCATGTTGTCGACACAGCGATCACGGTGACGCTTACCGGTTGAAGAGCAGCAGGGTCCAGGCACAAATGCGAAGGCCCGGCATTGCAAGTGTGCAGCGGCCGGGCCATCGGTGACAGCGAGTGATCAATCTAGGCGCTGCGGCGGCGCAACGCTTTAGATCGAACGAGCGTCAAACGCTCACGCGTCGGCTTTTGTCTTGAAGATCTTGCGGCCGCGGTAAAAGCCGTTGGGGCTGATGTGGTGACGCAGGTGCTGCTCGCCCGTGGTCGGCTCGATCGCGGTGCCAGGCGTATTCAGCGCGTAGTGGGACCGGTGCATGCCGCGCTTCGAAGGCGACTTCTTGTTTTGCTGGACAGCCATGTGAATCTCCGCATACGTTGGTGGTGGCGCCCGGTGGCGAACCACTGCGGGACGGACCCTTGTCAGGGCCTGCGGGCAGTTGGCCCGGAGTAAACCGCGGGAACAACACCTGCCGAAAAGCCCACCAGTATATCAGCAGGCCGCCTCAGTTGGGCAGGGACTTTCGCCTCAGCTCGCCCAGCACCGCAAACGGGTTGGCACGCTCCTCGAACGGTTCGGCGTCATCCGGCGCTTCCAAAGGCTGTGGGCAGGTCGCGTGGCGCGGCACCAGTGGCAGCGCCAGCAGCAACTCGTCTTCGATCAGTTCGACCAGGTTCAGGGTTCGGCCGAGTGCCAGCACGTCTTCTTCGCTGTCGGCATCGATTTTGGTCGCCAGTGCTTCGTCGGCTACAAATTGAAAGCTGCGCTGCGCATGCACCGCCGTCTCCACTGGCTGCAGGCAACGCTGGCAGACCAGGCCCAGCCTTGCATCGCACGCCATGTGCAACCAGACCTGTGGCTCGCCGCCGCGGCAGGCCCGGCTTTCACCGGTCACCCGCCACTCGACCTGCTGGCTGGCCACCGGCTTGGCGTCTGCATGGGCTTCGCCGCACAGCCGATCCAGCGCCGTCAGCGGCCAAACACCCGATGCCTCGCCGCCTTGCTTGGCGAAAGCGGCGATGTCCACGCACAAGGGGTCCAAGGCACGCGCTGTCATGTCCGCGAGTTTAAGGCGCAGGGGAACAGCCCAGGCAGCGCCGGGCCCGATGGGACAATCCTGACGATGCACACGCCACCCCTGCTGATCCTGGCATCGACCTCGGTGTACCGGCGCGAGTTGCTGGCGCGGCTGCGGCTGCCGTTCGAGGTGGTCTCACCGGATGTCGGCGAAGCGCCATGGCCCGCAGAGCCGCCGGCGTCGCTGGCGGTGCGTCTGGCGCTGGCCAAGGCCCGTGCGGTGGCAGCAAGGCATCCGCAGGCGGTGGTGATCGGCTCGGATCAGGTCGCCGATCTCGACGGCGTGGCGCTGGGCAAGCCGGGCCATCACGATGCGGCCGTGCAGCAGCTGCGCACGATGCGCGGCAGGCGAGTGATCTTCCACACCGCGGTGGCGGTGGTGGGCGCCGAACCCTGCTTCGAAGCGAGTGACCTCGCCCGCGTCAGCGTGACCTTCCGCGACCTGTCGGACGCCGAGATCGAGCGCTACCTGCGCGCCGATCGTCCGTACGACTGTGCAGGCAGTGCGAAGGTCGAGGCGCTCGGCATCGCGCTGCTGCAATCGGTCGAGTCCGACGACCCGACCGCGCTGATCGGGCTGCCGATGATCCGCACCTGTGCACTGCTGCGCCAGGCGGGGATCGATCCGCTGGGCCCCACATCACCATGACCGGCACGTTGTACCTCGTGCCCAACACGCTGGACTTCGGCGTGGCGCCTGTCGATGCGGGCGCCGGCGGTATGCCGGATCTGCAAGAGGTGCTGCCGTTGGGCGTGATCCGCATCGCCGCGCACCTGCCCTGCTGGGTGGCCGAAAACGCGAAGACGACCCGGGCCTTCCTAAAGCGGGTGAACGAAGTGGTGCCGCTGTTGCAGCCCTTGCAAGCGATCACGATCGTCGAATTGCCGCGCGCCAACAAGGGCGCTGCGCCATCACAGCCTCCGAGGCTGGACGCGTTGCTGGCGCCTGCCCTCGCGGGCCAGGACATCGGGCTGATCTCCGAAGCTGGATTGCCCGCCGTGGCCGATCCGGGCGCGGCGCTGGTGCAGGCCGCTCATGCCTTGAAGCTGCGCGTCGAGGCGCTGTCGGGGCCGAGTTCGCTGATGCTGGCACTGGCCGCCAGCGGGCTGAACGGCCAGAGCTTCGCCTTCGTCGGCTACCTGCCGGTCGATGCCGCCGCACGCACGGCACGCATCCGCGAGTTGGAAGCCTTATCGCGCCGGGCGCAGCAGACGCAGCTGATGATCGAGACGCCGTACCGCAACGCCGCGCTGCTGGGCGCCTTGCTGGGCGCGCTGAACGGCAGCACGCGCCTGTCGGTCAGCTGCGCTTTGACGCTGGCCAACGGCTGGGGTCGCACCGACACCGTGGCGGACTGGAAAGCCCGGCCGGCATCGATACCGAACGACACGCCGGCGGTGTTTTCCTTGCTTGCTTGAATTCCATCAGGCGACAACCGTCACTCGTCGGCTCTCACTCGCTCTGATCGGCTGTCAGCTTCTCGCCGAACAACGCGGCAACACGCCGCTTCGGCTTGATGTTGGGCGACAGGCCACGCGACAACGCCGCGGTCGGGGCGGGTGCCGAATCCCAAGCGGGTGGCGCGCCGTTGCTGGGCTCGTACGGCCGGTCGAAGAACGGATCGGACGACGTCTTGCGGGCGCCCTCACTGGCGCTGCGGTAGGGCGAGCGCGGCGGCCGACTGGCGGCCACCGGTTCCACGGTGTCCGCGGCGACGTCGGCCACCGCTGGCAGCTGATCGTCCACCTCGCGGCGAACCCGCTCGGGGCGCGGCTCACGACGCACAGGCGCCTCGTCGAGCTCGATCGGCTCCAGCTCGATCTTCTTCTTGATCAGCTTCTCGATGTCGCCCACCAGTCGGGTGTCGTCGCGCGACACCAGCGTCACGGCCAGGCCTGAGGCGCCCGCGCGGCCCGTGCGGCCGATGCGGTGCACATAGTCTTCGGCGTTGAACGGCACGTCGAAATTGAACACCGCCGGCAGATCGGCAATGTCGAGGCCGCGTGCCGCCACGTCAGTGCAGACCAGCACATCGACCTCGCCGCGCTTGAAGGCTTCGAGCGCCTTCAGCCGCTCGTCCTGCGACTTGTCGCCGTGCAATGCGTTGGTACGCAGACCGTCGCGCTCGAACGAGCGGGCCAGCCGCGCGCAACCGAGCTTCGAGTTGACGAACACCAGCGCCTGCGTCAGCGCACGTTCTCTGATGATCTTCAGCACCACAGCCCGCTTGTCGTCGGTCGCGACGCTGAAGAAGCGCTGTTCGACGTTGGTCGCAGTGGCATTCGGTCGGGCGACCTCGACCAGGATCGGGTTCTGCAGGTAGCTTTCGGCCAGCCGCTTGATTTCCGGCGAGAAGGTCGCCGAGAACAGCAGCGTCTGCCGTTGCTTGGGCAGGTAGCTCAGGATGCGCTGCAGGTCAGGCAAAAAGCCGATGTCGAGCATGCGGTCGGCCTCATCGAGCACGACGTATTCGACTTGCCCGAGGTTGCAGTTCTTCGCCTCGATGTGGTCGAGCAACCGGCCCGGCGTGGCGATCAGCACCTCGACGCCGGTCTTCAGATCGGCCGTCTGCGGCCTCATGTCGATGCCGCCAAACACCACCATCGAGCGCAGCTTGGTGTGCTTCGCGTAAGTCTTGACGTTGTTGGCGACCTGGTCGGCGAGTTCGCGGGTCGGTGCCAGCACCAGCGCACGCACCGGGTGGCGCGCCGGTGACGCGCTGCTGTTCTCGTGCTTCAGCATCTTCTGCAGCAAGGGCAGCGTGAAGGCTGCCGTCTTGCCGGTGCCGGTCTGGGCGGCACCCATCACGTCGCGCCCGTCGAGCACGATCGGGATCGCCTTGGCCTGGATCGGCGTCATCTGCGTGTAGCCGGAATCGGCCACGGCGCGCAGCAGTTTGTCGTCGAGTGCCAGGGTGTCGAAGCGCACCGGAGCTGCAACCGGTTCGGCGGCCGGGGTGTCGGGGCCGGCTTCTTGGGGTGTTTCAGTCATCCGCTTATTATCGCCGCTGGCGTCGGCCCTGGGGAATCCGTCAAAAGCCGACCCTAGAATCGTCCGTAGCTTCGGCATCGCATGCCGAGGTGGCCTTCCCTGACTCCAATTCAGCACCCATGATCCTCGTGACAGGCGGCGCCGGTTTCATCGGCACGAATTTCGTCCTCGACTGGCTGGCGCAATCGAGCGAGCCGGTGCTAAACCTTGATGCGCTGACTTACGCGGGCAACCGGGACAACCTGCGCTCGCTGGATGGCGAGGCGCGCCATGTGTTCGTCCAGGGTGACATCACCGACCGTGCGCTGCTCGACAGCCTGTTCGCCACCCATCGCCCGCGCGCGGTGGTGCACTTCGCGGCCGAAAGCCATGTCGATCGCAGCATCCACGGGCCAGGCGCGTTCATCCACACCAATGTGCAGGGCACGTTCACCTTGCTGGAAGCGGCGAGGGCTTTTTGGCTGACGCTGCCTGAGGCCGAAAAATCCTCGTTCCGCTTCCACCATGTGTCCACCGACGAGGTCTACGGCTCACTCGGCCCGAGCGACCCGCCGTTCACCGAGACGAATCTGTACGAGCCGAACAGCCCGTACTCGGCCAGCAAGGCCGCCAGCGACCACCTGGTGCGCGCCTGGCACCACACCTACGGCCTGCCGGTGCTGACCACCAACTGC
>JAYVEB010000348.1:0-8642 GCA_043749095.1 Burkholderiales bacterium | reverse complement strand
ATGCTCGACGAACTGCGCGGCAACGACTACCTGTCGCGCGGCACGCGCAAGCAGCAGCGCACCATCGAGGCCGCGGTGCACAAGCTGGAGCAGCGCATGGGCCGTGCCCCCGCCGAAAGCGAGATCGCCCGCGAGATGGGCATCACGCTGACCGAGTACCAGGAACTGCTCGGCAGGGTGCGCGGCACGCAGCTGGTCTACCTCGAAGACATGTCCGGCGACGACGGCGACCAGGATTACCTGGACCGCCACGTAGGCGACGATTCGTTCAACCCGCTGGCACAGCTGCAGGATCACCGCATGCGCGAGGCCCTGGTCGCCGGCATCAAGGTGCTGCCCGAACGGGAGCAGTACGTGATGAGCATGTACTACGAGCACGACATGAACCTCAAAGAGATCGCTGCCGTGCTGAAGGTCACCGAGTCTCGGGTGTGCCAGCTGCACAGCCAGTCGATCGCGCGACTGCGTGTCAAGCTTCGAGAATACTGAAGCTGGCAGTGCCCCCCAGTCGCTCCGCTCCTGCCCCCAAGGGGCGTCGCCCTCTTGTCATAAGGCCATCTCGTTGTTGTCCATGTGGCCCTTGCCGGCGCTGCTGAGCTGGGCCGTCGCCTGGGCCGTCTTCGTCGGCTTGCAGGCCCTGGCCGCTCCCATGTTCATCGCGCTGCTGTGCGCTGCGGTCATCGGCGCGCTGCCGGCTGTGTGGTCGCCGTGGCCGCTGAGCGGCTGGCGCCGCTGTTTCATCGCGCTGGGCTTCCCGCTGTCGCTGGCCGCCTCCGGTGTCGCCGGTGATTTGCCGGCCTGGGCCTGGTTGCTGCCGCTGGGCGCACTGGCACTGATCTATCCGCTGAACGCCTGGCGCGATGCGCCTTTCTTCCCGACGCCGCAAGGCGCCTTGCAGGGCCTGAAGCGGCTGGTGCGCCTGCCGGAGTCCGCCCGCGTGCTCGAAGCGGGCTGCGGTCTGGGCGACGGCCTGCGCGAGCTGCATGCCGAGTACCCGCGCGCGCGCCTCGATGGTGTCGAGTGGAGCTGGCCACTGCGCGCCGCCTGCCAGTGGCGCTGCGGCTTTGCGCGCATCACACGTGGCGACCTGTGGAAGACCGACTGGTCGGCTTATCAGCTGGTCTACCTGTTCCAGCGGCCCGAGAGCATGCCGCGCGCAGTCGACAAGGCCGCCCGCGAGATGGCCGCTGGCACCTGGCTCGCGAGCCTGGAATTCGAGGCGACCCAGCTCGAGCCCGATGCGGTTCATGCCTGCCCCGACGGGCGCCGGGTGTGGCTGTACCAGCAGCCGTTCACGCCGCGGCGCGACACCTCGCCAGGGACGAACCGCGGTCGCTGAGGTGACCCCGGGCTGGCAGGCCTGTTGACTAGCGGTCAAAATCGCCTCGATCGTCACACGCAGTCGCTGCGCTGGAGCCCGCCATGCCCGGTTTGTTACCCGACGTCGACCCCGACGGCCTGCTCGAGTATTCAGTGGTCTACACCGACCGCGCGATCAACCACATGTCCAAGCGCTTCCAGCAAGTGATGAAGGACATCTCCGTCACGCTGGAAGAGGTTTACCGCGCCAAGTCGGCGGTCATCGTTCCGGGCAGTGGCACCTTCGGCATGGAAGCGGTGGCGCGCCAGTTCGCAACCGGCCGCAAGGTGCTGGTGATCCGCAACGGCTGGTTCAGCTTCCGCTGGACGCAGATCTTCGAGATGGGGAACATCCCGTCGCACGCGACGGTGCTGAAAGCCCGCCGCACCGGCCCCAGCCCGCAGGCGCCGTTCGCGCCGGTGCCGATCGACGAGGTGGTGGCGACGATCAAGGAGTTGCGCCCCGATGTCGTCTTCGCGCCGCACGTCGAAACCTCGGCCGGCATGATCCTGCCCGACGACTACCTGCGTGCGGTGGCCGATGCGGTGCACGAGGTCGGCGGCCTGTTCGTGCTCGACTGCATTGCCTCCGGCACGATCTGGGTCGACATGGCGGCCACCGGCGTCGACGTGCTGGTCAGCGCGCCCCAAAAGGGGTGGAGCGGCTCGCCGTGCTGCGCGCTGGTGATGCTCGGTGAGCTGGCGCGCCAGCGCATCGACAGCACGCAAAGCACCAGCTACGCCTGCGACCTGCGCAAGTGGCTGCAGATCATGGAAACCTACGAAGGCGGCGGCCATGCCTACCACGCGACGCTGCCAACCGATGCGCTGGCCCGCGTGCGCGACGTGATGTTCGAAACCCGCGCCTACGGCTTCGCCAAGGTGCGTGACGAACAGCAGCAGCTCGGCGGCGCGGTGCGCGCGATGCTGACGCAGCGGGGTTTCAAGAGCGTCGCCGCCCCCGGATTCCAGGCGCCCGGCGTGGTCGTCTGCTATACGGAAGACGCGGACATGCAGTCCGGCAAGAAGTGGCTGGGCCTGGGCCTGCAGATCGCTGCCGGTGTGCCGTTGCAATGCGACGAGGGGCCCGACTTCCGATCGTTTCGCATCGGCTTGTTCGGCCTCGACAAGCTGCATCACCGCGAGCGCACGGTGAAGAGCCTGAGCGACGCACTCGATCGCCTGCTGTCGCCGGCGACAGCGGCGTGATGACGGGCCCGCTGATGACGCTGCGACCGGGAACCGGGCTCGCCAGAGGGTGGCTGCTGGGCGTGCTGCTGGCCTGCGCGGCCGGCACAGCGTCGGCCGCCTGGGTGCGGGTGCGCGGCGATGGCGTGGTGACGGTGCTGGCCGATCCGGGCAACGTCATCCGCAGCACCGGCCGCGCGACGATGTGGAGCGTGATCAACTACACCCAGGCCCGCAAGACCGCCGACGGCAAGGAATTCTTTTCGTCGAAGCAGCAGATCGAGTACGACTGCGTCGAGGAGCGCAGCCGTAATCTGGTGTTCAGCCGCCACACCGAATATACGGGCTGGGGTGAAGCGGTCTACACCAACAACGCGCTGGGAGAATGGACAGCGTTGCCACCGGGCTCCGTCGGCGCCGCCCTGCGAAAATTCGCCTGCCATCTGCCTTGACGTCACGCAGTGGCGCATCGTCTGATTCAACCTTTCAACACCCTCTCATCGCATACACACCATGGACATGGAACAGGCAGTCATCTGGACGATCCCCTTCCTGGCGCTGGCCGTTGTGCTCGAAATGGTGGTCAGCATCCGGCGCGGGCGCAAGACCTACCGCACCAATGACACGCTGGCCAGCCTGAGCCAGGGGCTGATCAGCCAGCTGATGTCGGCCTGCACGCCGCTGCTGCAGATCGGCATCTACGCGCTGGTGTTCACGACGCTGGGCCACCAGGCCGACGCGCCGTTCTGGCACAGCTGGTATGGCTTTGCCGTCGCGGTGGTGCTGTTCGACTTCTGCGAATACTGGCTGCACCGGGCCGGCCACGAGATCGCCGTCTTCTGGGCCGCCCATGCGGTGCATCACCAGAGCGAGGAGCTGAACATCTGCACCGCGCTGCGCCAGGAAAGCCAGAACGCGCTGCTGGGCTGGCCGTTCTACCTGCCGATGGCCTTCGTCGGCGTGCCACCGGAAATCTTCGGCTTCAGCTACCTCTTCGTCCAGTACTACCAGATCTGGGCGCACACCGAGCAGGTGGGCAAGCTGGGCTGGCTCGATGGTGTGCTCACCACGCCGTCGAACCACCGTGTGCACCATGCCGTCAACGACTGCTACATCGACCACAACTACGGCGGCCTGTTCGTTCTGTGGGATCGTTTGTTCGGCAGCTACGCGGTCGAGACCGAGCCCTGCGTGTACGGCACGCGCACCCCGCTGCGCAGCTTCAACCCGCTGCGTGCGGTCGTCCGGGTGTATGCAGCCCTGGCACACGATGCCTGGCATGCCCGACGCTGGCAGGACAAGCTGAAGGTCTGGTTCATGCCACCCGGCTGGCGGCCGGCCGATGTCGCGCAGCGCTTCCCGCAGGCGCCGTCCAGCACGGTGCGTGAGCGCTTCGACCCACCGGCTACCGGCGCGGCACGGGCCGCCGCCATCGCGCTCTTCCTGGCCACCGCCGCCGGCTGCGGCTTCTTTCTGTGGGACGCCGAGACGATGGACAGCACATCCCGGATCCTGTGGATGGCCGTGCTCATCGTCCCGCTCTGTGGCGTCGGCTGGCTGCTTGAAAGACGGCCGCGTGCCACGCGCACCGATCAGCACATGCAGGACGCTGTGGAGGGCGGCCGGGGATCGTCGATGCCACCGCTTGGCCGCGCCGATTGACCGCGCTCACCCCGCGTTGCTCGAACCCCGGCTGGTCTGGGCGGTCATCGACCTGATGGATGCACCGAACCCCGCCCCGCCGATATCGGTGCTGATGTACCACCAGGTCGGCCGTTTCGCCGAGCCGACGCAGCACCGCTCCAGCTTTTGTGATGTCGGGCGCTTCCGCGCCCAGATGGGCCTGTTGAAAACACTGGGCTGTCGTGTCATCAGCCTGCGCGAAGCCGAGGCTGCGCTGTTTGAAGGCCAGCCGCTCGCGGGCCGCTCGGTCGTCCTCAGCTTCGATGATGGCTATGAGAATTTTGCCGAGCATGCCTTGCCGGTGATGGCGGAATTCGGCTACCCGTCGGTGCTGTTCGCGGTGTCGGGCCTGCTGGGTCAATCGGCGCGCTGGCTCAGCAACGGTGGGCACAACTCACCTTTGCTGTCAACGCAGCGGCTGCGGGAGCTGCGCTCGGCCCAGGTCGAGATCGGCTCGCACACCGTCAGCCATCCGCGCCTGAGCCAGCTTGGCGCCATTGAAGTCTGGCGCGAGATTGCCGACAGCAAGGCCGCGCTGGAGCAGTCGCTGGGCGAGGCGGTGGCTTTTTTTGCGTATCCGTATGGCGACTACAACCCGGCCGTGCGCGATGCGGTGGCCCAGGCCGGCTACCAGGCCGCGCTGACCTGCAGCCGCGGCACCGCCAACACCGCCCCGAACCGCTTCGAGATCCCCCGCAAGGCGATTGCCTATGGCGACGACCTGTTCGGCTTCGCCTGGAAGCTGCTGGTCAAGAACCGCCGCAAAGACCGCTATGCCTGATCACCCGGCCTCCATCCACGTGCTGGGGGGGCGGCAATTCGGCGGGGCCGATCAGTTCTACGTGCGGCTGATCCGGGCCCTGCGCGAAGCTGGCCAGGGCGTGACCGCCATCAACCGCGTGGGCAGCCCCGTGGCGCAGGCGCTGGCCGACGACGATGTGCCACAGATTCATTTCCCGTTTGCCAACAGTTTCGACGCCTGGACGGTGTGGCGGCTGCGCGCGCTGGTGGCGCAGCGCGAGCCTTGCATCGTGCAGACCTACATGGGCCGCGCGACCCGGCTGACCCGACTGCCCGCCACCACCCGCGCCGTTCACATCGCCCGGCTGGGCGGCTACTACAAGATCGACGGGTACTACCGCCATGCCCATGCCTGGGTCGGCAACACCAAAGGCCTGTGCGATTACCTGGTGAAGTCCGGCCTGCCGGCCGAGCGGGTGTTCCACATCGGCAACTTCGTGCCTGACCCGGTCGTGGCCTCGCCGCAGCAGGTGCAGGCCTTGCGCGCCGACTGGGCCATTCCCGACGACGCCTGGGTGCTGTTCACGCTGGGCCGGCTGATCGACATCAAGGGCTTCGACGACCTGTTGAGAGCCGCCGCGCTGCTGCCCCGGGAGATCGGTGGCAGGCCATGGGTGCTGCTGATCGCCGGTACCGGGCCGCTGGATGCCGAGCTGAAATCCCTCACCGCGCAGCTGCAGCTGGAAAGCCGGGTGCGCTGGCTGGGCTGGCAGGACCCGCCCGACGCCTTCTACGGCCTGACTGATGTGTTCATCTGCCCGTCGCGCAAGGAAACCCTGGGCAATGTGATCCTGGAAGCCTGGAACCACGGCCTGCCGGTGGTCAGCACACGAACCCCCGGCGCGACCGAACTGATCGACGACGGCCGCACCGGACTGCTGTCGCCGATCCAGGCGCCTGATGAATTGGCAGGGCGCATCCAGGACATGCTGGCCGCCACCCCGTTGCAACGCGCGGCATTTGGCGAGGCCGGCCGGCAATTCCTGCAGGCGAATTTCAGCAAACCTGCGATCGTGGGGGCGTATCTTTCGCTGTATGACCGGTTGCTGACGACGGGCCGTTGAACGCAGCCAAGCTCGTCCAGAATGGCACGCCCTCCATTGCCAGCGAGACGACCGCACCGTGTTCGAGCAAACCTTCAAGAACATCGACGACATCCTGCACAAGGATGCAGGCTGCACCAGCGAGCTGGACTACACCGAGCAGTCGTCCTGGCTGCTGTTCCTGAAGTACCTCGACGCACTCGAATCCGACAAGGCCGCCGAGGCCGCGCTGGAAGGCAAGGGCTACGCGCACATCCTGGCTGGCGACTTTCGGTGGGAACACTGGGCCGCGCCCAAGACCGCTGACGGCAAGCTCGACCACAACGCCGCGATGACCGGCGATGACCGGCGATGACCTGCGCGATTTCGTCAACGGCAAGCTGTTCCCTTACCTGGCCGGCTTCAAGCAGCGCGCCAGCGGGCCGAACACCATCGACTACAAGATCGGTGAGGTGTTCAGCGAGATCAAGAACAAGCTGCAAAGCGGCTATACGCTACGCGACGTGATCGACCGGGTCGACGAGCTGCGCTTCGGCTCACAGACCGAGAAGCACGAGCTATCGCATCTGTACGAAGCCAAGATCAAGAACATGGGCAATGCCGGGCGCAACGGCGGCGAGTACTACACACCGCGCCCGCTGATCCGCGCCATGATCAAGGTGCTCGACCCGAAGATCGGCGAGCGCATCTACGACGGCGCCTGCGGTTCGGCCGGCTTCCTGTGCGAAGCCTTCGACTACCTGCTGCCCCAGGCCACCAAGGCCGACGACCTGAAGACGCTGCAGACGAGCACCTTCTACGGCAAGGAGAAGAAGAGCCTGGCCTATGTGATTGCGATCATGAACATGATCCTGCATGGCATCGAGGCGCCCAACGTCATCCACGCCAACACGCTGGCCGACAACATCAGCGACATCCAGGAGCGCGACCGTTTTGATGTGATCCTGGCCAACCCGCCCTTTGGCGGCAAGGAACGCAAGGAGGTCCAGCAGAACTTCCCGATCAAGACCGGCGAAACGGCCTTCCTGTTCCTGCAGCACTTCGTCAAGACGCTGCGGGCCGGCGGCCGCGCGGCCATCGTCATCAAGAACACCTTCCTCAGCAACACCGACAACGCGAGCACGAGCATCCGCAAGCTGATCCTAGAGAACTGCAACCTGCACACGGTGCTGGACATGCCAAGCGGTACGTTTCAGGGCGCGGGCGTCAAGACCGTGGTGCTGTTCTTCGAGAAGGGCGCGCCCACACGCAAGGTCTGGTTCTACCAACTGAACCCGGGCCGCAACATGGGCAAGACCAACCCGCTGAACGACGACGACCTGGTTGACTTCATCGAGCGGCAGAAGACCTTCGCCGAATCGGCGCAGAGCTGGGCGGTGGACGTGGCCGGCATTGACATCGGCACCTACGACCTGTCGGTCAAGAACCCGAACGGCGGCGACGAAGGCGAACTGCGCACACCGCAAGACATCCTCGACGAGATCGCGGCGCTGGATGCTGAGAGCGCGGAAGTGCTGGCGACGATCCGGGAACTGGTGACATGAGGACCGGCTGGGAGTCGGCGCCCATCGGCGACATCTGCGATGTCGTCAATGGAGGAACACCCAAAACCGGCGTTGCCGAGTACTGGGGCGGGCCGCACCGCTGGATCACACCTGCCGAGATGGGAAGGCGGCCCACGCCGTACATCGATCAGACTGATCGGACCATCACCGACCAAGGCCTTCAAAACAGTTCTGCGAGGCCGTTGCCGCCGTACTCTGTCATTTTGTCCTCGCGCGCGCCCATTGGCCATCTGGTGATCAACACGGAACCGATGGCTACGAACCAAGGCTGCAAAGGTCTGGTTCCTCGAAGCCGAATCGATCACAAATTTCTGTACTACTACCTTGGCAGCATCGTCGATCTGCTCAACGACCTTGGGACTGGCGCCACGTTCAAGGAGCTTTCCGGCGGCAAGCTCAAGGAGGTCCAGGTCCCGCTGCCACCGGTGCCAGAGCAGCGCCGCATCGTCGCTATCCTCGACGAAGCCTTCGAGGGCATCGCGACAGCCAAGGCCAACGCCGAGAAGAACCTGCAGAACGCCAGCGAACTGTTCGACAGCCGGCTGCGGTCCCTCGTCGGCGACCAGGCGGAGAGCTCGGATCGGAAAACCTTGCGAGAAGTCGCCAAGGACTTCGGGCGAGGCAAATCAAAGCATCGCCCCCGCAACGACCCCAAGCTGTACGGGGGGCCATACCCGTTCATTCAGACGGGCGACGTGCGCGGTTCCGACCACCTCATCACCGACTACGCGCAAACCTACAGCGAAGCCGGATTAGCCCAAAGCAAGCTATGGCCCAAGGGCACGCTGTGCATCACCATCGCAGCGAACATTGCGGAAACTGGTGTGCTCGACTTTGACGCCTGCTTCCCGGACAGCGTCATCGGCGTCGTCGTGGATGAACGGCAGACGAGCAGCAAATACCTGGAGTACATGCTGCAGACCGTCAAGGCCGAACTCAAGGCCAAAGGCAAGGGCAGTGCGCAGGACAACATCAATCTGGCCACCTTCGAGAACGAGCGGTT
>JAYVEB010000347.1:0-2570 GCA_043749095.1 Burkholderiales bacterium | reverse complement strand
GGTTCATCTTCATGGTTCACCTCCTGCGGCGGTGAACCCATCTTCTTCCCTCGCTAGCTCACCACGTGAGCCTGCTGAGGTTTGTCACTAATCAGGTGGCGGCAAGTAATTCGCGGCCGTAGTCCACCGCCTCACGGCAGCGTCGGCAGCGGGATCGACTCCGTTTCAGAGCCGACACCCGCGCTGAACCGGCTTGCGATGCGCTCATCAAGCAGCCGGCACCCGTGCGTCAGTCGTCGTCGACGCTTGCCCGTCGTCCGGTACCTGAGTCGCTTCTGGCCTGGATCAGCGATGATCCAGCCGAGCCGAACCGGACTCGATGCAGTGTCGCCTGATCATGGGAGAGCGGTCTCACACCTGCCGCGCCACGCCCGTATGGCTTGTGCCGCCTCAGGGCGAACGGCGGCGTGTCAGTCAGAACTCGATCGTCACGATCAGCGAATCGGCATATGAACCCGACGCGATGTTTTGCAGACCGGGAATGCGTCCGAAAACGTTCAACGTTGCGCCAGTCGCAATCTGGGCGACACGCAAGGTGCCGGCCGTGCCATCGCCCCAGACGAGGATCCGTGTCGGATCCGTGTCGGATCCGTGTACAAGTTGTAGGCGAGGCGGTTACCGCCCGATGAGAGCGCTCGGTTCAGCGCATTTGTACCGCCCACCCCAGCACTGATGGACACCGAGTAGCTGGTGAAGATGCCGCACGCCACTGTCACGGTGCCAGTACTGTCGGTAGGCAACTGTGCGCTGGACTGATAGACACCGAATGCGACCGGCGTCGCTGCAACAGTGCAGGCCGCGTGCGCAGGGAGCGCAGCTGCGCAGCACAGGATGTGTCCAATGATGCCGTGCCTCATCTTCGGACCTCGTGGCACACGAAGCTGCCCAATTGCGGCAGCAAATCGGATGTGACGGTCACGTCGACGGTCATCACGCATTGCCGCGCGTCCCAGCGAAGCCAGACTTGGTTCGTCGCGCCAAGGCCGCTCAGATACAGCTCGCCATGGGCTGCTACCGGCTGATCGAGTTCGACGCCTGCGAGCCGCGCCACTGCACCAACCGGTACCGGCGAGCCGTCTTCGAGCAGTGCGCTGAGCAAGGCTCCTCGCGCGCGTCTCACCGGGAATCGCAGTGACAGGCCGCTTCGAAACCAAGGCACCGCGGCTATGTCGAGCGTGTCCACGGTTGCGTCCAGCGGGAGATCGGCCTGCTCGATGCGGATCGCCGTCGTCTGATAGGCCAGCAGCCTGGGAACGATGGCGGTCCCGTCGCTGCCGGTGAGGCCTACAAGCTGGTTGTCCGCATAGATGCGCACGCCCGCGAAGCCACCGGCATCAACGACCGAGAAACTGTCGGAGACCGTGCGGCTCGCGAACACCTTCGACCCGATCATTGCCGCGCCGCCGGCCGCCCCAACCCGCCACGCCGCGGGGCCGGCGGATTGGGAGACGTCCACCGCGATGCTTCCATGGTCGCTTTGCCACTGCAGGCCACCGTCGAGACGGGGCATCCGCCCGCCCGTCGCTGCCATCCGATAGCCATAACCGTCGCCAACCGGAAGGCTGCGTTGCACCTGCGCCTGAGCGACCGGCGGCCCTCTGTCTTGCACGATCAGGCCGACACTGCTGTTGATCTCCGCACTCAATGGAAGGCTGAGGGTGATGCTGGCGAAGGTCTGTCCTGCACGCAGGTCGCGCAAGACGGCGATCGATATGTACCCGGCGCCAGCCGCAATGCCATAGTTGCCACCGAGGAAGCCGGAGGGCGGTCGACCGGATGATGCGCGTTGGGTGTAGTCGAGGCTGAACGATCCTTTGCCCCGGCTCGCATAGCTTGCATAAGCTCTCGCCTGCTCTCGTATCTCCGAGAATCCCAGCTGGCTCTTCGAAGTGTCGAGGGGTGAGGGCAGCGATCGGCCCAGCGACGTGAAGCCGGCGCTCGTTGCGAGCCAATCCGCACCGAAACTGAGGTGCTCGGCCTGTCGCTGGAAGCCAACCGACAGCAAGCCCCCATGCCGAGTCGTGGCGTTCACCGCTGTTCGTGCGCTGCCGGCCACCGATGCCGTGAACACACCCGCGGCGGGCCAGAGCCAAACGGGCCCCAGACCGACCGCCTGCCGAGTGTGTGAGAGCTCGGCGTGAACCTCGCCAGTCAGGAGCTTGTTTAGCCCGAGGCGCTCGGTGGCAACGGCCACGAGTTGGCCGTAGTCGCCACTCGCGGTACCGTACCGCTCCCGAGCGGCACCCACTTCGTACGAGAAATTCCGAAGCCCTTCCTTCAGCAGCTGAGAACTTGCATAGAAGGGTGAAATCAGCGTCTGCTGGCGCCCGAGAATGTCGCGCACGACCAGCCGCGCTTCGCCTGCACCCGTGACGATCGGCAGTTGCGGAATGTCGAAAGGCCCAGCGGGCACCTCGGTTCGCATGCGAAGCGCGTCGTTGATGTACAGGTCGACGGTCGAAGGCAATGCAGTGGTTGACGACAATTACCTTGGCCGGTCGACGACAACCATCTTGGCCGGTTGAAGGCCTGCGCCGGGCGGGTCGTGGAGGCGGGGCTACCGTGAGTCT
>JAYVEB010000346.1:0-2574 GCA_043749095.1 Burkholderiales bacterium | reverse complement strand
CGCGTGATCGAACAGCGGCTTCTGCACCGCCCGCGCTGCCGCGACGACGCTCGCGTCGGGCTCGCTGAACTTGTTACGCAAGCCGTTCACGTGCAGATGGTCGGCCCCGGCGAGGCGCCAGATCTGCTGCCAGGGCGCGTAGCCCCAGCCGAGCGCCGGGCTGCGTGTCAGCGCGCCCCAGCCTCAGCGGTGGCCATGAAGCGGCAGGCTCGAATGGCGCCGCAGTTCGAGCAGGCCGACGAGGCCGATCGCATTCAGGCTGGCCATCACGCTGCTGCCGCCGAGTTGCTGCACGAGGTCATAACGGCGCCGCATCTGGTCAAGGTCACCGGTGAGGTTGAAGGCCACCATGACCTTCCGTCCGTGGCGCTGCGCCGCGTCGTTGACGACGTGCATCACGGCGCGCACACGCTCGTCGAACGGGCAATGCGGGCCGTCGGACTGCAACTCGTCGTCCTTGATGAAGTCGATGCCGCCAGCGATGAGTTGGCGCACCTGCTGCGCTGTTTCATCGGGGCTCAGGCCCACGCTGGGCTTGATGATGGTGCCGATCAGCGGCCCCTGCGCCACGCCCGCCAGCTGCCGCGTGCCCTCGACGCCGAACGCCGGGCCGGGGTAGGCCGCAGCGAACGATGGCGGCAGCTTCAGGCCTTGCACGCGCAGGCCCGAGACCTGGCGCAACTCGAACAGGTTGCCAGCCACCGTGGCCATCAGGTTCGGCAGCGATGGCCCGAGGCTCTCGATCGGCCATGACAATTCCAGCGTGCAGCGCGTGTAGACGCTGCTCACGATCCCGCCGGGCAGACTCGGCTGGCCGACCTGTTCAATCACGTCGAGCCGCTCCACCCGCGCGCCTGAACGCGCTTTCAGGGTCGGCGTCTCGTTCGGCAGCGCGACGAAAGTGCCGCTCGACTGTTCGCCGGCGATGGCCTCGGCAGCGCGGCGCGGGTCATCGCCGGTCTCAAGCCAATAGGTCGCGTGGATGCGCTCGCTCATCGGTGTTCGTCGGGTCGGTCGGGTCGGTCGGGTCGGTCGGGTTCGAAGCTTGGGGTTCGATTCACGCCAAAGCCGCTCAGGTGATGCGCCGGATGCTGTCGGCGATCTCGTCGCGGTCGAACACCTTCTTCCAGTCGTCGCGCATCAGGCGCGGCTTGCCGAAGGTGATGGCCTTGTTGCAGGCATCGGAAAACTGGCCCGGAATCTCCTTGAAAATGACGGCTGCGAGGATGGTCATGTGGCCGAGCAGGAAGTCTCGGGCCGCATCTTTCGGCACGCCGCGCGCCACCACTTCGTCCATGGCTTCGCGCATCACGTCGAGCAGCGTGGCGCACACGGTCTCGGACAGGCCGGGCTCCAGCAGCGCCATTTGCTCGACCGTGAGCCGGTGCGAGCGAAGAATCGGCTGGTAGATCACCTTGGCGACTGCTTCGCCGAGGTCGAAGTCGGCGTCGCTGCCCTGCATCAGCGCGCTCGTGATCGACTGCTTCGCATGCGCGCCGCCGAAGAAGTCGCGCCGCGCCTCGGCGCTGGTCTCGTCGTTGAAGATCGGCGGGTGACACGGGTGGGCGACGAAGTAGACCAGGTCGGGCCGGTCCGGCAGGTGGCCGGCAAAGGGCGCGGCGGCATCGAGCGTCATGACCATGGTGCCGGCCTTCAGCGGCGGCGAGATCTCGGCAGCCAGTTGGCCGATCAGCGTGTCGGGCACGGCGAGGATGACGACATCCGCGCCATCCAGGGCCACCTCGGCGGACACGCATTCGATGCCGAATTCATCCTTCAGGCGCTGCCGGCCGGCCGCACCGACTTCGACATGGCGCACCCGGTAGGCGGAACCCATGAGATTTTTGGTCACCCGCCCGCCCATCTTCCCACCAGCGCCGAACAGCGCGATCGTTGCAGTCATCGGTGAGTCTCCGGTGGGTGAAGGCTCTATGCTAACAGTGGTGTAATGAGTATGTCACTATACCTTCTAAGGAACCGCGCCTTGCGCGCACGCGGCCCACGCCGTTCCGACACGCCTTGGTTGAACAAAATCGTGGATGTCCATCAACCGCTTGAAGCGTCGAAAATTAGTGCCAAGGTGGCCCCGATGCCGCGCAGGCGCAGGGGCCCACTCCGAGGCGCGCAGGCGCCTGACGCGACCGGTAGTTTCGGCCCTTTCCATCCCTGGAACACAGGGGTACGAGCCCACGACCAATCGCGTACAACCCGTTCATTCACTGAACGAGGGCATGTGCCTGCCCCGTGCAGCAGACACCACCGAAATCGTCAGGGATCTTGAAATGCAACTCTCCAAAATCTTCACCGCTCCCCGCGTGGGTTCGGTGGTGGCTGGTTTATGCCTGGCGGTGACACTCCGGTCCCGACCCCAGCGACAGACGTGTGCGGCGAAGCTCGAAGTGTGATCAATCCACCCCGGCGCACGTGCCAAACATTGACGCCTTGAGTCACGGACTTGGGGCAAATCAAGCCTGGGGCCGGTGACGCGCCGAGCCGAACGCGTAAAGTTGCGGTTCCAGTCCTACCTTCCCCACCATGCGCACTTCCAAGACTTCGCCTCGCGCGTCGGCAGCC
>JAYVEB010000345.1:0-2582 GCA_043749095.1 Burkholderiales bacterium | reverse complement strand
GCCAGGGTAGTGCTCCAGTTCCATTGCGCTGACACCCGCACCATCGTTGCGGTCGCGCACGCAGCCGACGAAGGACGCCACCGCGCCGACGCCGGGATCGGCCGCGCGCAAGGCAGCTACCTCGGTGCTGAGGTCGAAGTCGGCGGTCTGGATGCTGACGGTCATGTCGGTCAGCCGCCTGTGACCGGAGGGAAGAACGCGAGTTCGTCGTCATCGGTGACCACCGCCGATTCGTCACACAGTGAATGGTTCAGCGCACTGCGCAGCGCTTTGCCGCGCGCCAGCGCAGTGGCATGTGCCGCGCTGCACGCGATCAGTTGGTCGCGCACCTCGCCCACGGTCGCGCCGACCGACACCTCGATGACTTCTCCCGCCCCTAGCGCCTCGCGGATCGATGCGAAATAGCGCACCTGCACCTTCACGACAGCAGCTCCGAGAACGGCAGGTAGTTGACCGTGTCGCCTACACGGATGGCCTGGCCCGATGGGTTGTCGACCACACCATCGCCCCAAACGGCCGAGGTCAGCACGCCGGAGCCCTGGTGGGCGAACAGGTCGAGTCCGCCGAAAGCGTTGCGGCGCACGCGCAGAAACTCTCGGCGTTTGTCGGCGCGCGGCCAGTCGAAATCGGCACGCAGTGGTACGGGGCGCGGATGCAAGTCCGTCACACCTTGCAGATGCAGCAGCACCGGCCGCACGACCAGAAAGAAGGTGACGAAGCTCGACACCGGGTTGCCGGGCAGGCCGATGAAGTAGGCATGGCCCGGCGTGGCCGATGCAGCAACACGCCGCACCTCGCCGAACGCCAGCGGCTTGCCGGGCTTGATCGCCATCTGCCACAGGTCGAGGCGCCCTTCGGCCTCGACGGCCGGCTTGACGTGGTCTTCTTCGCCGACCGACACGCCGCCGCTGGTGACGATCAGGTCGTGCTCCTGCGCGGCGCGGCGCAAGGCCTCGCGGGTGGCGTCGAGCCGGTCGGGCACGATGCCCAGGTCGCTGCACTCGCAGCCCAGCGCCTGGATCAGCGCACGCAGCGTGTATCGGTTCGAGTTGTAGATCGCGCCGGGCTTCATCTGCTCGGGCGCGACATCGCCCGGCATCACCAATTCGTCACCGGTCGAGAACAGCGCAACGCGCGGCCAGCGCGCGACCGTGAGCGTCGCTGCACCGACCGATGCGGCCAGACCCAGGGCCTGCGGCGTGAGCCGCGTGCCGACCGCCAGCACGACTGAGCCCGCGCTCACGTCTTCGCCGCGGCGGCGGATCGATAGCCCGAGCTGTGGCACGGTGTCGATGCGGACGGCGCCGCCCGCTGTGGTGTCACTCACAGCAGTGCACTGCTCCTGCATCACGACCGCGTCGGCACCGGCCGGCACCTGGGCGCCGGTGAAGATGCGCGCCGCGGTGCCGGGCACCAGCGGCTCACCGACCACGCCGGCCGGGATGCGCTGGCTCACCGGCAGCGTGGTGCCCGCGGCGGGCACGTCGGCGCAGCGCATCGCGTAGCCGTCCATCGCGGAGTTGTCGGCCGGGGGAACGTCGACCAAAGCGCGAACATCGGCAGCCAGCACGCGCCCCAGTGCGTCGAAGGTCGAGACCTGTTGCGCCTGCGCGGCATCGAATGGCCGCACCGCCTGCATCAGCCTGGCCAGCGCGTCGCCCAGGCTCATCAGCGGCGGGCGCGCTGGCGGTGTCGTGGCGGGCGGCAGGCTCATGGTCCCTCAGACGTTGGCGCTAAGGTAGGCCTTCACCGCCTGCGTGTCGACCGGCATCACGACAAAGCGCTTGGGCAGGTCTTCGATGCCGCGCATCGCGGCGGGACGGTCGGGTTGCACGCCGATCGCCAGGGCAATGGTCTCGGCGAACTTGGCCGGTAATGCAGTCTCCAGCACCAGCATCGGCACGCCCCGCTCCAGGTGCTCGCGGCCGACCTTCAGGCCGTCGGCGGTGTGGGTGTCGATGACCATACCGAAACGGCGATAGGTATCGCGGATCGCGGCCAGGCGATCAGCATGGGTGCTGGTTCCCGAGATGAAGCCGAAGCTTGCGGCGTTGGCAAATTCGTCGGCGCTGATGGTGAACGCGCCCGTCTGCTCGACCTCGATCTTGAACAGCTGCCTGGTGCGCGCCGCATCGCGGCCCAGCAGATCGAACACGAAGCGCTCGAAGTTGCTCGCCTTCGAGATGTCCATCGACGGGCTCGAGGTTTCATGCGTCTCGGAACTGCCCCGCACGCGGTAGGTGCCGGTGCGGAAGAACTCGTCGAGCACATTGTTCTCGTTGGTCGCCAGCACCAGGCGGCGGATCGGCAGGCCCATCATCCGTGCGACATGGCCGGCGCAGATGTTGCCGAAGTTGCCCGAGGGCACGGCGAAGCTGACCTGTTGGACGTTTGACCGGGTCGCCTGAAAGTAGCCCGCGAAGTAATAGACGACCTGCGCCAGCAGCCGCGCCCAGTTGATCGAGTTGACGGTGCCGATGCGGTGCCTGCGTTTGAATTCCAGGTCGTTCGACACCGCCTTGACGATGTCCTGGCAGTCGTCGAACACGCCCTGCACCGCGATGTTGTGGATGTTCGGGTCC
>JAYVEB010000344.1:0-8717 GCA_043749095.1 Burkholderiales bacterium | reverse complement strand
CACCGCACGCTCACGGACCTCGGGCGAGAACTTGTTCGACTTCTCCATGGCTCCATCCTCTCAAAGATTGGAGCCTCCTCAAAACCCGGGGCGGTTCACTGCTCTGCCCAGCCCATCGGCAAGGGCGCTGCGGCCAGCATGCGCTTGATGTTCAACTCCAGCGGCTGCGCCCCGCGCACGATCGTCTGCACGATGTCCGTTGCCAGGAACGTCAGATAGACCACCCGAGTCCCCTCGCAACAGATTGATTGTTGTATTACATTTGCACTGTCAAACGTGCAACCAACTGGAGTAAACACCATGAGCACTCCCAGCATCCGCAACCTGCCCGCTTCGAAGGCCTACAGTGTACGCGCCGACGAACTGCTGGCCTTGGTCAAGGGCCTGGAGGCCGACGTCACAAGTTCGCTGGTGGACGCGCAGGCTGCCGATTGGAGCCACATCGGAGACTTGGACCGGGCGCTGGAACTGGCGCAACAACTGCGCAACCTGCTGCGCGGCGAAGTGAATTGAGTGAAAAGAGCAAGCGCGGTGGCGCCCGAGAGGGGGCCGGCCGAAAGCCAACACCGGAGGCCGACGCGCTGAAGGTGGGCTCGATCCGTCTGACGCTGGCGCAGTCGGACAAGTTGGCGAGGCTAGGCGGTGTCGCTTGGCTGCGCGAGCGTATCGACAAGGCCCGCACGCCTAGAGCGTCCTAACCCCAGGCTGCAGTCGGGAACGTGGACGCCCAGCGAGTTTCGGGCATGAGCGACCGGTCGCTCAACGCGCCAGCAGCCGCTCAGATCAGCCCTTGGTTCCGAGGTGCGTGCCCATCCGGTTCAAAGCTTGGCTCAGCGCTGGCAAATCCTGTTCGACGACCAGCCAGACCGCGCCGAGATCAACGCCCAGGTAGCCGTGCACGATCACGTCGCGAAACCCGGCAAGTTCGCGTCACGGGGATCTGCGGCTCTGTGTCCTTGATCTCGCGGGGCAAGCGCTGGCTGGATTCCGCCAGTGTCTGCAGATTGCGGATGACTGCGTCTTGCACCAGACGCGAGGCTTCGAAGCGGGAGCGTTCGGCGTTGGTGTATTCGAGAATTCGGCCAAAGCTGTCGCGCATGTGCTCCAGCAGCACCCTATCCGCCTTGGGCCCCGCCTTCACAGCGGCACAGCGCCTTCGATGACACGCTGGCGCAACGCGGGGTGCAGGCTCGCTTCGGTGACGACATCCACACGGCGACCCAGCAGTTCCTGCGCATCCAGCAGCAGGCCGCCCAAGGCGAGGGCACTGGTCCCGGGGGACAGCGTTACCAGCAGATCAACGTCGCTGTTGCCGCTGGCGTTGCCATGCCTCATCGAGCCGAATATCCGCACGCCCGTGACGCCGCGCCTGCGTGCCAGGGCCACCAGTTCGGCGCGATGGGTTTCAATCAACAGATGCATGAACCACAGTGTAGGCACGCCATGAAAACTGTGACGGCCTGGCGAAGGATCTGAATCCCTTGAAGTGCCGCCAAGCCAACGCGCTTTTGCACTGCCTCTATGGCCGGAGCCCGCCTACAGCCCGTCCCCCGACACGTCAGCGATTCTCAGTCGTCAGGTTTGTCGACCCCGCAACCCAGAGTGGCTGCCTTTTCCCACGCAAAGGGATCCTTCTCCGTGCCCACCCCGAATGAGCTCATCAGCGGTACTTGTCAACAACTCCTCTTCAGCCCGAAGGGCGGTATCAAAGGCGCGGTGCTCAGGGTGAAAGGCGCTGTGTTGCAGCTTTCCATGCACCCCGACACCGGCGCCGCGTTTGCCCGCAGCACGGGACCCGGCAAACGATTGCGGGTACTGGCGGCCGCCGACCATTCGCCGAAGACGAAGGACGGGGCCCACCCTGTCTATCTGTTCGAGGCATTTTCCGGCGCGCAGGGACACGCCGTCGATCTGGCTGGCAGCGACCCGGCAAACACCCTCATCAACGGCACCGTCGCCGAACTGCACTACGCGCGGCATGGCCAACCCAACGGTGCGGTGCTCGAGACGGGCGAGTTCTTCCACATGCGACCGCACGGCATGACACAAATCGGCCTGGGGGTTGGCGCGAAAGTCAGTGCGGTCGGCGAAGTGCGCATGACGGTGCTGGGCACGCGAATGCGAGGCGCGTTCGGTCAACCGAATGAACCTGGTCTGAGGCAGACCCATGCAGCGGTCGCCGGACATCGGGTTCCGTGCTGGACGACCAGATGTCAGGGCCTCCCCTGAAAGTGGCCAGAATTTACCTGTTCGGCCTGCAAGCCGCGCTGCGACTTGCTTTCGGCGCGGTGCCTATGGCGACAGGTGGCAGGAGACGTTTCAAATTCCCTGTAAATTTCCGTGATACCGGCAATTCGGCGATGAGACGGGTTCGCCCGAGACCCGGTCCACCGCCAACCATCTAGTAAAAATCGGGCCTTCGCGGCCCGTTTTTCATTTGCCCCCACATCGAGGCCCACAAACGCCGAGTCGTTCGCCAGCATCAAGGCGCACTTCCGGCTGCCCTGTGGGTCGGCAAGCACTGCAATCTCTTCCAGCCAAAAGACGTGGTGCCAAGGTTCTGCCAATCTGCCGTTGGCGCTGGGCTTGGGCGACGGGCTATTCATAGTGTTGCTTGGTGCTCAAGTCGCCATCTGATCGGACGAAGAAAGGGTGACGAATCCGCCACCAATCTGGAACTCCATGAAACGCTTACTCGTGTTGATACTTTGTGCGATGGCCGCCGCCTGGGCAGTCACTGCCTGCGGGGGCGGGGGCGGCAATACCGCCGCGGCGGACAAGCTGACGATCGTCGGGTCGGGCAGTTAAAAAGGATCCCAGATGAGACGCTCCCTGTCGGTCTTCGCTGGCGTGCTGCTTCTGTCTGCCAACGCGATGGCGCTCGACGCCAGCTCGTTGAAGCTGCAGGTTTACTCGATCATGCTGTCGACCAGCCCGTTGTGCACCAATCCGATCACGGTGTTTTCCAGCCCGAATGCCTCGGAAGTCGATTTCCTGGCCGCGCCGACGCTCGGCAGCGGCAGCCCGCCCGACGGTACGTACCACTGCGTCGTCATCAAGATGTCGGATCTGATCAAGTTCACGCCAAGCACCTCTTCGGGCTCTTGCACCGCCGGCACGCAATACGTGTCGGATGTGTGTCGCGTCGATAACAACGGCACCACCAAGGCGCCCGACGCCGTCGGTGCGCCGGCGGCCTGCAACGGCACCGACGCCGTGCCGCAGTCGGACGCTGTGTACCTCTACCTCACGACGAACGCCTCGGCCGGCACGGGTGGCGGAACGTTTACTCAACCCGACAGCACCAGCAGCACCTTTGGTCTGAATCTGACGGCGCCGTTGGTGATCTCCGGCACAGCGCGCTCGAAATTCGTCGTCAATGCCAACGGCAAGGTGTCGGGCGTCGACGTGAACTGTGGAATGAACCCGCCTGTCTTCGGGTTTCAGAAATTGCCGTCGTAGGAGCAGCGTGTGTTCACCGCTGCCTCGCGCAAGCAGCACAACAAACGAACGCACTGCCTGATGGGCGTTGTGGTGTCCTGGGCCAGCTCGTGGCATCCGTGTGTCCACATCACCAACGGGACGGATGATGGCCATCCTGCACGTGCTCGAACCGCATCTCAAGGACCTTGGCGGCGGCTTCATGGTGCGACGGCTTCTGCCGTCGGCTTTGCGCCAGGCGCTCGGGCCGTTTGTGTTCTTCGACCACTTCGGGCCCGTCACCCACCAACCGGGTGACAACCACGATGTTTGCCCGCACCCGCACCCGCACATCGGCCTGTCGACCGTCACCTAGCTGTTCCAAGGCGCAATGGTTCACCGCCAGAGTCCTGATCGGCGAATTGCTCTGGGTGACTTCACCGGTCAAGCCGACGACTCCGACGCTCTATGCCGAATTCAGCTTGTTGCCAGGGCCAACCTTGCACCTGCCGGCAGGCGAATTCGTGCGAGCGATCTACGGCCTGGAGGGCACTGTCAACATCGATGGTGAGCCACTCGATCCTTTTGCATTGGGCGTTCTGAACGGCGCCGCGTCCGTGATCACAGCGCCCAGAGGAGCGCAATTCGTGATCATCGGCGGCCCGCCGCGCGGGCATCGGCACATGGTGTGGAACTTCGTGTCGTCACGCAGCGAGCGCATTGCAGAGGCCAAGGTTGCGTGGCGCGCCCAGGCCATGGGCCGGGCGAGACCGAATTCATTCCGTACTGAGCGAAGGGCAGGTTTGAGCTACACCGGCTGGGCACCACTTAGAGTTCTGCAGTTTCGCTCTTGGCCCACAGACGCCAGCCGGGCACTTTCGCGTCATCGCGGAGACCGTGCTCAACGGCGTCGCGAAGCGCCGGACATTCGAGCCGAACGTTCTACCGGCGCTCCGGGAGCCGGAGTTGCGGTGGGATTGCTCGAGCAACGCGCCAGCCGCCAAGCCGAAGCGGCTTGCCGCGAGCTTCTTGCCCGGATAGTCAGGACGCCGCTGGCGTCGAAGGTGAAGTCACCGCCTTCGGGGGCTGGGTGCCGTCCGACTTGTGGCGCTTTCTGCCGCTTGCCGTCTTTCTGACTTGTTTGGCGGAAATGGTTCTCTTGCCTACGCGCTTCTTCTTTGCCAGTGCCATCTCGATCCTCTTGGGTAAAGAGGCCGAGGATACATGCTGAAGTTAAAGTTGAGCGACGGCACCCGGGCGGACATTTCGCCTAAATCGGCTTCCGCTTTGAATCGCAGGCGCGGGCTCGCCCCGGTGGTTATTGCGCTTGAAACCTGCCGTTCGACCAGCCGCACCTGATGCCCGCTGCCTTCCCTGCAAAGCCCATCAACTCCCCTGTTTGGTCCGAATTCGTTCCCCGTTCCGTTTGCAGCTCAAGTGCCCCTGTTTGGCCTGCAGTCTTGGCAGCGCTTCGGCATTAGCTTGGCGTCTATGGCGAAATGTGTCAGGCCGTTGCTGAAATCCCTTGCAAATTTCACTGTCACCGGGAATTCGAAGGGGGGAGAGTGGTTTGCTGGAGACTCAGCCCACCGCCAACGATTCTCAGAGGGCTGCACTCTGCCGCGACCCGATTCCTTCGTGTCCGTCTTCGCTCCGATTTCAACCGTTACCAGTTCGGCCTGAAGCCACCCGACGAACTGGCGCATCGCTGCGCTGAACAGATGCGTTCGGACTATGGCTCGCGACTTGAGCCCGTCATGCGGGTCCGTCAACATCCTGTTGCATTACAGGCGACTGGGCGACCATGAAGATCGTTTTGGTGAGTATGAATTTCAGCCCGGAGCTCACGGGCGTCGGCAAGTATTCCGGCGAAATGGCGGACGGCCTGATCGCCCGAGGCCATGAAGTGACCGTCGTCTGCGCGCCACCGTACTACCCGACCTGGACGGTGGCGCCCGGCCACTCAGGGAACGCTTATCGGGTCGAGCAGCCGAAACCGGGGTTAACCGTTTACCGCTGCCCGATCTGGATCCCGAAACGACTGGGCGGGCTGACGCGCCTGCTGCACTTGGCCAGCTTTGCGCTCGCCAGCATGCCTGTCGTGTTCAAGCTGGTCGGCTGGCAGCCCCGGGTGGTGTTGGTGGTTGCGCCCGGCTTCTTCTGCGCGCCGGTGGCGTGGTTGGCCGCGCGGCTGGCCGGTGCCAAGGCGTGGCTGCACATCCAGGACTTCGAGATCGATGCGGCGTTCGAACTGGGGCTGTTGAAGCAGCCGTGGTTGCGCAGCCTGGCCCAGCGGGCCGAACGCGTGATGCTGCGGCGCTTCGACACGGTGTCGACGATTTCAAGCCGCATGTTGCGCCTGCTGGCGGCCAAGAGCGTGCCGATGCAGAAAACCGAGCTGCTGCCGAACTGGGTCGATGCGTCTGCGCTGGCCGTGGCCGACGGTTCGATCGAGTTGCGCCAGTCCCTGGGCATCGCGCCGTCGCAGATCGTCTGCCTGTTCTCCGGCACCATCAATCGCAAGCAGGGTTTGGGTGTGCTCGTCGAAGCAGCCCGCCTGCTGATCGGCGATCCGCGCATCGTGATCGTCATCTGTGGCAACGGTGAAATGCGGGCCTCGCTCGAGCTCGCTGCCCACGGATTGCCCAACATCCGCTTCGCCGACCTGATGCCTGCCGCCAAACTGAGCGCGCTGCTGAACATGGCCGACATCCACCTGCTGCCGCAGCTGCGTGGTGCCGCGGATCTGGTGATGCCATCGAAACTGGGCGGCATGCTGGCCAGCGGGCGGCCGGTGATCGCGTCCGCGACGCCGGGTACCGAGATCGCCTCCATCGTCGTGGGCTGCGGCCTGTTGACCGAACCGGAGCGAGGTGACGACTTTGCGCAGGCCATCGCCACGCTGGCGGTCGATGCTGAACGCCGACACAGACTGGGCGCAGCGGGCCGTTCGTATGCGCAACGTGTGCTCGATTCCCAGCGCATCTTTGATCGCCTCGACGTCAGCCTCGCCGCCCTCGAACGACAGCCAGAGGACAGCTGGTTGCCGGCGTTTGGACCCGGGCGCCAACCCGCGCTCGGCACTCCGGCGAGGGCACCCGAACGCGCCCGCTGAGGCCCGCTTCACCAGCACGTCACATTCGCTGCACACACTGCGGGCTTCTTCAACGCCTGAGACCTCCCCGCCATGATCCCCGTCCGCTCGCACCGCGGATTCACGCTGCTCGAATTGCTGGTCGTCATGGTCATCATCGGGTTGCTGGCCGCGTACGTCGGCCCGAAGTATTTCTCGCAGATCGGGAAGTCCGAAGTCAAGACCACCCGCGCGCAGATCGTCGGCTTCGAGAAGGCGCTGCAGCAGTACCGGCTCGATGTCGGCCGCTTCCCGTCCACCGAGCAAGGTCTGCAGGCGCTGGTGACCAAGCCCGCCAACGTCGCCAAATGGGACGGCCCGTACCTGGAAAAAGCGCTGCCGCAAGACCCCTGGGGGCATCCTTATGGGTATGTCTCACCGGGTGAGCACGGCGACTTCGACATCAGCTCGACCGGCCGCGACGGGCGTGCAGGAGGTGATGGGCTCGACGCCGACATCACCAACTGGTGAGCGCTGCTGCGCCGCCTGGATTCGCGACACATGCAGTACGCCGTCAGTGCCATCCGCCGCCTGCAAGCGGTGGCCATCACGCTTGAAGCCAGCGACCCGGCCGATGCGCGGCGACGGGCTGAGGCGCAGGGCTACGCCGTGGTCGCGGTCAAGGCCGCGGCGAAGGCAAAGCGCGGGGCATGGCGCCAGTCGGCTGACTTTCCGCTGCTGCAGTTCAACCAGAGCCTGCTGATCCTTTTGCGTGCCGGGCTGTCGGTGGTCGAGGCGATCGAGACGCTGGCCGATCGCGAAAGCCGCGGCGAGGCGAAGCAGGTGCTGCAGCGCCTGCACGATCAGCTGAACGTCGGCCTGTCGTTCTCGGCCGCGCTCGAAGCGCAGCCGGCGATGTTCCCGCCGCTCTACATCGCCAGCGTGCGCGCCAACGAGAAGACCGGCGCGCTGACCGAGGCGATCGAGCGCTTCATCGTTTACCGCGCGCAGGCCGATCTGCTGCGCAAGCGGGTCATCGGTGCGGCGATCTACCCGGCCATGATCCTCGGCGTCGGCTCGCTGGTGATCGCCTTCCTGCTGCTGTATGTGGTGCCGCGTTTCAGCCTGGTGTTCCAGGACCTGGGCGATCGCATTCCGCTGATGTCGCGGCTGCTGTTGCAGTGGGGGCAGTTTGCGAACGCGCACTGGCTCGAACTGTTGGTCGGTGGCGTTGTGTGTGTCGCGGCCGTGATCTACGCACTGGGCCGGCCGCAGGTGCGCCTGATGCTCGCCCGACAGATCCAGCGCATCCCGCGCATCGGCGAGATCGTGCGGGTCTATCAGCTGGCGCGCTTCTACCGCGCGCTGGGCATGCTGCAGCAGGCAGGTATCCCGATCCTGACGGCCCTCGACATGGTCACCGGCTTGCTGCCGGTGACGCTGCACGCCGCGTTGGCTGCTGCGCGGCGAGACATCGGTGAAGGCCGCTCGATCTCCGCGGCGTTCGAAACCCATGGCCTGACCACTGCGGTATCGCTGCGCCTGTTGCGCGTGGCCGAACGCACCGGCCAGATGGGCGAGATGCTGGAGCGCACGGCGAGCTTCCACGAGGAAGACATCGCGCAGGCGCTCGATTGGTTTATCCGCCTGTTCGAGCCGCTGCTGATGATCGCGATCGGTCTGGTGATCGGCGTCGTGGTGCTGCTGATGTACGCACCGATCTTCGAGCTGGCGGGCAGCATCCAGTGAATGCGCTGAGCGAGCCACAGTTGGAGGCGGAGGTGGAGTTGGAAGCCGCAGTCACGCTGCTGACGCCGCTGGCCATCCGCGCCGCGCGGGCCCGCGCCGCAGGTGAGCAGCGCAGCGTCTGTGCGGTGCTGGAGGACGATCTTTCGCTGTCGCCCGAGCTGCTGCTGCAGGCCCTCGGTCGGCGCATGCAGCACGCGGTGATCGGCAGCGCCTCGCTGTCGATGTTGACGCCTGCTTTCGATGCGATCGGTTACGCCGACGCGGCCAAACGGGGTTGTCTGGCCTTTCGCGAACAGGGTGAACTCATCGCGGTCGTCTCCGACCCGTTCGACGACGGCTTGCAGGCCTGGTGCGTCGAGCGGCTGGCCGCACCGCATGAAGTTCGTCTGGCATGCGCCGGCGACATCGCGGCCTTCCTGTCACGCCATGAAGAGTCGATGCGCGCGATCGACACCGCGCTGCCGACCCGGGACAG
>JAYVEB010000343.1:0-2605 GCA_043749095.1 Burkholderiales bacterium | reverse complement strand
TCGCGCAGGAGCGATTTTCTCGAGCGTGCCAAGGGGTAAGGAACCCCTGAAATCACGAGTTTTCACGACAGCGGCCTTCTGCCGCCCAGACTCCTAGGAAGCAAGCCCGTCCGCAGGCCAGCCCGCGTCGCTGTGGGCGCGGGCTGGCCCAACGGAAGGTTTCAGGCGCGGTAATCGCCAGTCTCGATCGCGACTCAGATCTGCACGCGCGTGCCCAGCTCGACGACGCAGTTGTGAGGAAGCTTGAAGAAATCCGCCACGCTGCCCGCATTGCGCGACATCGTCGCGAACAGCGACTCACGCCAGTGGGCCATGCCCGAACCTGGTGTGGGCACGACGATCTCGCGGCTGAGGAAGTACGAGATTGCGCCCTGATCAATGCTCAATCCACAGTTCAAACACTGTTCAAGCGCCTTAGGGATGTCTGGTTCGTCCATGAAGCCGTAGCTCAGCTCAACACGCCAGAACCCCTTGACCAAAGGCGTGACCCGCAGACGCTCCGCCACCGGCACACGAGGCACTTCCTCGAACGTCACTGTCATGATCAGGTTCTGCTCATGCAGCACTTGGTAATGCTTGAGGTTGTGCATCAGTGCCTGAGGCACCGTGTCCGGATTGGCGACCGCGTAGACCGCTGTGCGCGGCGTGCGGTGCGCAGTGTCTTCGGCCAGCGATGTGATGAAGGGCAGCAGTTCGGGGTCGTCGCTGCGGATGTGCTCAATCAGCAGTTCGCGCCCGCGCCTCCAGGTGGCCATGACCGAGAAGATCGCAGCACCCATGACTAGCGGGAACCAGCCACCCTGCCAGATCTTCAGCGAACACGACACAACCAGCACCGCGTCGACGATCAGGAACACCGAGGTCGCCGACAGGGCCAACATCAGCGAAAAGTTCCAGACATAGCGGACCACGAAGAAGGTCAGCAGCGTGGTGATGAACATCGTGATCGTGACGGCGATACCGTAGGCGGAAGCCAGAGCCGACGAGCTGCCGAAGCCCACGGTGGCCAGCAGCACCGCGATCATCACGATCCAATTCACGAGGGGCACGTAGATCTGGCCGACTTCTCTCTCGGACGTGTTGAGGATGCGCATGCGCGGCAGCAATCCCAGCTGGATGGCCTGCTTTGTCATCGAGTACGCACCTGAAATCACTGCCTGCGATGCGATCACCGAGGCTGCGGTTGCGAGCAGCACGGCCGGAATCAGCAAGGAGTCGGGGAAGAGCCGGTAGAACGGGCTCTCCAACGCGGTCGGGTCACTCATCAACAGCGCCCCCTGGCCCATGTAGTTGAGCGCCAGGCACGGCAGCACCAGGCCGGTCCACGCGATGCGAATCGGCCGCGCGCCGAAGTGGCCCATGTCGGCGTACAGCGCCTCCGCCCCGGTGAGCGCCAGCACGATCGAGCCCATGATGATGAACAGATGCCAGCCGCGGGCATGCAGAAACGCCACCGCTTCAAACGGGTTCAGGGCTTCCAGAATGCCGGGTTGGCGGGTCATCTGCAGCACGCCCATGATGCCCAGAACGACGAACCAGACCGTGATGATCGGGCCGAACAGCTTGCCGACGGCTTCAGTACCGAAGCGCTGCGCCATGAAGAGGCCGACGATCACGATCACCGCGATCGGCAGCACGTAGGGCTTGAAGGCCGGCGTGATCGCCTCCATGCCCTCGACCGCACCGAGGACGGAGATCGCCGGTGTGATGACGCTGTCGCCATAGAACAGCGACGCACCCAGCACACCCGTCAGCAGCAGCAGGGTCCGGCGGGCCGGCGTGCTGGTGGCAGCGAGCGCGGTCAGAGCCATGATGCCGCCTTCGCCACGATTGTCCGCGCGCAGGATCAGGACGACGTACTTCAGGGTCACGACGACCATCAGCGCCCAGAAGATCACCGAGACGGCACCCACGATGCTCGGCGAATCGAGTGGTACGCCATTGGTGGGGTTGAACACCTCCTTCATCGTGTACAGCGGGCTGGTGCCAATGTCGCCGTAGACGACGCCCAGTGCGCCGAGCGTGAGCGCGCCCAGGCCATGTCGGTTGTCGGTTGTTGATTTCATGTGAGCCCGGGAGTTGCGCAGGTGAGGTTAGCAGGGCGACTCGTTACACAGGGGCTACCGCCTGGTCGTCATGCCAACCGATATTTATTTCACGTTTCACTGTGAAGTAATGCAAAGCCGGTAAACAACACTGACTGGCGGCCGTTGAAAGAGGACGCAGGCTGAGTCGCCTGTTCACTCACCGACACATCGGAAACCCAATCATGAAGAACACCTCCAAGATGGCCGCCCTGATCCTCACCATGTGCCTGATGGGCGCCGCCGCCAGCGCGATGGCCGCCGCCGACCATGACACCGGCTGGCAGCAGCAGCACCCACGCCGTGAGCAGGTCAACCATCGCCTCGCGCACCAGAACCAGCGCATCCGCAACGAGGTCAAGGAAGGTGAAATCACCAAGCCGCAGGCCGCTGCGTTACACAAGGACGATCGCCAGATCCGTCGCGAAGAGCGTCTGATGGCCAGCCAGAACGGTGGGCACATCACCAAGCAGGAGCAGAAGACGCTGAACCAGCAGGAGAACGTGGTCAGCGCGAAGATC
>JAYVEB010000342.1:0-2633 GCA_043749095.1 Burkholderiales bacterium | reverse complement strand
GCAGGAGCGATTTTCTCGAGCGTGCCAAGGGGTAAGGAACCCCTGAAATCACGAGTTTTCACGACAGCGGCCTTCTGCCGCCCAGACTCCTAGCCCGATCTGGTCAACCAAGCCAAGGCCGTGATCGAGAGCATGAAGGCGCGCGGCGCGGCGGTGCCCATTCACGTCGACGTGGTCTGCGCCAAGGCCTTCGCGGCAGATGTGGCAGCCACGGTCAAAGCAGCCGCCGACGTGGACGACGACGACCTCGTTCGCGACATCGGCCTGCAGACTTCGGCGATCCTCGCCGAGCAACTCAAGGCCGCCGGCACCATCGTCTGGAACGGCCCTGCGGTCGTGTTCGAGATCTTGGCCAGGCGCATGGCGGGTTGACAAGCAAATCTTCAATTGAGTTATTTATGACAAGAAAGAATATTTTTCATTACCATTTAACGGCTTATGAAACTCGCTTTCTTGTCACGTGGAACCTGAACCCGACCTCTCAGAGCTGGTTGCCGCTGCCGGCCCCTTGGGTATTGCGCCCGAGGCGCTGGCCGGACGACTGGCAGGCATCAGCCGCTCCACGCTGAACCGACGCCTGGCCACGCTGCTGCGCTCGGGCGTGATCCGCAGCCAAGGCACGGGCCGCACGACACGCTACTTTTCAGCTGAGCCCTTCGGCCGCGCCGACATCGACGCTTATTTCACGACGCCCGCTCAGCAGCGGCCCGTCGCGCGCTTCCGCCCAGAACTGCTCGCCGCCGAACCCGCCCTGCCGCTCGACAAGGCCCAGCGCTGCACGCAGATCCAGGCCCTTGCCCAGCCGATCGACGCTCGCTTTTTGGCGAATTTCTTGATCGACCTGTCCTGGGGTTCGTCATTGCTCGAAGGCAGCAGCTACTCGGCACTCGACACCGCCGCCCTCGTCCAGTACGGACAACGCAACACCGCCAAACCCATGGCAGATGCGCTGCTGGCGCTGAACCACAAACGCGCGGCCGAGTACCTGTGGGATCACCGCGAACTCAGCGTTGATCAGGTCAACGTCATGCACGCCCTGCTGACGGATGACCACGGACTGGCTGAGGTCGCCACCTCGGATCACTTCCTACCCGAGCCCCAACGCGGCCGACCGCGCGAGTTCGAGGACGTGAACCTGGCCAACTCGGCCTACTTGCCGCCCTTCCGGCCAGGCACGGCATTCGTGACTGAGTCCTTGGCGCAGATCGTCGCGACGGCCCGCACGCTTCACCCGGTGCAAGCGGCGCTGTACCTGATGACGCGAATCCCCTACCTGCAGGCTTACGCCAATGGCAACAAGCGTGCCTCGCGGCTGGCAGCTAACGGGCCGCTCCTCAGCCAGGGCCTGCTACCCATTTCATTTGCCGACATCAACAAAGCCGACTACATCCGCGGCATGGCCGCCTTCTACGAACTCGGCAGTCTGCACGTCATCGAGCAGTGCTTTCTGCACGGCTACGTGCGCTCCGTCGTTAGAAGCAGCGACATCCCGGTGAAGCTTCGCACCCGCGGTTTCGACGTGGACGGCGCCGCCGAGGCGTTGGTCGAATTCATCAACACGGGCCGCTGGCCGGCCGAAAAAATCGCAGCGATCTTTCTGGGCTGAGGCTTGCAAGCGAAGCAAACCCATTGGTCGTCACGGAGTTCGCTCGGCATCGTCGCGGCCGAGCCCTCGCCGACTGCCTTCGTGAACCCGCGGGACACCGCCCGACAACATCAAGGCTGCACGGTGCGGGCTCGGACACGAACAGTCCGGTGGACTGCTTGTGGCTGGCGAACGCCCAGGGCGCAAGTCCTGGACATGAGCGGAGCAGAGCGCCCCGTCGGCCTGGTCGATCAGGAAGGTGACGAGATTCAGATCGGGGTGGTGGGTGACAGGCATCTGGTTTGCCAAGTGCAACCCTTGACCGGTGCCACCCATGACAAAGCCGTGGCGTTGGCAAAGCGTTACCGAATCTCCATCGACAATGCCACCAGTGCCGCCAGCGCCCTGGAAGCGGGCTGCAACATTCTTTATTCCGAAGAATTTCAGAACGGGCAGAAGCTGGACGGACTCACCATCTTGAATCCGTTTCACTGACGGGTTAGCTGCCGCACATTCATGACCTCCGACCTGTTCGACCTCCCTCCCACGGCTGACCCCACCGACGCCGTCACGCTGGCGCACTACGCCGAACGCGCCTACCTCGAATACGCGCTGAGCGTCGTCAAGGGCCGTGCGCTGCCCGATGTGTGCGACGGCCAGAAGCCGGTGCAGCGGCGCATCCTGTATGCGATGGACCGCATGGGGCTCAGCTTCACCACCGCTGGCGGGCCGCGGCCGGTGAAGAGTGCGCGCGTGGTGGGCGATGTGCTCGGCCGCTTCCACCCGCACGGCGACTCGGCCGCCTACGACGCGCTGGTGCGGATGGCGCAGGACTTCTCGCAGCGCTACCCGCTGATCGACGGGCAGGGCAATTTCGGTTCGCGCGACGGCGATGGCGCGGCGGCGATGCGCTACACCGAGGCACGCCTGGCGCCCATCTCGCGGCTGCTGCTCGACGAGATCGACGAGGGCACGGTCGATTTCATTCCCAACTACGACGGCTCGACACAGGAGCCGCGGCAGTTGCCCGGGCGCCTGCCCTTCGTGC
>JAYVEB010000341.1:0-2641 GCA_043749095.1 Burkholderiales bacterium | reverse complement strand
TCGCTTACTGGCGATTCCTTCGTGAACTACGAAGACGTGCCCGACCCGAAGATAGAAAATCCCACCGACGTCATCGTGCGCATCGGCGGCGCTGGCGTGTGCCGCACCGACCTGCACGTGATCGAAGGCATCTGGCGCAGCAAGGTTGATGTCAAGCTGCCGTACATCATGGGTCACGAGAACGCTGGCTGGGTCGAGGCCATCGGCTCGGCCGTGACCGGCGTCAAGGTCGGCGATGCGGTCATCTGCCATCCCCTGGTGACCAGTGGCCATTGCCTGGCCTGCCGGCGCGGCGCCGACATGCAGGCCGAGGAGAGCAGCTTCCCTGGCGTCAACGCCAACGGCGGCTATGCCGAATACCTGCGTACCGGGCAGCGCTCGCTGATCAAGCTGCCCAAGACGCTGGCGCCCAAGGACGTCGCTCCCTACACCGACGCCGGGCTGACCGCGTATCGCGCGGCGAAGAAGGCCTCGCGCCACCTGTTGCCGGGCGAGTACGCCGTGGTAATCGGCGCCGGCGGCCTGGGACACATCGGTATCCAGGTGCTGGCTGCGCTGTGTGCGGCCGAGATCATCGTCGTTGACCGCGGCGACATGGCATTGCAACTGGCCAAGGAGTGCGGCGCGCATCACCTGGTCAAGGCCGACGGTACCGAACTGGACCAAGTGCTCGCACTCACCGGCGGCAAGGGTGCCCAGGCAGTGATTGACTTCGTCGGCGAGGGCGATGCCATTGCAAAGGGCCTGGCGATGACGAGCAACGCTGGCAGCTACTACATCGTCGGCTACGGTGGCAAGATCGATATTCCGGCGCTGGACTTGATCACCACCGAGAAGAACATCATCGGCTGCCTGGTCGGGACCTATCCGGAACTGGTCGAGCTGATGGCACTGGCCGATCGTGGCTTGGTGCATCTGGCCACGCGTGAATACAAGCTCAAGGACGCGAACCAGGCCTTGCTCGATCTGCATCACGGCAAGATCAAGGGTCGTGCGGTGTTGATCCCCTGATGCACTGAGCGCAGCAGTGGATGATGCGCGCGCAGGACCAGATTGCGCAATCATCGCCAAAGGGAAAGCGTAGGGGGCTGGCTGTGCCGAGTCGGACAGCCCGCCCTCTTCGCGTGCGGCCCCGCGCCGAGGGCCAGAGAGCCCAGTCCAGACGATCATGCTGGTGACCCGCCTGATCCCTTGCTACGCCGTCTGCCTGACACGCTTGAGATGGACAAAACCGCCACCCGCGTGAATCAACTCCCGCGGTAAGTCGAATACGCCCAAGGGGTCGCCAGCAGTGGCACGTGGTGGTGCGAACTGTCGTCTGCGATGCCGAAGTCCACTGGTACTTTATCCAGGAACGGCGGTTCGGGCAGCGCGACACCGCGCGCTCTGAAGTACGCGGCCACTTGGAACACCAGCCTGTAGTGCCCGATGGCCAGTGCCGATGCGGCCTGCGCCAGATCGGGCGAGCGGCCGTCGGTGTTCAACGTGGTGTGATGCAACAGCGTCGCGCCGGCGCCATCGACGCGGTACAGCGCCACCGTCATCCCGGCGGCGGGGCAGCCGTTCATCGTGTCCAACACATGGGTACTCAGGGTGGCCATCGGGTGCTCGGTGGGGTGTAGCCGTGGTGAGCTTGAGTTTTGCACAGTGGATGGGCCGCCAATCGCGCGATCATCGGGCTGTGCCGAAGACGCCGAACTGCTGAGACCCATGACCCTGTCGAACACCGACCCGCTGACGCTGGATCGCGTCAATGCCGCATCGCAGGACGAGGCCGTCGCGATGCTGGCCGGCCTGTACGAGCATTCGCCGTGGGTGGCTGAGGCGGCGCTGTCGGCGCGGCCGTTCGCCGATGTGGCCGCGCTGAAGCGCGAGATGTCCGACACGGTGCGCCGCGCCGCGCCCAACCGGCAGTTGGCGCTGATCCGCGCCCATCCTGAGCTGGCCGGCAAGGCGATGCGGGCCGGCACGCTGACGCGCGATTCGTCGCACGAGCAAGCCGCCTCGGGCCTGACGCACGCCTCGCCCGACGACCTGCAGACGTTGCGTGCGCTGAACACCGAGTACAGCGCCCGCTTCGGCTGGCCCTTCGTGCTGGCGGTGCGCGGTCCGAGCGGTCGCGGGCTGACGCGCGATGAGATCATCGCGACGCTGCGGCAGCGGCTGGTGTCCACGCCGCAGGTCGAGATGGACGAATGCCTGCGGCAGATCGACCGCATCGCCGAGATCCGTCTGCATGACCGGATGGGCCTGAGCGGAGAGGCGCCGTGAACAGCCAGCCGATCCGCTTCTACTTTCGTGGCGTCATCACCGAAGTGACCGGTGTACACACGACGCTGTCGGTGCTGGACTGGCTGCGTGAGCACGCGCGCTGCACCGGCACCAAGGAAGGCTGCAACGAAGGCGATTGCGGTGCATGCACCGTGGTGATCGGCGAGCTGGCTGGCGAGGGCGCGGTGGGCGGCCTGAACTTGCAGACCGTCAACGCCTGCATCCAGTTCCTGCCGACGCTGCACGGCAAGGCGCTCTTCACGGTCGAAGACCTGAAGGCCCAGTGCGAGATGAAGCGCGACCCGGCGCAGCATGAAAAGCACGCGGTGCGGCAGTTGCACCCGGTGCAGCAGGCGATGGTCGACTGCCA
>JAYVEB010000340.1:0-8858 GCA_043749095.1 Burkholderiales bacterium | reverse complement strand
ATCAAGGTTGAACTGGAAGGATTCAACCTCACCAACAACCGTGACTCGGCCATCGATTACTACTACACCTCGCGCCTGCCGGGCGAGCCAGCCGGTGGCGTCAACGACATCCACTTCCATCCACTGGAATCACGCTCGTTCCGGGCGACGATGGTCATCGAGTTCTGAGTGCCCGATCGCTCATCATTCAACCTGAAAACGGAGCCATCGCCGATGGGCAAAAGACAACGCATCGTGCTGCTTGCCCTGGTCATGATGGCCTGAGTACCGGGTGCCCATGCCCACATGGGCAATGATGCGGTGGGCGGTTTTTCTGCCGGATTCATGCACCCGATCCTGGGCGGGGACCACGTGATCGCGATGGTGGCCGTTGGTCTGTGGGGGGCCTTCCTCGGCATGCCGGCGATCTGGATGTTGCCGGTGGTGTTCCCGCTGGTGATGGCGTTCGGGGGGCACTGGGCGTGATGGTGTGCCTTTGCCCGGCGTGGAAACGGGCATCGCGGTTTCGGCCATCGCGCTCGGCGGCATGGTGGCCGGCGGGGATCACCGCCATCCGCGCCGTGGGTGGTGTCATCGCACTGGGCGGCTTCAGCTTCCTGTTCCACGCATGGTGACGACACGCCGAATCGCGCTGGCACTTGCGCTGCTGCTGCTCGGGCCGCAGGCGCAGGCCCACGGCTCGGTCAATGGCTTGGGCGACTTCATGGGCGGATTCCTGCACCCGCTGTTCGAGCCCGCCCACCTCGTCGCGCTGATTGCACTGCTGCTGCGCATCGCGCAGCGCGGTGTCCAGGCATCGACGGCGATCATGGTCGCGCTGGCTTCAACAACCACAACGGGGCTGGCCGCGGCTGCGATGGGCTGGCCCGCCTCGGCCGACACGGCGTTACTGGTGGTGGCATGGTTGACCGGTGTGGTGGTGGTGCTGGCGCGCCCACTGCCGCAGGCAATGGTGGTGGTGGTGGTGCTGGCCGCCAGTATCGGCCTCGGGATAGGACTTGGATCGGACCCCGAGGGCCTGCGCGGTGCCAGCCGCTACGCCGACTTGGCCGGAACCTGGTTCGGCACCTGCCTGTGCGCAGTCAGCGGCGCGACGTTGATCGACGAATTCAAGCGGCCGTGGATCCCGGTGCTGATCCGCGTGGTCGGATCCCGGATGGTGGCTACATCCGTGCTGGTGCTGGCCTTGCACACGGTGGCGCCACCGGCTTCGGCTCCCAGCATCGCGACCAGCCCGTCGCTGTCACGCTGAAACGCAGGCGCCTGCGCCGTCTCCGAAGTTTCTGCGCGGGGCGATCGAGGGGCTGTCGGCCTCGCGTTCCTCGCCACCGAGCTCGACCCGTTCGGCCCGCGAATACTGGGCCTGCGGGTGGTCGGGGCCGCGCGGTTTGTGGCGACGATCCCAGCCGAAGAACTGCGCGACCTCGTCACGGCGGATCAGCGTGTCGGTTTCGCCCAGCGCCATCAACTCCTGCGTGTACGGTGCCTCGAACATCAGGTAGCTGGCCAATGCCGCGCCGCGCGCATCATCGCCATGACCGGAGACACCCACGCCACGCAGCAGTGCACGGATCGACGGCGGCAAGCTGCCGAGGTGTCGCGCGGCAATGTCGTCGAGGCGTTGGCTGGGGGCGATCACCAGCACGTCGATCGGCCGCAGGCCGCTGTGTAAACGTGTTTCGGGCGACAGCAGCGACAGCGTCCGGTTGATCCGTTGCAGCCGCTCGATGTCGACCGCCAGTGCATCGAGAAAGATATTCGACAGCGCGTGGCCGGCGATCTGCGCGAGATTCGGGTATTCGTCGCTGCCGATACGTGCTTCGACCGACAGCGCGGGTTCGTGCATGCGTCCCGCCCCGACGACCAGGATGCGCTCGGCGCCGAGGTGCACCGCGGGCGAGATCGGTGCCGACTGACGCATCGAACCGTCGCCGAAATATTCACTTCGGCCCTTCAGGCCCAGTGACACCGCGGGGAACACGAACGGGATGGCCGATGACGCGAGCAGGTGATCGATGGTGATCGACTGCGCCACCGAGACCCGTTGCGAGCGGTTCCAAGGCACGATGTCAGCCAGCGTGTCGTAGAAGGTGACATGCAGACCCGAGCCGTAGCCGGATGCGCTGACCGCCAGCGCCTGCAGGTGCCCTTCACACATCATCTGCCGCAGACGGTGCAAGGGCACCAGGTCGATCAGCATCTTGCGCAGCGGGCTGTTGTCGAGCAGCGAGCGTGGCCGCGCGCGGCGCCACTTGGCAAGCACCCAGCCGATCGACAACATCGTCAGCCAGCGCGCACCGGTGCGGATCACGCCCAGCGAATCGGCGCGGTACACCTGATCGGCATGGAAGTTCGACCAGGTGTCGACCAGGGTCTGCACCGCCGCATCGAAGTCGTCCGCGCGACAGGCCAGTGCCGCTGCGTTGATGGCGCCGGCCGAGGTGCCTGCAATCACGGCGAACGGGTTGTCGGCTGCACCCTGGCAATCGCGCCGGATCTGCGTGACCGCCTTCAACACGCCGATCTGGTAAGCGGCGCGCGCACCACCGCCGGTCAGGACCAGGCCGGTGACAGGAGGGGCACGCATGGGTGTGAGTCTGGCATCCACCGGGCGCTCCTTGGAGTCGATCAGCGCGGTAGACACCCGCCACGCGCTCGGATCACGCCGCCGCCGCCGCCGCCAGCTGCAAGTGGCAATGCGCCGCCGCGAGCAGCGGCGTGTCGACGCCGAGCCGCTGCGCGCGCTGCACCAGATCGCCAAGCACATGGTCGTGCTCGGTGCGCAGGCCCGCTTGCAGGTCGCGCAGCATCGACGCGGTAAGGCTGGACCCGCGCTGGGTCAGCCGCTCCAAGGCGCGGGTTTGCGCTGCGTCGCTGATGATCGCGCCGCTGCGCTGGGCCACCGCCAGACCTTCGGCATAGAGGCGCCGCAGCAGCGATTCGCCGTGCGTGGTGTCCATCACCTGGCCGACGGAACCCTGCGTCAGCGTGGTGATGGCCGCCAGCGTGGCGAGAAAGGCCCACTTGTCCCACACCGTGGTGATGATGTCGGATGACAGCGCGGCATCGAATTTCACCGCGCCGCACAAGCTGATGAAGTCGGCTGCGGCCTGCTGCGTGTCCGCGCCGCGACCACCCGCCGTGAGCATGTGGATGGGGTTCAGGTGTTGAATGGATCCGTCGGCGGCCAGCTTGGCCACGATGTGGGCGACCCCGCCGATGACACGATCCGCACCGAAGCGGGCATCGAGCACGTCGATGTGGGCCATGCCGTTGAGGAGCGGCAACACGCGGGTCTCGGGCCCCATCGCCGGGGCGATGGCATCGAGCGCGTCGGCCAGGTCGTAGGCCTTTGGCGAGAGCAGCACGAGGTCGTAGTCGGGCGTCACGGTGTCGCGGGTCACGCAATGCACCTGCAGCGTCAGATCGCCATGCGGGCTGGCAATGCGCAGGCCCTGCGCCGCCAGCCGCGCTGCACGCGCGGGGCGCACCAGAAAGCTGACGTCGACGCCGGCTTCGATCAGCCGTGCGCCGAAATAGCCTCCGACACCCCCGGCACCGAGAAAAAGCAGTTTCTTCATCGAGTCGATGTTGCCACGGCCGGGGTAGGCCCGGCGCACCGGCCACTGCAACGATCAGAAGGTGCCGACGCCCGGAATCCAGTGGGTGCCCGCCAGCGGCAGGCGCGCCATGGCCGCGGCTTCGACGGTCAGCGCGACCAGGTCCTCGGGTTCGAGGTGGTGCACGTTCTGCTTGCCGCAAGCGCGCGCGATGGTGGTCAGCTCCATCGTCAGCGTCTTCAGGTAGTTCCTCAGGTGGCGTGCGCCCGACGCTGGCTGCAGCCGCTGTTCGAGCACGGCGTCCTGTGTCGTGATGCCGACCGGGCAGCGGCCGGTGTGGCAGTGGTGGCACGAGCCCGGCCGCGCACCGAGCGCGGCGTAGTCGGCGGTCGCATCGATGCGCTGGCCGCTCTGTTCGTAGCTTTCGTGGTTGCAGCCGAGCGCCATCAGCACGCCCTGCCCGATCGACACCGCATCGGCGCCCATCGCCAGTGCCTTGGCCACATCGGCCCCGGTTCGGATGCCACCCGAGACGATCAATTGCACCTTGCCCTTCATGTTCAGGTCTTCGAGCGCATCGACCGCCTGCCGCAATGCGGCCAGCGTCGGGATGCCGACGTTCTCGATGAAGCAGGTCTGCGTGGCGGCAGTACCGCCCTGCATGCCGTCGAGCACGACGACGTCGGCGCCGGCATGCACCGCCAGCTTCACGTCGTTGAAAACACGGGTCGCGCCGATCTTCACGTAGATCGGCGTCTTCCAGTCGGTGATCTCGCGCAGTTCGTGGATCTTGATGACGAGGTCATCAGGTCCCGTCCAGTCCGGGTGGCGACTGGCCGAGCGCTGGTCGATGCCCTGCGGCAGCGTGCGCATCGCGGCCACGCGCGGGTTGACCTTCTGCCCGAGCAGCATGCCACCGCCACCGGGCTTCGCGCCCTGCCCGATGACGAGCTCGATCGCATCGGCGCGGCGCACGTCGTCGGGCTTGAAGCCGTAGCGAGATGGCAGGCACTGGTAGACCAGTGTCTTCGACGAGCCGCGCTCTTCGGCCGTCATGCCGCCGTCGCCGGTGGTGGTCGACGTGCCCATCGCCGTGGCCGCACGTCCCAGTGCCTCCTTGACGTTCGCTGACAGCGCACCGAAGCTCATGCCGGCGATCGTGATCGGGATGTCCAGCGTGATCGGCTTCGTCGCGTAGCGTGTGCCCAGCACCGTTTTCGTCAGGCACTTCTCGCGGTAGCCCTCGAGCGGATAGCGCGACAGCGAGGCGCCGAGAAACACCAGGTCGTCAAAATGCGGCAGCTTACGCTTGGCGCCGAGGCCGCGGATCTCGTACAGCCCGTGCGCCGCGGCGTTGTGGATGTAGTCCATCGTGGCGCGGTCGAACGTGGCGGACTCTTCGGTCTGGATGCGCTTCGGGGATGACGGTGAATGATCCATCGAGAGAGGCTCAGTAATCCTGGTCCGCGTCGGCGTTCCAGTGGTACAGCGTGCGGGCCGAGGCGATGCGCTTGAAGGCCGCCGGGTCGTGCTCGGTCTTCAGGCCGGCGGCTTGCAACAGGTCGGCCACGATAGCGATGTCGGCCGAGCTCATCGGCTCGATCTGCGCGTCGGCGCCGAGCGACTTGATGTCGCCCTTCACATACAGCACCGCCTCGTACAGCGAGTCGCCCAGCGCATCGCCGGCGTTGCCGCAGATGACCATGCGACCGGCCTGCGCCATGAAGGCCGAGAAGCTGCCCACCGAGCCGCCAACGACGATGTCACCGCCCTTCAGCGAGATGCCGCAGCGCAGGCCCGCATCGCCTTCGATCACCAGCAGACCGCCGTGCGCGGTGGCGCCGGCGGCGTTCGACGCGAAGCCTTTCACATGAACGCGACCACTCATCATGTTCTCGGCAACGCCAGTGCCGGCGCTGCCTTCGATGACCACGGTCGCCAGCTGGTTCATGCCCGCTGCGTAGTAGCCGGCGTGGCCCTGCACCGTGACCTGCACCGGCGCGTTCACGCCGACCGCGAGGTTGTGCGCGCCGTTCGGGTTGGCGACGACGACCTGGCTATCAGCGAGTTCGTCAGCCGGCTGGTGCAGGAACTGGTTCAGTTCACGCACCGTCTGCGTCGCGAGATCGAAGCTCGTCACATCGATCACGCCTTCCATACGTACATCTCCTCCGGTGCCGGCTCGAACACGTTCGCGTGATTGATGCCGGGCAGGTGCGCGAGCGCCCGGAACTCGCTGGCGATCGCAACGTAATCGTCCGTCTCGGCGACCATCGCCGGCTTGCAGGCGAATGGGTCGCGGATCAGTGCGAGCTGATCGGCTGTGCCCATCAGCAGCGTGTAGAAGCCGTCAAGTTCGTCGAAGCTGCGTTGCAGCGCGGTCGGTAAATCGTCGCCGTCGCGCAGCCGCCATTCGATGAAGCGGCAGGCGGCTTCGGTGTCGTTGTCGGTGTCGAAGTGGATGCCCAGCGGTTCGAGCTTGCGCCGCACGCCGTAGGGGTTCGACAGCGAACCGTTGTGCACCAGGCAGAAGTCTTCTCCTGCGGTGAACGGGTGCGCGCGATCGGGCGTGACGGCTGACTCGGTGGCCATTCGAGTGTGGCCGACGAGGTGCGTGCCGTGCAGGTTCTCGAAGCCGTAGCGGGCAGCCACCTCGCCCGGGGTGCCGATGTCCTTGTACAGATCGATCGAGCGGCCGGCGGACAGGATGTGCAGCTTCGGATGCTGCTCGCGCAGCCAAAGCTTGATGGCGTCCGGATCGATCGCCACCGTCAGCACGGCGTGGTTACCTGTGGGGTGTACCCCCGCCTGGGCTGCCGGCATGGCGGTATTCAATGCGATCACCAGCGCCACCCAGTCGAACCGCGAGCCTTCGGCCGTCAGGCCGGAATACAGGCTCAGCTTGCGGTGGCTGGCGGCCAGCGCCTCACCAAACACCGCGAGGCCGGCCGAATCGGGCCCGCGCTCGGTCATTCCGAGCAGCATCGGCACCATCAGTGCGCCCAGCTGTTCCTTCAGCGCTGGCTTCTTGACCAGCAGTCCCACGATGCCGCACATGCGATGCTTTCCGTTTCAAGCAGTGAACAGTGTTCAGAAGAACTCGAGGTAGCTCTTGATCTCCCAGTCGGAGACGTGGCGCATGTATTCGATCCATTCCATGCGCTTGAGCCGGATGAACTCGCCACCGACCGGGCCCAGCGCGTCGACGATCATCGCATCGGCTTCCAGTGCATCGATCGCGAGATCGAGGTTCTGCGGCAGCACCGCGATGCCGCGGTCGCGCAGCTGCGCGGGCGACAGGTCGTACAGGTTTTCGTTGTGCGCGGGACCAGGATGCAATTGGCGGTCGATGCCGTCGAGGCCGGCGGCAATCACGGCCGCAGTCGCCAGATACGGGTTGCACGAGCCGTCAGGCAGGCGGAGTTCGAGCCGGCCTTTCGGGATGCGCACCATCGTCGACCGGTTGTTGTCGCCGTAGCTGATGTACGCCGGCGCCCAGGTGGCGCCCGTCAGCGAACGGCCGACGACCAGGCGCTTGTAGGAGTTGACCGTCGGGCAGGCGAGCGCAGTCAGTGCGGGCGCATGGGCCAGCAGGCCGCCAAGGAAGTGATACGCCAGCGTCGACAGGTTCAGACCTTGCGGATCGCTCTTGTCTTCAAACAGGTTGGCACCACTCGCATCGGCGATCGACGCATGCATGTGCATGCCGTTGCCGGGCAGATGGGCGAATGGCTTTGGCATGAAGCTGCAGATCATGCCCATCTCGTTGGCGATCTCCGACGCCGCCATCTTGAAGAAGATGTAATGGTCGCAGGACGTCAAGCAGTCGGTGTAGGTGTAGTTGATCTCGAACTGGCCGTTCGCGTCCTCGTGGTCGATCTGGTAGACGTCGATGCCGACCGCGCGCAGCGACTCGGTCAGTTTTTCAAGGTAGGCACGGGTGCGCGACAGTCCCTTGTAGTCGTAGCAGGGCTTTGCCAGTGTGTCACTGCCGTCGCAGGGCCCGATTGCGCCAGTGACGCTGTTGCGCTTGAGCAGCGAGAACTCGGGCTCCAAACCAGTGTTCAGCGTCCAGCCGCGTGCGGTCAGCCGGTCGACCTGCTTCTTGAGCGTCACCCGCGAATCGAAAACCCAGGGTTCGCCGTTGACATGACCGTTGCAGACCATGCGCGCCATGCCCGGCTGCCACGGCACGAGCGACAACGTATTCAACTCGCCGACCGCCATGAAATCGGGGCCGTGCGGCTCGATGCCAACGCCCCAGATTGCAAAGCCAGCAAAGCCGGCGCCATCGCCCAGCACCGACGGCAGGTGAGCCAGCGGTACCGCTTTGGCCTTGGCCGTACCGTGGATGTCGACAGACTGCGCCAACACGTACTTGATCCCGTGTGCGTCGAGGTGGCTGCTGGCCTCGGCCAGATTCTGGAAGCGCGTCGGCGCGACAGGGTCAGATGGCTTTGGCGTAGGGCTCATGTCGGATGTCCAGAAGTCAAGGCGACCGCGGCCTCAGTGTAGCGTGCTAGATTCTCCGGAAGCAATTTTGATTCCCGTGAAGAAACCAATCGCCGACACCCACCCGCTGCAGACCGACAGCCCCCCGTCATTGGAAAGGTCGTTGGGCGGTGCGATTCGTGAGCTACGCCAGCGCCATCAACTGACGCTGGCCCAGGTGTCGGAGCAGGCCAACGTCAGCCGCAGCATGTTGTCGAAGATCGAAACGGGGCAGATCATGGCCGGGCTCGACACGCTCGCCCGCATCGCGCGGGCGCTGGGTGTGTCGATGTCAATGCTGTTCCGCAACTACGACGTTCCGTCGGGTGCAGCACAACTGGTCAAGCGCGACACCGGCATGGAGGTGGTGCGACGAGGCACCAAGAGCGGCCATACCTACAAGCTGCTGGCCTACGACCAGGGGCAAGTCAAGCGTTTCGAGCCATTTCTGATCGAAATGGACGAACAGTCGGAGAGTTTCCCGACCTTCGAGCACCCCGGCACCGAATTCATCTACATGCTCAAGGGCACGATGGAGTATCGGCACGGGAACTCCGTGTATGTCCTGGAGCCTGGCGACTCACTGACGTTTGCAGGTCAGATACTGCATGGCCCGGAGCGCTTGCTCGACAGGCCGATTCGTTTTCTCTCGGTCATCATTTACGACGATTCAAGCATCGCTTGAGCATTGTCCTCTGAGCACCTCGATCAATTATCGCGGCGCACAAAGGCGAAACCCCCGGACCTTCAGGGGCACGGGGGTTTCAGAGTAGTAGCCTGACGATGTCCTACTTTCACACGGGAACC
>JAYVEB010000339.1:0-2651 GCA_043749095.1 Burkholderiales bacterium | reverse complement strand
CACATGCTGGTGGGCAATTTCTTCCTCAGACGCGAGCCGCACCTCGAGCACCGTGACGTTAAACCGCAGCTCCTTGCCGGCCAGCGGATGGTTGCCGTCCAGCAAGACCGTGTCGCCCTTGATCTTTGTGACGTTAAAAACCTGCACCTGGCCGTCATCGCCATGACCCTCCAGTTGACCGCCCACCTTGACGCCAGGCGGAAATTGCGTCTTCGGCAGACTGCGCAACAGGCTTTCGTCGCGCAGGCCAAAGGCGTCTTCCGGCGGCAGTTGCAGCGTGATCTGGTAGCCGGGGAGTTGGCCTTCAAGCGCAGCTTCAATCTTGGGCAGGGTGTTGCCGTAGCCGCCATGCAAATAAACCATGGGCTCCTTGCTTTCTTCGATAACCTTGCCAAGGGTGTCTGAGACTTTGAAGCGCAGGGTGACGGCGGTGTTTTTTTCGATTTTCATATGCAACGGGTATTTTTAAGGATTAGAAAGGCCTGTAGGCCAATAGATATGGGCGTAAATAGCTATACAAATAATAGCATTCGGTGGGCTGCGTAACGCAGCTTATGCGCAGGCTAACAAGGCTTTGCCGACCAGTTCGGGCTTGATCGCGAGCAGCCGGCTGCGCAGCGCAGCGTCAACTGCTGGCAGCTTGAGCCTTTGGCCCCGCGACTCGGGCTGGGCCTGTATCACCTTTGCGCTGCGCACACCGCGTTTGACAATGTTGGCCATCGCGGTATCGGCCTCAAGCTGTGAGGCGAAGCTGCCGAGCGACAGGCCAGGCTCCAGCGCGGCGTTGTTCAGGGCTTCAAACGAGACGCGCAACTGGCGCAGCTCGTTTTTCTTTTTGGTCACGGCGTCTGCGTTGATGTATTTCCCCATGTAAATCATCCAGCGGGCCGGCTCGACGCTGCTTTCCAGCACCCAGCTGCCAGCTGGCAGGGCGCTCTGCAGGCGCGTGCGCAGGGTGGCGCTTTGCACGTCGTTGAACAGACCGGCCTGCAGGCACTCGGCGGGCGTTGCCAGCTGGGCCGCTATCGGGGTGATTGCAAGGCTTGAACTGGCAGCAGGCCGGCTTGAAGCGGCAGCGGCTGACGACCCCGGCGCGGCGCGTTCAAGCGGCGGTGCTTCAGGAGGCGTCAGGATGCGCATGGCTTCAGGCCGGATCTGCTGCGCCAGGCGCTGCGGCTCGGTCTGCGACACCGGCGCAAAACCGTAAGCTGCCAGCAGACCGCTGGTCCAGGCGAAATAACCCGCATTGCCAAGCATCAGCAACAACACCAGCAGCCTTAGCATGGTCGAGCGCTTGGTGAAGGGGCTGCGCTGGCGCCGCCATTGACAGGCCGCACACTGACTTCGGAGCTGGTGATTTCTTTCATGCCCACGGAAGTATGCACCAGCAGGGCGCCGTTTTCGCTCACGCCATGCGCCTCGCCCTCGGTGCCGTCCGACAAGCGCACGGCGCGTCCAGCGAGCACATCGCGCTGGGCAAAACGGGCCTGAAACGGTGCAAAGCCAAAGCGTTCAAACGCCTGCACGGCCTGCACCAGCGGCGGCAGCACGCGCAGCAGGGTTTGGGCTGCATCGATACCGGGAGCCAGTTCTTGCAGGCCAGCGGGCGGCATCGGGGTGGGCTCTGAAGCGGCTGTGGCCGACGCTGCCAGCGCCACGCTGCAAATATTGATGCCGACCCCGATCACCACATAGCGCAGGCCCTCCCAGCTGGCAGTTTCGACCAGAATGCCGGCCAGCTTGCTTTCGCCGTGTGCGTTTGTCAGCCACAGGTCGTTGGGCCATTTCAGGCCGATGCGGGCTTGGCTGCTATTGGTGGGATCAAGGCTTTCGGCGAGGCTGATGCCGACCACCAGCGACAGGCCGGACCAGTCGACCGGCTGCAGCGGCAGGCCGAGAGAAAACGTCAGGCTGTCACCGCGCTGGCTTTGCCAGTTGCGACCGAGTCGCCCGCGTCCGGCGCTTTGCTGCTCGGCAACCAGCAGCGTGGGTTCGGGCCGGGGTGACACGCCGGGGCTGCCCCTGAATCGGCGCATCAGTTCGGTGTTGCTGGAGCCGACCTCGGGCAGGATCTCGACCGTGAAACCCGGCAAGCTGGGCGCCACAGCCTGCCAAATTGCTTCGGCGGGCCAGCGGATAGGTGTGATGAGGGGCGCAGTCATGGCAGCGGGACTTAAAAGTAGGAGGTGATAGGGCGCTACGCGCGCTTCAGTCTTTCTTGCTCTTGCTAACTTTCTTGCTCTTACTGACTTTTTTGGCTGCTTTTGCACCCACGACCTTTTTCACTTTTTCCTTGGGTGCCAGCAGGGTGCCGCGACAGCTCTTTGCACCACACCAGCAGGGATATTCAGCCAATAGTTTTTTGGTGTACCTGGCGTCAATAATCAGGCCGTAGTCGAAAAACAGCTCTTCGCCGGCCTTGATATTGCGCAGCGCCTTGATGAACACGCGTCCGCCGGCTTCTTCAGCTTCGCAGTTGGGTTTGCAGCTGTGGTTGATCCAGCGAGACGAATTGCCGCCATGCTTGCCATCGATCACGTGCTTGTCATCAATGTGAAAGTAAAACGTGTGGTTGGGGTTTTTGGGATCGTGCGGGTGGCGGCGCAGCGCTTGCTTCCAGCTGATGACCTCGCCCTCATACTCCAACAGCT
>JAYVEB010000338.1:0-8901 GCA_043749095.1 Burkholderiales bacterium | reverse complement strand
CGCTCCATCCTTGAGCGACTGGCACGAGCTGCCTGTCAGGCAACGCCAAGTCCGCTTCACGCACTTCGCGCGGCTGAGCTTCCTTGCTGATCAGGTTTTCCTTTCAGTGCGGTGAGTACCGCCGGGGGTGCGTTCGAAACCAGCGGCGATTGCGGCAGCGGCGTGATCGCCACCAGCACGCTGCGGCCGTTGAGCGACTGCATGAACGCCACCAGATCCAGCTTTTCCTGGGTGCTGAGGTTCAAGGGCCGGATGTCCTGCGAAAGGTTGCTGCCGTCGTCGCCGCCCCGGTTGTAATGCTCCACGACGTCCATCAGGGTCGCGGCCGAGCCGTCGTGGAAGTAGGGTGCGGTGAGGGCCACGCCGCGCAGCGTCGGGGTCTTGAAGGCACCCTTCATCGAGGCCACGGCGCGGACCTTGAAGCGGCCCACGTCGGCATCGCCTGTGGCCGACTTGACGCCGATGTTGTGGAAGCCGTTGTCGGTGAAGTTGGCGCCGGAGTGGCACTTGGCGCAGTTGCCGCGGCCGGGGTCGTTGAAGACCTGGTAGCCGCGCCATTCCTGGGCCGTGAACGCCTTGCGCTCGCCTGCGAGCCAGCGGTCAAAACGCGAGTCCTTGGAGACCACCGTGCGCTCGAAGGCGGCGATGGCCTTGGCGATCGTGTCTTCAGCGATCGGCTCGCCCGGGAAGGCCTGGCTGAACATCGAGACGTAGCCTTCCACCGAGCGCAGCATGTTCATGCCGCTGGCAAAGTCGGAATTCATCTCCTCGGGGGTCTTCATTGGGCCCAGGGCCTGGTCTTCGAGCGACTTCTTGCGCCCGTCCCACATGAATTGCGAGTTGTAGGCGACGTTGACGATCGTCGGCGTGGCGCGCGCGAGCACGGTGCCGTTGATGCCGACCCCGGTCTTGAGTCCATCGGACCAGCCCAGCGCCGGGTTGTGGCAAGACGCACACGACACCGCGCCGTTGCCCGACAGCCGCGGGTCGAAAAACAGCGCCTTGCCCAGCGCGACCTTGGCCGGCGTCATCGGGTTGTCCATGGCGTCGGGCACCTGCCCCAGCGCCCAGGCCATGTCGGCGTGGGTTGGCGGCGGTGCCAGCCCGCCTGCGTCCGACGCCGCTTGCCCCAGCGTGCAAACGCTGAGAAGCGTGGCCACCAGGTGGCTGCGGATTGCAAGCGCAAGCGATCGCGGCCGGGGCTGGGGGCAGTTCTGCTTATTCATGCTTGCGGTCCTTTCGTCGGAAACCCGGCTGACGCAGTCTCGTGACAGCGTGCGGTTGAGCAGCCAGCGCAAGGCGGCCGGCAGCGGCACCAGCAGATTCGCACTGGTTATGGTTTCCGTATCGGTAGAAGTAGGCCCGGCTTGAGGACCAAATCGTTGCGGGGCCTTGCCCGCCCCGTACCGCCGCAATGGGGTGGGAACGCGGCTTCACCACCCTTCGATTCCCCTTCAGTCCCGGCGACTCACTGCCGAGAATCCGCTGTGTACGTACCCGCGCTGATGGGGAGGAGTGCAACCCTCAGTCAGCCGCAAGACCCAGGAGTGCCCATGTCGACCCTTTCAATGTTTCCCAGCCTGGACCGTCGGTCCAGCCCGCCCGCCCGAAAACGGCAAGGTCTCTTCGCCCATCACGGTGTCTGGGCGCCCGGCGTGCGGCTGTTCCGGCGGCTGGCGTTTCGCGACAAGGCGATCCTGATCTCGCTCATCTTCCTGATCCCCATTGCCACGCTGGCGGTGATCTACTTTTCGCAAAGCGCCAAGGTGCTGCAGGCGAAGGAGCGCGCGGAAATCGGCATCGCGTACGACTCGGAAGTGCTGTCGCTGATCAAGCTGCTGCAGCAGCAAAGGCACCTGGCCATTGCACAGGGCGAGGCCGGTGAGGCAGCCGAGGTCGTGGCGCAGCAGTTCAAGCGTCTGCTCGAACTCGACGGGCAGCACGGGGCCCTGCTGGCGACCCAGAATCAGCTGCAGGTACTGCGCGCCAACATGGACAAGGCTGCACAGGCGGCGTCGGGCAATCTGCTGGCCCTGCACAAGCGCCACGGGCAGTCGATCGAAGCCGCCTTTGCACTGCTCGACAGCGTAGGCGACGCCTCCGGCTTGAGCACCGCGCCCGACGCCGACTCCAGCCACTTGATCCAGACCGGCCTGGGCGAGTTGGCCCGGCTGAGTGAGGCGGCGCTGGCATCGACCGATCTCGCCTTCGCGGTGGCCAAAGGCGCGAATGCACAGGCGAGTGCACGCATGTTGGCGCCACAGCGCGCGGTCGCCGTCTACCTCGACGCACGCATCCGCAAGTCACTCGACGTTGTCGTCGCGATGCACCCTGAGATCAGCCGGCTGGCCTACGCCGCCACCCAGGAGTCGGTGGGCAAGCTCGACGAAGCAGTCGGCGGCCTGGGCGACGAAGGCTGGAAGGTCGAACCGTTGAGCCTGGGCACGACGCGCGAGGCCTTGGTCGAGCGTGCGGGCGCACTTCAACAGGCCATCGTCGCTGAGCTGCGCGAGCTCGAGCAGTCGCGCGTCGACGTTGTCGTGTACCAGCGCAGCCTGCTGCTGGCGCTGCTGGCGGTGACGATGCTGCTGGCGGCCTACCTGTTCATTTCGTTTGCCATCGTCATGCAAGGCGGCTTGAGCGAGGTGCGCCGCCACTTGCTCGCGATGACCGACGGCGACCTCACGACCTCACCGCACCCGTGGGGCAAGGACGAGGCGGCCGCGCTGATGGGCGACCTGCGCGACATGCAGGAATCGCTGCGTGAGATCGTGGGCCAGGTGCGCAGCTCGGCCGAGGGCATCGTCAACGCCAGCCAGCACATCGCCGGCGGCGCCGGCGAGCTGTCCTCGCGCACCGAACTCACCGCGGCATCGCTGCAGCGCTCGGCCGCTGCCCTGGAGGAAATCGGCAGCACCGTCAACCAGACCGCCGTCGATGCCAGCCGCGCCGCCGGCATCGGCAAGCAGAGTGTCGAAGCCGCCACGCGCGGCGGTGCAGTGATGGAACGCGTCAGCGCCACGATGCACGAGATCCGCACCTCGTCGAGCAAGATCGGCGAGATCATCGGCGTCATTGATGGCATCGCCTTCCAGACCAACATCCTGGCATTGAATGCGGCCGTCGAAGCGGCACGTGCCGGTGAGTCGGGGCGCGGCTTTGCCGTCGTCGCCACCGAGGTGCGCTCGCTGGCCCAGCGCAGCGCCGCCGCGGCGCGCGAGATCAAGACCCTGGTGGGCACCAGCATTGAGACCGTCAACGGCGGCGTCGGCGTGGTGCGGGACGCCAGCGCGGTCATGTCCGACATCGCCACTGCCGCGCAGGGCGTGAACGGGCTCATCGACGGCATCGCCCGCGCCACCGCCGAACAGGCGCGGGGTGTGACCGACATCGGCACGTCGGTCACCAAGGCCGATGCCGCGACACAGGGCAACACCCGCTTGGTCGAGGATACGGTCGCTGCCACGGCGGCGCTGGAGAGCCAGGCGCACCTGCTGGCCGAGCGCGTGGCGCGCTTCAAGTTGCCCTGAGCAGTGGCTCATCAGGCTGCAGCGCGGCTGGACCGCGCAAGCCCCGTGTGACTGCTTTTCGGCCAGCCATCCGATTGATTCATCGCCGCTCAGGGTCGGGAAGAACCGTTGGGGCTGATGCCCGATAGCCGACCTTCAGACGCGCCTACCTCGGCGCCTTGGTACTACGGCAGCAAGTGCTCGCCGCGAAACAACTCGGCCGGCGTTTCCCGATCGCGAATCAACCAGGCGTCACCACCCGACACCATCACCTCCGCGGCGCGGCCACGGGTGTTGTAGTTGCTGGCCATGCTCATGCCGTAAGCGCCGGCAGACAGCAGCGCGAGGTGGTCGCCAGCCTGCACCGCCAGCGCGCGGTCGCGCCCCAGCCAGTCGCCCGACTCGCAGACCGGGCCGACCACGTCATACGTCACCGGCGCTCCGTCGCGCAAGTGGCAGGGCACGATGCCCATCCAGGCCTCGTACATTGCCGGGCGCGCCATGTCGTTCATCGCGGCGTCGACGATGCAAAAGTGCTTGCCGTCGGCGTCGTCCGACGGCTTCAGGTACAGCACCTCGGTGACCAGCACGCCGGCGTTGCCGACCAGCGAGCGACCCGGCTCGAACATCAGCTTGCGGTGCCCGTGCCCGCGCGCATCGATGCGTTGCAGCAGCGCGCCGATCAGCTCTGCGGCCGACGGCGGTTGCTCGTCGGTGTAGGTGATGCCGAGGCCGCCGCCGAGGTCGAGGTGGTGCAGCTTGACGCCGGTCGCTTCGATCGCCTCGACCAGGTCGAGCATGCGGTCGAGCGCGTCGAGGTAAGGGCTGATCTCGGTGATCTGCGAGCCGATGTGGCAGTCGATGCCGACGATCTCGATGCCCGGCAGCGCGGCCGCGCGGGCATACACCGCGACGGCACGCTGGTGGGCGATGCCGAACTTGTTGCCCTTCAGCCCGGTCGAGATGTACGGGTGCGTCTTCGGATCGACGTCGGGGTTGACGCGCAGGCTGATCCGCGCGCTTCGGCCGGCCTGCGTGGCCACCGCTGACAGCGCTTCCAGCTCGGCTTCGCTTTCGATGTTGAAGCACATCACGCCGACATCCAGCGCCTGCTGCATCTCGGCGCGGGTCTTGCCGACGCCGGAAAAAACGATCTTCGACGGCGTTGCCCCAGCGGCCAGCACGCGGGCCAACTCACCGGCCGACACGATGTCGAAGCCACAGCCGGCGCGCGCAAAGGTCTGCAGCACGGCCAGGTTTGAATTTGCCTTCACGGCATAGCAGATCAGGTGATCGCGGCCCTCGAGCGCGCGCTGGTAGGCCGACAGTGCAGCGAGCATCGCGCTTTGCGAATAGGCATACAGCGGCGTGCCGAAGCGTGCGGCGAGGTCGGCGACGCTGCAGTCTTCGAGCATCAACACGTCGCCGCGATAGGCGAGGTGGGGCGAGCCGGGGAGGTTCTTCACGGCGTTCATCACTGCGTCATCGCGCAGGGCTGCCCCACGGCCGCGCTGTCGAGGCCGCCGGGTCTGGGGGGATCGCGGACATCGAGCCTGGCGTGGCGTTCGGACGGGGAGTGGCTGCCGGGGTCGGTGCGGTGGGCGGCGCCTTCGCCTTGGGGTTCAGCGTCAGCGGGCCTTTTTGCCCGCAAGCCGTCAACAACAAACCCATGGTGATCAACGCGGCCATCGCGAAGGGCATGTAACCCCTTGGGACTAAACTTTCTGATTGTTCCGACATTAAGCGAATTCTACTGACCATGCCTGCCGCTGCCCCGCACACGCCCCTGTCCGACGCCGAGTTCCGCGAGGAGGCCGGCGGCGTGCTGGCCGGGATCGAGGCGACCGTGGACCGCTGGCTGCAAGACGACGTGATCGACATCGATGCGAACCGCACTGGCGGCATGCTGGAGTTGAGCTTCCCCGATGGCAGCAAGATCGTCGTCAACACCCAGCCGCCCTTGCAGGAGCTGTGGCTGGCCGCGCGCAGCGGGGGCTTTCATTTCAAGCACATCGAAGGTCGCTGGCGCGACACGCGCAACGGTGGCGCTTTCCATGCGGTGCTGTCGGATTGCGCCAGCGAACAGGGCGGCAAGGCACTGGCGTTCAGCGCAGACTGAGCGGGTGGGTGCGGCGTTAGCTGACGTCAGCGCGAGAACAGGTCGAGGATGCCTTTGCGCTCTTCCGGGTCGGGCGGTTTCGGTGTGCTGTCGTCGAGGCCCAGGCTGCTGACGCCGCCGCCCTGCACATATTCCTCGTAGTACCACTCGCCGCCGATGTTGACGACGCCTTCGGGCGGCAGCGGCTCGCTGTCCGGGCGGCCCTTCAGCGCGACGCTCATGTAGTCGATCCAGATCGGCAGCGACAGGCCGCCGCCGGTTTCGCGGTCACCGAGTTTGCGCGGGTTGTCGTAGCCCATCCACACCACTGCTACCAGCTCATGCTGGTAGCCGCAGAACCAGGCGTCGTGTGAATCGTTGGTGGTACCGGTCTTGCCGTACACGTCGGTGCGCTTGAGCATGGCCTGCGCCCGCGCCGCAGTGCCCGAGCGGGTGACTTCCTGCAGCAGGCTGTTCATCATGAAGGCGTTGCGTGCGTTGAGCACGCGCATCGACTCGTCGAGCACCGGTGGTTTGACCTGATGCACCAGGTGGCCCCTGGAGTCGGTGACCTTGCTGATCAGGTACGGATTGACCCGGTAGCCGCCGGTGGCGAACACACCGTAAGCACTGGCCATCTGCATCGGCGTGACGGAGCCTGCGCCGAGCGCCATCGTCAGGTAGGCCGGGTGCTTGTCGGCCTCGAAGCCGAAGCGAGTCACCCAGTCCTGTGCATAGGGCGCGCCGATGGCCTGCAGGATGCGGATCGACACCATGTTCTTCGACTTGGCCAGGGCGCGCCGCATCGACATCGGGCCCTCGAAAGTGCCGTCGTAGTTCTTTGGCTCCCACGGCTGGCTGCCAGTGCTGTCGGCATCGAAGAACAGCGGCGCGTCGTTGATGACGGTCGCGGGGGAGAAGCCTTTTTCGAGCGCCGCCGAGTAGATGAAGGGCTTGAAGCTGGACCCCGGCTGCCGCCACGCCTGCGTCACGTGGTTGAACTTGGACTTGGCCTGATCGAATCCGCCGATCATCGCGGCGATCGCGCCGGTGCGTGGATCGAGCGCGACGAAAGCGCCCTCGACCTCGGGCAGCTGGGTCGCGGTCCAGATGCCGGTCGGGCCCTTGGTCAGCCGGATCACCGCGCCGCGGCGGATCTGTGTTTTCGGGTTCGCCTTGTCGCCCAGGCCCGACGTCACCGGCTTCAGGCCGTCGCCGGTGACGGTGACGGCTTCACCGCTTTGCAGGGCCGCAACCAGCTTCTTGGTGTTCACTTCAAGCACCACGCCGGCCTTCAACTCGTCGTTGTCCGGGTGGTCGGCCAGCGCTTCGGCGATGCGCGTGTCGACGTCGCGCGCATCGGCGGGCAGGTCGATGTAGGCCTCGGGCCCGCGGTAGACCTGACGCCGCTCATAGTCGAGGATGCCGCGCCGCAGCGCACGATAGGCCACCGACTGGTCGTTCGAGTTGATCGTTAGATAGACGTTCAGGCCCACGGTGTAGGCGTCTTCTCCGTATTGCGCGTAAATCAGTTGCCGGGCCGCTTCCGTCGCGTACTCACCGTGCACAGGGGTTTCCGAGGGTGCGCGGTAGACCAGTTTCTGTGCCCGTGCCGCGTCGTGCTGTTCGGCGGTGATGAAGCCGTTTTCCAGCATCCGGTCGATGATGTAGAGCTGGCGGATGGTCGCGCGCTTCGGGTTGGTGATCGGGTTATAGGCCGAGGGCGCCTTCGGCAGCCCGGCCAGCATCGCCGCCTCGGCGATCGACAGTGAGCTCAGCGGCTTGCCGAAATACACCTCGCTGGCCGATGCGAAGCCGTAGGCGCGCTGGCCGAGGAAGATCTGATTCATGTACAGCTCGAGGATCTGGTCCTTGCCGAGCAGGCTCTCGATCTTCAGCGCGAGCAGGATCTCGTAGAGCTTCCGGGTGAAGGTCTTCTCGGTGGACAGGTAGAAGTTGCGAGCCACCTGCATCGTGATCGTTGACGCGCCCTGGCTGCGCGACTCACCGAAGTTGGCCAGTCCGGCGCGCAGCACGCCCAGGTAGTCGACGCCGCTGTGCTGGTAGAACCGAGCATCCTCAATTGCCAGCACGGCGTCCTTCATCACTTTCGGAATCTTTGCCGCCGGCACGAAGTTGCGCCGCTCTTCACCGATTTCGCCCAGCAGCACGCCGTCGGCCGAATAGATGCGCATTGGCAGCTTCGGCCGGTAATCGGCCAGCCCGCCGATCTCGGGCAGGTTGGGGTAGGCCACCGCCAGCGCGACTGCAATCAGCATCAGCACCGCCAGTGTGCCGGCAGTGATCAGTCCGAGGACGCTGGCCACTGCGTTGACCAGACTGCGGGCCCACGAACTCGATCGGGGGCGGGGCGACGCAGCGGCGCTGCCGTCGCGCTTGGAATCGCTCATGGAGCTCCGTTGATTTTGAATTCGATTATAGGAAGTAGGGGTCAGTGCCCCCCTTTCAAACGGGAACGGACACGGTTTGTTCCAAGAAACTCCTCATTAGACGTGCACAAGCACCGATAACCAGGCGTCGACAGCGTTTGCAAGTCACAACAGATGCGTGTTGCTGAGACCCGTTTTCTATGGGTGCACATAGGCTTTACTGCTAGCATTCAAGTAACTTCTTAACATTCCACCGCTGTTTTCGGCGCGTCGGAGGGCCAAGTCTGTGAGCTTTCTAGACACCCTGTTAGGCCGTAAATACCCCCCGATGATCGGGCTCGATATCAGTTCGTCCAGCGTCAAGCTTGTCGAATTGGGGCAAGACGACTCCGGTGCTTACATACTGGAACGATTTGCCGCCGAGAGTTTCGAGAAAGGCTGGATCACCGATGGCCAGATCGAGAAATTCGATGAAGTGGCTGATGCGGTGCGCCGGGTGGTCGCCAAGAGCGGCAGTAAGACCAAGGATGTGGTGTTGGCGATGCCGCAATCGTCGGTCATCACCAAGAAAATAATGTTGCCCGCCGGGCTGCGCGAAGAAGAACTCGAGCTGCAGGTCGAATCCGAGGCGAATCAATACATCCCGTTTTCGCTGGACGAGGTCAGCCTCGATTTCTGCGTGGTCGGGCCCAGTCCGACCTCGGTCGGCGATGTGGAGGTGCTGATCGCCGCCTCGCGCAAGGACCGCGTGCAGGACCGGCAGGGTCTGGCCGAGGCCGCAGAGCTACGCCCGGTGGTGCTCGACATCGAATCGCATGCGTCGCGCCTGGCGATGAGCCGCGTCGTCAGTGCGCTGCCCAACGAAGGCCACGATGCGCTGCCCGCGCCCCCCCCGCCCGCCGCC
>JAYVEB010000337.1:0-2668 GCA_043749095.1 Burkholderiales bacterium | reverse complement strand
GCGCACTCGACCGCGTGGGGCTGCTCGCAGCAGCCGACAAGAGGTACCGCGCATACTCCCAGGGCATGCGACAAAGGCTGGCGATCGCTGGAACGCTGACGACAAGCGCTCTGCGTTGCCCCAATCAACCCGGCGTCAAAGCGTCTGCCGCCCAGACTCCTAGGCGCCGCTCGCTACTCCCCCTTCAGCAGCCTTGGATTGTGCCGTGACACGAGCCGACTTTCGGGCGACAAGCCGCGCTTTCTGCGCTGATGACGAGTTATTCTTCCCGAATGAAGATCATCGTTCGATGGCTGTTGCTGGCCGCCGCGCTGCTGCTGGTGGCCTATCTGTACCCCGGCGTCACCGTCAACAGCTTCGGCTCGGCGATGGTCGCAGCCTTCGTGCTGGGCCTGTTCAACACCCTGCTCCGGCCGGTGCTGGTGCTGCTGACCCTGCCGGTCACGCTGATCACGCTGGGCCTGTTCCTGTTCGTGATCAACGCGCTGATGTTCTATTTTGCGGCCAATGTGCTGTCGGGGCTGAACGTCACCGGCTTCACCGCAGCGCTGATCGGCTCGCTGATCTACAGCCTGTGCGGCGTGGTGATCGACGTGGCGATGGAGCGGATCTTCCCGTCGAAGTGACGCATCAACGCTGGCGCTGTCGTCACGCGCCACAACACGACTCTTACTGGTAACCGAGCTGCTCGGTGAGCAGTTGCTTGCGCTGCGCTTCAATCACGCGCAGGCGCGAATCGATGACCGACGACTCGACGAAGTCGGCCATGGCCTGGTTGCTGCGGGCCAGATTTTGGCCGGCGCGCAGGCGGTCGATCGCGCCGCGCAGGTCGCCCATCGCATAGTGCGATTCCGCCTCGGCGCGCAGCGACCGCAGGCCCCAACCGAACTGGGCCGACACCCGGCCCAGCATGGCCCAGGCCTCCGGATCGGACGGGTAGCGCGCCACCCAGGTCTGCAGTTGCTCTGAGATCTGACGCAGCGCTTCGTCGTCCTTGCGGGTGTTCAGCGCAAGTGCGATCTGCGCCGCCAGCAACATGACAGGGCGCGAGGTGGTCGATGCCTCGGCAACGACCGGGCCTGCCGCGGGTTTGGTCAGTCGGGCCAGGGTGGCCTGGGCCCGCAGCGCATCACCACGCTGCAATTGCGATTCGGTGGCCAGCAGCAGCACCGCGCGCACCGCGCGGCGATCCGGCGGCAGCACGGCATCGGCGGTCGACGCTCCTGGCGCCGCGCCGCCGAGTGCGAGATCCAGGCCCTTCTTGATCGACGCATCGGCACGCGACCAGTCGCGCAGCAGGCTGGACGCGAGCGCCGCCGAATACGCATCGGCGAACTGCTCGGTGCGCGTGGCTTCACCGGCCGGGCTCTCGGCATCGAGGTGCTGCCAACGCTGCAGCACATCGACTCGCACGTCCATCAACACACGGGCACGCGCCAGTGCGGCGGTGTGTTCAAGCGGCGTCGCAATCGAGCCAGTCACCAGCACCACTGCGGGCAGCACCGAGCTGCTGCCGGCATCGCCCGCTTCGACACGCGCCCGCGCTTCACCGATCCGCTCGGTGGTCAGCGGGTGGCTGCGCAGATAAGGGAAGTTGCCGCTGTCGTTGAGCCGTGAAGCCTTCTGCAGCCGCTCGAACATCGAGGCCATGCCGGCCGGATCGAAACCCGCACTGGCCATCACCGACGAGCCGATGCGATCGGCCTCGCGCTCCATGTCGCGCGAAAAGTTCAGCCGACCCTGGATGCCGACGGCCTGCCCGCTGGTGATCAGCGCACCCGCGGCATCGCCACCGCCGGATTGGGTGGCAGCGATCACGCCGAGGATCGTGGCCGCGATGCTGATCAATGACTGCTGCCGGCTGTTGGCAAAACTGCGAGCGATGTGACGCTGGTTGATGTGCGTCATCTCGTGCGCGAGCACCGACGCCAGTTCGTCCCGGGTCTGCGTGATTGCCATCAGGCCGAGGTGCACCCCTATGTAGCCACCGGGCAACGCGAAGGCGTTGACGCTGGGATCGCGCACCAGGAAGGGCTGGTACGGGAAGCGCTCGCTCAGATCCTCACCCAGATCACCGCGCACCTTGGCGGCGGCCAGCAACGGCTGCCACAGCGACTGCAGGTATTCGAGCAGGATCGGGTAGTCGAGGTAGTCCGAATCGCGCCGGATGTCGCGCATGATCGCGTCGCCGAGATGCCGCTCGGTGGCGAGACTGAACTCCTCCGCAGCGCTGTCGCCGAGTGCCGGCAGATTGTTCTGCGCCTGTGCCACGGGCGACAGCGCAGTGGCTATCAACGACACACTGATTACACCGAACCTGACAGCACGCAGCATGGGCCGAGCGCTTCGGCGTGAACGGGCGAGTTTGCAGATCAAGAAGACTTTCGCAAGGTTGTTGGGCTCAGAGTGTGCGCCAGCAAAAGGCCGTTTTACTATGATGCCAGCCCGACATTGCTGCTTTGTTTCCCACCATGACTCCACCTGCCGAAGGCACTGGTCCCGCCAGCGCGCCGAACGAGCCCACAACGGCTCTGGCGACGCCACCGGGCTCGCCGCTAACGCATTTCGATGCCACGGGCCAGGCGCACATGGTCGATGTGTCGGCGAAGGCCGAAACCCACCGGATCGCCCGGGCCAGCGGTGAGATTCGCATGCTGCCGGCCACATT
>JAYVEB010000336.1:0-8931 GCA_043749095.1 Burkholderiales bacterium | reverse complement strand
CGCTTGGCGATGGCAAAGGCGACGCTGCCTACGGCGATCGCGCCGCCCATCACCAGCGCCAAGCTCGGGTCCCAGGCGCCGAAGACATCGAGGAAAGCCTTGACCTTGGTCGGCTGCGTCATGCCGCCAGCAATCAGGCCCAGGCCGAAGATCAGGCCGCTGGCTGCTGCGATCAGTTTGCCCATCGTCGTTCTTTCAGACCCCATGGCGCAGCACGGCCACCGTGACCATGCCGGCGCCCATGAAGGCCAGCACATTGACCAGCGAGCGCGGCGAGAAGCGGCTCAGCCCGCACACGCCGTGGCCGCTGGTGCAGCCGTTGGCCATGCGGACCCCAACGCCGACCAGCACGCCCGCCACGGCCAGGGCGGCTGGTCAGACATCGACCGTGGTCGCGGGCAACGGCGCGAACAGCCGCCACAGGTGCGGCGCGACCAGCAGCCAGGCGTTGAACAGCAAGGGCAGCTGCTCCGGCGCCATCTTGCCCTCGGCCACAAATGCCCGCAACGGGCTGGCCACGATGCCGGCAATGCGGCCGGTGCCCAGCAGGTACAGCGCGGTCGCCAAGCCGATCAACAGACCGCCGGTCAGCGAGGCCCAAGGCGTGAAGTGCTTCCAGTCGAGCGTCATGCGAAGCGTCCTCCCAAGGGGAGATCAATTCGGGCGCGCGAGCTGGGCTTGCAACCAACGCTGCAGATCGCCAGCGGTCAGCGCGCCCGATTGCCGCGCCAACTCACGTCCGCCCAGGTACAGGATCAGCGTCGGGATACTGCGGATCTGACTCTTCGCGCTGACCGCCGGGTTCGCCTCGGTGTCGACCTTGACGAATCGCACCTGCGGCATCTGCGCCGCCGCCGTCGCAAAGTGCGGCGCCATCAGCTTGCAGGGTGCGCACCAGTCGGCCCAGAAATCGACCAGCACCGGCAGCCCGGTGCCGGCGATGAAGCCTGGCAGGCGATCGTCGTCGAGGTCGACCGGCTGCGTAGCCATCAGCGCGCCCTTGCAGCGGCCGCACACCGGCTGGTCGCTGAGGCGTTCGTCGGGCACGCGGTTGGTGGTGCCGCAGGCGGGACAGACGAGGTTCATGGGGCCAAGCTCCGGATGGATATCGAAGGGCCCATTGGATCGCATCCTGAACAAACCTTCAGGCCGGGCGACCGTCGCGGATGCGCTGGCTTGAAAAGACCTTGAATCCGGTCGCTCTGTGGGCGGCAGGTCGCTTCGTGCATCTTGACCCGATGTAGAGACCGTTCGTAGGTATGTGATCTCACATTTGCAGACCGGGGAAACGCAGTATGGATTTCACCGTGAGCGTGCTGCTCGGCACGTTCCTTCTATCGATCGCAGCCCTGTTCGCTTTCATCTGGTCGATGTCGAAAGGCCTGTTCGGTGACGGCTCCGCTGCCGCCACCGAAATTTTTGCGCCGCATGAACTGGGTACCGTCGAAGACCCGGCCGCCACCGCCGCACAGAAGGGCGGCCTGCAGAAGGCGATCGCCAAGGGCTCGGGGGATGACGAGCACATGGCTGCGGGTGACATCGACTTTCGCACCCGTGCCGACCAGTCGACCTCGCTGGTGGTCGGCGTTTGTCTGACACTGGCGGTGGTGTGGCTGGTGCTCGCCTCTCTGGCCGGGCTGATCTCGTCCATCAAGCTTCACGAGCCCGATTGGTGGGTGCAGTATGAATGGCTGACCTTCGGGCGCATCCGCCCGATTCACCTGAATCTGGTCGGCTACGGTTGGTGCTCGCTGTCTGGTATCGGCGTGGCGATCTGGCTCATTCCGCGGCTGCTGCAAACCGAGATGGTCGGCGCGAAGTACGCGCTGGTCGGCGGCGCGCTGTGGAGCATCGGCGTGTTTGCTGGCGCGGTGGCCATTGCCACCGGCCATTCCGATGGCCTCGAGTGGCTCGAATTCCCCTGGCAGATCGACATCCTGTTGGTGGTCGCAGGTGCGCTGGTCGGCTTTCCGCTGTGGCTGACGCTGATGCGGCGCAAGGTCAAGCATCTGTACGTGTCGGTCTGGTACATCGCAGCCGGGCTGCTGTGGTTTCCGATCCTGTTCCTGATCGCCAACTGGCCGGGCCTACATTTCGGCGTCGAGCAGGCGACGATGAACTGGTGGTTCGGCCATAACGTGCTCGGTCTGTGGTTCACGCCGCTGGGCCTCGCCGCGGCCTACTACTTCATCCCGAAGGTGCTGGGCACGCCCATCTATTCGTACAACCTGTCGCTGCTGGGCTTCTGGTCGCTGGCGTTCTTCTACAGCCAGGTCGGCGGCCACCATCTGATCGGCGGGCCGGTGCCGTCCTGGCTGATCACGATCTCGATCGTGCAGAGCATGATGATGGTGATCCCGGTGTTCGCGGTCGCGGTGAACCACCACCGCACGGTGATCGGCAACTTTCGTGCGCTGATCTATTCGCCGACGCTGCGCTTCATCGTGCTGGGCTCGATGCTGTACACAGCCGCGTCGGTTCAAGGCTCGCTCGAAGCGCTGCGCGCAGTCAACACCATCACCCACTTCACCCACTACACAGTAGCGCACGCCCACCTCGGGCTGTACGGGTTCTTCTCGATGGTGATGTTCAGCTCGATCTATTCCATCATGCCGCGCGTGATGAACTGGGAGTGGCCGTACCCGAAGCTGATCTCGCTGCATTTCTGGCTTGTGCTGGGTGGTTTCGCGATCTACTTCATCGGCCTTTCGCTCGGCGGCTGGTACCAGGGCCTGGCGATGCTCAATGAAAAGATCCCGTTCATGGACTCGGTGAAGCTCACGCTGCCGTACCTCGAAGCGCACTCGATCGGCGGTGGGCTGATGACGCTGGGGCATCTGGTGTTCGCCGCGCATTTCTTCGCGATGGGCTGGAAGTTCGGACCAAAGCGGCTGGGTGCCGCGCTGCTCGGCACGTCGCTGTTCCCGCGCCGTGTGGTGAAGGCGGCAGCAGCATGAGCGAGGGCACCAGTTTCTGGGAAATGGACGAGTTGCGGCTGATCACCGGCGCGATGCTGATCCTGGCCTTGGCCACCGGCATCCTCGTCGTGATGCCTTACCTGCTGCTCAAGCCCGTGAAGGCGCCGGAAGGGCTGAAGCCGTACACCGACGTTCAACTGGTCGGACGCCAGTCGTACATCGCCAACGGCTGTGTCTACTGCCACTCGCAGCAACCGCGCGATATTCAGCAGGCGCCCGATGCCAAACGCGGATGGGGACGTGCCTCGGTGGCCGGCGACTACGCCTACGACACCCCGCACCTGCTGGGCACGATGCGCACCGGGCCCGATCTGCTGAACATTGGCGCCCGGCAGCCCAGTGCGGACTGGCACCTCGGACACCTCTACCAGCCGCGCGCCTACACGCCGGGCTCGATCATGCCGTCGTACCCCTTCCTGTTCGAGTTGCGCCAGGGGGCTGTCGGCGATGGCGAGAAGGCGCTGACCCTGCCGCCCGGACTGGCGAAGCCCGGCGAAGTGGTGATCGCCAAGCCCGAGGCGCTGGCGCTGGTGGCCTACCTGCTGTCGCTGGATCGCACCTACCCGGCGCTGCCGCCACGTTCGGCCAGCGCGGTCGCTGCTGGAGACGTGCGATGAAGCCGCCGCGCAAAGGACCGCCGCCCACGGCACAACTGCAGCGCGAACATGCTGACCCCGACGAAAGCGTCAAACCGTTGCCATGGTTCCTGGTGATGTCGCTCGGCGCGATGGCGATGTGGGGCGCGTTCTACATCTATTCCACGCCGTCGGGTGTCGAATCCGCCTATGGCGATCAGCGCACCGTGGCCACGCTACGCCCGCCCGAAAAGCCGGCCGCAGGTGCGGTGGCTGCGGTCGACGGCAAACAATTGTTCGGCGCGAAGTGCGCCGCCTGTCATCAGGCGAGCGGGCTCGGTGTGGCCGGTGTGTTCCCGCCTCTGGCCGCCTCGGAATGGGTGCTCGGCGACGAGAAGAGGCTGACCCACATCCTGCTGCACGGCGTCGTCGGCGAGATGCAGGTCAAGGGCAACACCTACAACGGCGCGATGCCCGCCTGGAACGCGCTCAGCGGCGACGAACTGGCGGCGGTGTTGACCTACATCCGCTCTGACTGGGGCAATCAGGCGCCGGCGATCCTGGCCCAAACCGTGAAGGCGCAGCGAGAGGCGACCGCATCGCGCGCCGAGCCCTACAAAGGCGGGAAAGAGATTGCTGCCGGGCTCTGAGCCCTCGGTCGGCGACACGGGCCTGCTGAAGACCTTCTCGGCCAGCCTGCTGGTGTTGCTGTTCGGATTCGGTGGGTTGCTGTATGCCACCGAAGGCGGGCAGGCCTACACCACCGAAACGCTGCGCCGCGCTGCCGTCGACCGCGAGCCGCAGCCGATTCCCGATTTGCAGTTGATCGACGATGCCGGCCGGCACAGCGGTTTGCATGCGCTGCTGGCCAGCGACGGCCGCGTTCGCATCGTCGACTTCATCTACACCCATTGCCAGACGGTGTGCGTGTCGCTTGCCTCGGTGTCGCAGCGACTGCAGGCCGACATCCTGGCGCAGGGGCTGCAGCGCCGGCTGGCTGTGCTGTCGATCAGCTTCGACCCCGACGCCGACGATCCGCCTGCGCTGAAGGCCTATGCCGATCGGCTGCACATGGACCGTTCCGTCTGGCAGGCCCTGTCGCTCGCGCAGCCGACCGATCGGCGGCGCCTGCTCGATGCGTTCGGCATCATGGTGGTGCCTGCGCCGCTCGGCGAGTTCGAGCACAACGCGGCACTGCACATCATCGACGCCCGCGGTCGGCTCGTGCGCATCGTCGACGCCGACGCACCCGGTGAGGCGCTGGCTGCGGCGCTTGCCGTCGGCCGATGAACCCTGCGAACAGCAGGCTCCGCGGTGCCCTCGCGCTGATGGGGCTCGCGGTGTCGGTCGCGATGTCGCTGCCGCCAGGGCGTCGGCTGATCGAGCAGAGCATGGTGTGGCACATGGCGGTGCAGGTGCCGCTGCTGATGGCGGCCGGCTGGCTGTCGATGGGTGCGATGTCGCAGGCGCGGGCATGGCGATGGACCGCCGACTGGAATCGCTACGGGTTGACCGGCTTGCTGGCCGCCCAGGTCGTTCTCGCGTACTGGATGCTGCCGTCGGCCATCGACCGCGCGGTGGTGTCGCCGCTGGCCGATGTGCTCAAGGTGACGACGTTGTTGGCCTGTGGCGCGCTGCTGCAGAGCTCGGTATGGCGCGCGCCTGCCGTGCTGCAGCTCTTCATCGTCGGCTCTGCGGTGCCGATGACCGTGTGGCTTGGCGTCTACTTCGCGACCACCGATCGGCGGCTGTGCAACGCCTATACGCTGGCCAGTCAGACCACGGCCGGCATCTGCATTGCGGTGTGGGGCGTGGCCGTCGCAACCGCCTGGGTCGTCGTTGTACTGCGCCAGGCCGTGCAGCGGGCACCTGAGGTGCCACCGGCGCGGTCGCGTGTCGGAGCGGATTGACGCGACCACGCGGGCTTGTCCGACCCCTCCCTTTATTCCAGCGGGGCCGAGGCCTATCATCTATGAGGGGTAGCGATCGTGGCTGTCACTCACAGGAGAACTGCATGGACAAGAACAACGTTCCCGAATCGTTTGGTGTCTTCAAGCCCGTCAGACACGTGGTCATCACCTTCCGCACGGCGGGCGATCTGCAGGCGGCCGAAGCGGCGTTGAGCGAGCAGGGCTTTGCGGCGTCGGAGATGGTGCGCTACACCTCGGCGGAGATGATCGCCCAGGTCGACGCCGAGGTGGGAAAAGCCAGCCCGCTGGCGGCCCTCGGCCAGGACCTGAACCTGATCAAGGCGCACCGCGAACTGGCTCAGGAAGGCTGCAGTTTCCTGGTCGTGCATGCGCCGGAACAGGCGCATGTCGACAAGGTCAATGCGGTGGCGCACACGCTGAAGGCGGTGGCCGCGCAGCGCTATGGCCGCTTCGTCACCGAAGAGCTGATCGAAGGCGACGGCAACCAGACCAACGAGTCGCCGGACACCGGGCTCGACGACGCGGCGGTGGCTGCGCGCCACTGAACGGGCATTCGTGACACGGGACATTGCTGCACCGCCTAAACTGTGATGATGATGTTTCGTTTCCGCACCGCGCTGATGTGGCTGTTGCTGATTGCACTGCCATTGCAGGGCTACGCGGCTGCGACGATGTTGAACTGCGGCGCCAGCCATGACCGAACGGTTGCGATGGACGGGTCGGTGGCGACTCTGCCGGAGGCGCTCGAGGCACATCATCATTTCCGCCAGGGCAACCTCGATGACGACGCGAGAGCAGCCGGTCACCATCACGCAGACGGCAAGGCAAACGCGAAATGCAGTGCCTGCGCCGCCTGCTGCGTGGGTGCTGCACTGCCCGCCACAGCGCTGGTGTTTGCGGATGCGGGGCCCGACCGCGCACCGACGCGCTTCTTCTCCATCGGCCCGATCGGTTTCCTGACCGGCGGGCCTGACCGACCTCCCCGGACCTCGCCCGGCTGACCGGCGCTGCATGCGCCTGCGCCGCGCTGTTGTGCGGTGCCGCTGTGCGTACCGCACGGCTGCGCGTGCACTTCATGGACCGTTGCCAACGGCTTCGAGCCGCTCGCGTTCGAGACGAGGTTTTCAATGTTTTCAATTCCGAAGGCCCTCCAGCTGTTGGCATGGGCCGCTGCCAGCTTGCATGTCCTCGCCGCTGCGGCGCAGGGGCCGACGACGTTGCCCCCTTCTGCCGAACCCACGGCACCCCGCCCCACAGACGCCAAGGCTGCTGTGCCTGCTGCGCTGTACCGATCGCCCTTCACTGGCTACCAGACCTACACCGACACGCCGGTGGCATCCTGGCGCGACATCAATGATCTGGTGCGACAGCGCGGAGGCTGGCGGGCTTACGCGCGTGAGGCCAGCGAGCCTGCGCTGGCCAAGCCGGGCGACGCCGCAGCCCCGGCGACGGTACCGTCTGCCGAGGCTGGCCATGGCGACCACCCGCAGAAGTGAGGCGGTAACGATGACGCCATATCACTCACCACCGCGCCACCGAATTGCAGCCGCCGCACTGGGGCTGCTCGCACTCGGCGGCTGCGCCGCGCTGCAGCCCGACGCAGGTTTCGGCGCCCTCGAACAAGATGCCAGATCGCGTCTGGGCAAGGCCATCGCCTGGGCCCGCTCAGACAGCGAACGGGCGGCCATCGACGCGCGTGTGGCCGAACTGCTGGCGCAGCCGCTGTCGGTCGATGCGGCGATCCAGCTTGCGTTGCTGAACAACCGCGGCCTGCAAGCGTCTTTCGACCAGCTCGGCATTGGCGATGCCGACCGCATGCAAGCCGGGCTGCTGCCGAACCCGGGCTTCAGGTTCGGGCGCCTGCGCCAGGGCGCGAGCACCGAGATCGACCGCAGCATCACCTTCGATCTCGGGCGGTTGCTGACGCTGCCACTGGCGCGCCAGATCGAGAACCAGCGCTTCGAGGCGACGCGCGGCGCGGCGCTGATCAGTGTGTTGTCGCTGGCGTGGCAAACCCGCTCGGCGTACTACAGCGCGGTGGCGGCCGACGAAACCCGGCGCTACATGCTGCAGGTGCAGACCGCAGCCGAAGCCGGTGCCGAGCTGGCCCGCCGACAGGTGCAGTCCGGCAACTGGAGCGCACTGCAGCAGGCCCGCGAGCAGGGCTTTTATGCCGATGCGGCGCTGAACCTGGCACGTGCCGAGCAGGCGCGTGTTGCGGCGCGCGAGCAACTGACGCGGCTGCTCGGCCTGTGGGGTACGCAGACCGATTTCCGCCTGCCCGAGCGGCTGCCCGACCTGCCGGCGCAGCCGAACGAGCTGCCAGACATCGAGCAGACCGCGATGGCACAGCGCATGGATGTGCAGGCGGCCAGGCTCAGCAGCGAGCGACTGGCGAGGAGCCTGGGCCTGACACGCGTGACGCGCTTCGTCAACGTGCTGGAGATCGGGGCGAACCGCTATTCGCACAGCGACGCGCCCGCCGAGCGCGGCTTCGAGGTCAGCGTCGAGCTGCCACTGTTCGACTGGGGCACGGCGCGGGTTGCCAAGGCCGAGGCGATCTACATGCAGTCGGTCAACCACGCGGCTGACCTCGCCATCAACGCACGCAGCGACGTGCGCCTGGCCTATGCGAACTACCGCACCAGCTACGACATCGCCCGCCATTTCCGTGACGAGATCGTGCCGCTGAAGAAGCGCATCTCGGAGCAGAACCAGCTTCGCTACAACGGCATGCTGATCGGCGTGTTCGACCTGTTGGCCGATGCGCGTTCGCAGATCACCAGCGTCAATGGCTACATCGAGGCGCTGCGCGATTTCTGGCTGGCTCAGGCGGCGCTTGACAGCGCGCAGATCGGCCCGTCCGCCATGGGCGCGATGTCGCCTTCGATGGCGCCTGCGATGTCCATGACGGACAGCGCGGCGGCCGACCACTGATTCGAGGATCCACCGATGTTTTCACGACGTACTTTCTTCCGCAACGCCGGTGCCGCCACGGCGGCGGTGGCCACCGCTTCGGTCAGCCGGGTCGCGATGTCCGCGCTGCCCGAGCCGGTGTTGCAGACCACGCCCAACACGATGCCTCCGCTGGTGCCCAGCACTGGCCGGCCCTACAACCCGGTGGTCACGCTCAACGGCTGGACGCTGCCCTGGCGGATAAACCAAGGCGTCAAGGAATTCCATCTGGTTGCCGAGCCGGTGGTGCGCGAGATGTCGCCCGGCTTCAAAGCCCATCTGTGGGGCTACAACGGCCAGTCGCCCGGGCCCACCATCGAGGTGGTGGAAGGCGACCGGGTGCGCATCTTCGTCACCAACAAGCTGCCTGAGCACACGACAGTGCACTGGCATGGCCAGCGCCTGCCGAACGGCATGGACGGCGTGGCGGGCTTGAACCAGCCGGCCATCCAGCCCGGCAAGACCTTCGTCTACGAGTTTGTGGCGCGCCGC
>JAYVEB010000335.1:0-2675 GCA_043749095.1 Burkholderiales bacterium | reverse complement strand
CCAACCTCCTGTTCAGGTTGGAGCATCTTCTCAGACAGATAGCTCATAGCGTGAGCTACCACCTGGGATAGCTGAACATTCTTGCTGATCAGGAAAGGAATATCGCAGATGGGCGCGCAGTGTAAAGCCAAGCACAAGGACCTCGCCGCCAACGCCCGGGGGCAGTTGTTCGGCAAGTTGGCCAAGGACATCATGATTGCCGCGCGCCAGGGCCCCGATCCGGCGGCGAATTCGCGTTTGCGGCTGGTCGTCGAGCAGGCCCGCAAGGTGTCGATGCCGAAAGAGACGCTGGAACGCGCGATCAAGAAGGGCGCGGGCCTGACCGGTGAGGCGGTGCATTTCGAGCACGCGCTGTACGAGGGCTTCGCGCCGCACCGCGTGCCGGTGATGGTCGAGTGCCTGACCGACAACGTGAACCGCGCCGCGTCTGAAATGCGCGTGCTGTTCCGCAAGGGGCAGCTCGGCGCGTCTGGTTCGGTGGCCTGGGACTTCGACCACTTGGGCATGATCGAGGCTGAGCAGACCGCCACCGGTGCCGATCCTGAGCTGGCTGCCATCGAGGCGGGCGCGCAAGACTTCGAAGCGGTCGACGATGGCGTCACGCTGTTCCTCACCGACCCGACCGACCTCGATCTGGTCAGCCGCGCGCTGCCGGCGCAGGGTTTCAGCGTGCTGTCGGTCAAGCTGGGATACAAGCCGAAGAATCCCGTCGCGCCCGCCAGTCTCAGTGCCGAGCAGCTGGAAGAGGTCGAGGCCTTTCTGGCCGCGCTGGACGGCAACGAAGACGTGCAGAACGTCTATGCCGGCCTGCAGGGCTGAGCACCACTCAACACATCGCCATGAACGACGCCGTCACCAAACCCCCGCTGCCCGACCACCTGTCGATCGACGCCCGCAGCCCGCATCACGTCGCGGCGGTGTTCCAACACGAGGTCGGCATCCGCTTCAACGGGAAGGACCGTGGGGACGTCGAGGAATACTGCATCAGCGAAGGCTGGATCAAGGTGCCGGCCGGCAAGGCGGTGGACCGCAAGGGCCAGCCGCTGCTGATCACGCTGAAGGGCACGGTCGAGGCGTTCTACCGCTGAAGCTCCGGCAGGGCGCTGCCCTTGCTGACGCTGTCGCCGTCACCAGGCCGCAGCGTCCAGAACGACAGCGACGATGCGATCGTCAGCACGCCCATCGTCAGAAAGGCATGGTGCAGCGCGCCGGTCATCGCGATGCGGTCGGTCTGCGGCAGCTCGCCCAGGTACCAGCCGGCGACCAGTGAGCCGCAGGCCAGGCCGAAGCTCAGCGACAGCTGCTGCATCGAGCTGGCGATGGTGCTGGCCATGCTGGAGTCAGGCGTGTCGACGTCGGCGTAGGCCATCGAATTCATGCTCGAGAACTGCAGCGAGTTGAAGAACCCCTGCGCCAAGCCGAGGGCGATGATCACGGCCAGCGGGCTGCTCGCATCGACCGTGGCGAACAGCGAGATCGTGATGCCGATTATCACCGTGTTGACCACCAGCACCCGCTTGTAGCCAAAGCGGCGCAGCACCTGCTGCGACACCAGCTTCATGCCCATCGCCGCCAGCGCGGTCGGCATCATCAGCAGGCCCGACTGCCAGGCCGGCAGCCCGAGCCCGAGTTGGTACAGCAGCGGCAGCAGGAATGGCAGCCCACCGACGCCCAGCCGCGTGACGAAGCCGCCAACCACCGACACCCGGAAGGTGCGGGTCTTGAACAGGCTCAGCCGCAGCAGCGGGAAGGCGGCGTCGCGGGCATGCCAGACGTAGCCAGCGAGCAGGCTGATCGACAGCAGGGACAGCACCGCGATCGAGGTGATGTCGATCCGGTGCTCGCCGAAGATTTCCAGCAGCCACGACAGCAGCGCCGTGCCGCTGCCGAACAGCACCAGGCCGATCACGTCGAGCGGGCGCCGCGCATCGCCGTGGTAATCGGGCATGTGGCGATGGATCATCCACAGCGCCATCACGCCCACCGGCAGGTTGACGAAGAAGATCTCGCGCCACGAAAGCACATGCACGATCAGCCCGCCAACGGTGGGCCCGAGCAGTGGGCCGATCAGCGCCGGGATGATGACGAAGTTCATCGCCGTCAGCAGCTCCGACTTGGCGAAGGTGCGGATGATGGCCAGCCGCCCGACCGGCATCATCATCGCCGCGCCGATGCCCTGCAGGATGCGTGCGGCCACCAGCATCGGCACGATGACCGACAGGCCGCACAGCATCGAGGCGACGGTGAAGATCGCCACCGCACTCATGAACACGCGGCGGGTGCCGAAGCGGTCGGCCATCCAGCCGCTGATCGGGATGCACACCGCCAGGCTCAGGATGTAGCTGGCCACCACCGCCTTCAGGCTCAGTGGGGTGACGTGCAGGCTGGCCGCCATGGCGGGCACGGCCGTGTTGACGATGGTGGCGTCGAGCTGTTCCATGAACAGCGCCGTCGCAACGACCCAGGGCAGGTACTTCTTGGTGGTCGGGTCGAGCAGGGGCACAGCCGGCATGCCGGATTCTTGACGAATTGCTCGGGCCGGGTCGGTCAATCGCTCGATGCTGCGCGCCATTCGGTTTCCTGATCAGCAAGAATGTTCAGCTATCCCAGGTGGTAGCTCACGCTATGAGCTATCTGTCTGAGAAGATGCTCCAACCTGAACAGGAGGTTGGCCA
>JAYVEB010000334.1:0-2678 GCA_043749095.1 Burkholderiales bacterium | reverse complement strand
CCGCCAACACCGGCTGTGCACTGCACCTGATCGAGCCGCTGGGTTTTTCGATGGACGACAAGCTGTTGCAGCGCGCCGGGCTCGACTACCACGAGCATGCGCGGGTGCAGCGCCATGCGTCCTGGGATCGGTTCGTCGCGGCGATGCAGCCCGATGCGGCCCGGTGTTTCGCCTTCACGACGCGCGGCCTCCAGACCCCGGCCGCCATCGCCTGGCAGGCCGGCGACTGGCTGGTGTTCGGCTCGGAAACCGCTGGCTTGCCCGCGGAACTGCGGGATGCCTTCGCCGAAGACCAGCGCGTCAGGTTGCCGCTGCTGCCAGGGCAGCGCAGCCTGAACCTGAGCAATGCGGTGGCCGTGGCCGTGTTCGAAGCGTGGCGCCAGAACGGCTACGCCGGCGGTGCTTGACTGAGACGCTCAGCGCTCAGAGCGGGGGCCACGGCCCATCAGTTGCTCGACGCCCTCGCGCGGCGTGGCGCACCCTTCCAGCACCGCCACCACCGCGGCGGTGATCGGCATCTCGACACCCAGCGTCCGGGCGCGCTTGAGCACGGTGGGCGCGCTGAGCACGCCCTCGGCCACATGACCGAGCTCGGCAACGATCTGCGCCAGCGGCTGGCCCTGCGCCAGCAGCAGGCCGACGGTGCGATTGCGTGACAGGTCGCCAGTGGCGGTCAGCACCAGATCGCCCAGCCCGCTCAGGCCCATGAAGGTGTCGGCGCGGGCGCCCAGCGCCACGCCCAGACGCATCATCTCCGCCAGCCCGCGAGTGATCAATGCCGCACGGGCGTTGAAGCCGAGTTGCAGGCCATCGGCCAGCCCGGTGGCGATCGCCATCACGTTCTTGACTGCACCGCCGACCTCGACGCCGATCGGGTCGTCGGAGGTGTAGATGCGCAGGTTGTCACTGTGCAGCGCGGCGACGGCCTGCTCGCGCAGTGCGGCATCGCAGCTGGCAGCAACCAGCGCTGTCGGCTGGCCTGCAGCCACCTCCTGCGCGAAGCTGGGGCCCGACAGCGCACCCACGCGCCCGCCCGGCCACACCTGCTGCGCCACCTCGTGCCCCAGCAAGCCGGTGCCCTCCTGAAAGCCCTTGCAAAGCCAGTACAGGCCGGGCGCCTGCGGGCCGGGCGGCAGGGAGCGCAATACCGGGGCGAGTCCGGACATTGGCGTGGCCACGATCAGCAGGCCACCCTGGGCATGCGCAACAGCCGCATCGAAATCGTCAGTCACTTCAAGCGCCGCCGGGAAGGCGGCGGTGGCGAGGTACCGTGGGTTGCGCCGCTGCAAGCGCATCGCCTCGGCCTGCGCTGCATCCCGCGCCCACAGCAGTGTGGGATGGCGGGCGCTGGCGCTGATCGCCAGCGCGGTGCCCCAGGCACCGGCACCGAGCACGCTCAGTTTCACCGAGTGGCGCTCAGCAGCCCTGGATCGTTCCGACGCTCAGTTGACCAGCGCGTTGCCGCCGGCGCCATTGGCAGCGGACTCGGCGGCGGCAGCCATCTGGCTTTCGTACATCGCCTGGAAGTTGATTTCGGCCAGCGTCACCGGCGGGAAGCCGGCGCGGGTGCAGATGTCGGAGACGATCGCGCGCAGATACGGGTAGACGATGCCCGGGCAGGCGATGCTGATGATCGGCTGCAGCTGATCCTGCGGGATGTTGCGGATTTCGAAAATACCGGCCTGCTTGGCTTCCAGCAGAAACAAGGTCTTCTCGCCAACCTTGGTGGTCACGGTCACACGCACCGTGACTTCATAGCTGTCTTTGCTGATGGTGTCGGCGCCGACGCCGATGTTGATGTCGACCTGCGGCTGCTGTTGCTCCAGGAAGATCGCCGGCGAATTGGGCTGTTCCAGCGACAAATCCTTCAGGTAGATGCGCTGAATCTGGAACATCGGGGAGGTGTCTTCGTCTGCCATGGCAATCTCGGGGTGGGTTGTGCAGCGGCGACCAGGCCACCGCTTGGGGATCGGATTATGGCGGATGCCATTTGACAGCTGTGAGGGCCTTCGGCACCGGAACTGACGCGCTCGGGCGTCGATCGGTGCTCAGCCTTGCGCAGCCTGCTGCAGCAGCGGCAGCAGGCCGCCACGCTGATCGAGTGCGATCAGATCGTCGCAGCCTCCGATGTGGGCGTCACCGATGAAGATCTGCGGCACGGTGCGCCGCCCGGTGCGTTCGATCATCGTGGCGCGCGCGGCCGGATCACGATCCACACGCACCTCGTCGATCGCAGTCACGCCACGTGCCTTCAGCAGCGCCTTCGCGCGCAGGCAGTACTGGCACACCTCGGTGGTGTACACGGTGATGGAGGAATGCTGGGTCATGGACAGGCTGGCGCCGTGGGGCGTGGTGATCGTCAAGCGGAGCGCTCCATCGGCAGGTTCGCCTCGCGCCAGGCAGCGACGCCACCGGCGACCGCACTGGCCTTTTCGTAGCCGCGCTTGCGCAGGATGGCCACACCGCGGTGCGCACGCGCGCCAGTCGGGCACATCAGCAGCAGCGGAACGGTCTTGTTCTTCGGCAGATCGGTGGCTGTTTCCAACGTGCCAAACGGCACGTTCTTCGAGCCACCCGCATGGCCAGCGACGTACTCGGGTGGCTCACTGACGTCGATCAGCACACCGCGTTCGCGGTTGATCAGGTTGACCGCTTCGGCCGGGCTGATGCTCCCCATG
>JAYVEB010000333.1:0-2679 GCA_043749095.1 Burkholderiales bacterium | reverse complement strand
CTCTTGTGTCCGTGTCGCTTGATAATTCTACGTTTGCGCCAAGGTAATCTTCTGTGATTTCGATGATACCATCACCACCGCGACCGCCAGCATATCCTGATGGACCAGCGGTGCCCGCTGCGCCTCCGGCTCCAACCGAATAACTAATCGTAGGGTGTGCGTTCAAATAAGCAGAAGGAACAATGGCGTCAACATAACCGCCAGCTCCTCCACCAGTTCCGCTCGCAGCGTTACCGATTAATCCATTTCCACCACCGCCGCCTCCAGAGCCACTGTTGGCAACCCCATCAAGACCAGCAGCAGAAGATGTGCTTGGTCCGGCCCCTCCGAACGCATTAGTGCCGCCTGATCCTCCAATTTCATAAGTCTGAGTTGAATTTGCTGTGCTTGAAGTTCCACCGCCCGTTCCACCGGAAAGAGCCAATCCAGTAGCACCAGTCCCAATGCTCGCTGTGGCTCCAGTACCTCCATAATAGCCAAAAACCGCTCCAGTACCACCATTCGCAACGAGCAAGCTTGGACCGAAAGTAGTATTGCCACCAGTTCCAGCGGGAGATCCCCCAGAAGTTCCCGAACCACTTCCTCCGCCCCCGCCACCGGCCATTTTTACTTTAATTTGATAAGCGCCTTGAGGTACTGTGTAAGTGCCAGAGCCAGTCAGATAAATAGTTTTAGTCGATGATTTTGGAATCACTCCAGGATTTGAAGCATTCGGCCCTACGACAACATCGTCTATGACGAGATTAATCGCTGTAACAGTAGGATGAGCGTTGTAAAGAACGAATCGATATTGAGTAGATGTAAAACTTGTCTGAAAGGTTGCCGTAGCATAGCCCGCACCGATACCCTGAGTAAGCCCAAAGTTTCCAGCTAAGGAGTCTACCCAAGCTCCTGCTGTGACGTCATAGACCGCGAGACCAAACGAATTTAAGTTAGTTCCAGAGAAGTCGGCCCCAGCCGCTCCTGAAATTGCTTTGTAGTAAATCTTTACGCTTAAGACCTTCGCTTGATCCTGAGAATCAATATTGAAGGGAGCGGTCGAAACGAAATTTCCTTGAACCGTTGGAGTCGTGCTGTTGTAAGAGCCCGAGTAAGTTCCCGAAAGCCTGTTCGCCGTTACCGCAGAGAAACTAAGATTCGCGTCTGAGCCAGTTCCGAAAGTCGGAGTTCCCGTAGGCAATCCGTTCGCGCTGATCGTCGTACTTCCCAAGACCCAACCCGAGGTTGTTCCGGCCTCGAAGTTCCCGTTTCCTACGTTCGTTCCATTCGTGGTTGTGACTGTAGAGAGATAATTCTTCGATCCCCCGCCGCCCGAGCCTGCCGCAAAGAGAGTCCCGCCCGATCCGTCTGCCGTTAAGACCTGACCATTTGTAGCCGCACCCGAGAGGATGTCGCTCCCTAAATTGAAAGTCTTAAACGTAGTTCCATCGTTCGAGAACTGAAGCTTAGAAAGAGAGCTATTCCAACGAATGTTTGGGTTGTTCGCACCCGCCCCGATGTTGAAAGCGTAGCTCTCGTTCGCAGCCGATCCCGCGCCGATCTGAAAGAAATTCTTGTTGTACTTTAGAGTCTTGGTCGCGCTGTCGACGGCGAGAGCCGGATTCAATCCCGCGAGTCCGAAGTCGTAAATCAAGTTATGATTCGCGACCGAGCCGTTGTGCCCAAACTGAACTGTGTCGGTGTTGAACTTTGTTGGGATCGTTCCCGAAGCGGCGAAAGACACCGAGGTAAATAAGGTTACAAGTAAGTGGATTATTTTTTTCATTTAAACTTCCTCTATGTTTCCGCTGAGTTCGTTTCCGGTCCCTAGGTCACTGATCGCGGTCGTGCATGAATTAAAATTGATGTCGTTGATTCGGCAATTTCTAGATGTGGCGCTTAGGAGAATCGCTACGTCTGAGACTCCGCTGAAAGAAAGCCATCGGCCCCCTCTTACTGTAATCCTTTGCCCGTCGATTTGAAGTCCTGGAGTTGAGGAAATTCCCTTCGAGTAGAAAGCTTGCGGCTTAAATACTAGCTCTAGGTCTGCAATCCCCGCAGGGATAACTTGAGTCACAGCCAAAGTCTGAAGCGTAGAAATTAAAACCTTCGTGATAACGGTCCCAGCTTGAATCGCTGCGATCATCGAATTGATGTCCGGGTAGGTGCCGTTTGTTCCTATGATTGCATCGAACTCTAAGTTCGAGTAATTCTGTTGAACCTGTTGGTCGAGCCAGCGAATCCAATCACCCGCGTATCCAAATTGCCAGTTGTGCCACTCTGCTGGAGGGACGAAGTCGGGCACATAACCTTGAGCTATAGCCGGAGTTCCTGGGTTCGTTCGAGTTCCTGAAGTTGCCCAATCTGGGTAAACTGAAGGTCGTGTGAATGATGGCATATGTAAAACTCCTATATTAAAACTTTAGCTAGAGTATGACCCACCTACAAGTGGATCTTGAACGCTTCCGTAGCCCTGAATGCTTTTATTATTAACTCTATAACCGAATGGAAATTTAGCTCGATGAATGCCCGCATACTTTCCGGTTCCGTACCCCGAGCCCGGAGAAACATAAAGCCGATAAGCAAACGGAACTAGGGAATCGTAAGACACAATCCCGTTGACGTTCACGCCAGCCGGCAAGGTCTCGCCTAAGATTTTAATGATTTGATTTACGGAGGCTTGATCCGGAGGGAGATACT
>JAYVEB010000332.1:0-2680 GCA_043749095.1 Burkholderiales bacterium | reverse complement strand
GCTTGTGTCTGGATGCCGGCCACATCCTCAGTGTTGGCCGAGCGGCGGTGTCGATGGCCGACGGCGCCCAGGGCGTGGCGCAGGTGATGCTGCGCTGGCCCGACGTGCAGGCCCTGGTCTGCGTGTCCGACCACCCCGCGTTCGGTGCGTTGATGGAATGCCAGCGTCGTGGGTGGGCGGTGCCTGATCGTCTGGCCATCGCAGGCTTCGGTGGCTTCGAGGTGGCGGCGTCCTGCCACCCCCAGATCAGCACCGTGGCCGTGGATTGCGTGGGCATCGGTCGCGCGGCCGGCCAGTTGCTGCTGCGCGCCATCGAAGCTGCGCGCCAGGGTCAGCGGCTGCCCGCTGAGACGGTGATGGCGCCGTTCCGGGTGGAGTTGCGCGGCAGCACTTAAGCGAAGTCGAGCAGCACCTTCATTGCCCGCTTGCGGTCGCTGGCCAGCTCGAACGCCTCACGCGCCTGTGCCAGCGGGAACGCGCCGGTGATCATCGGCCGCATGTCCACCCGACCCGCGTTGATGAGCCGCACGGCCAGGGCAAACTCGGCATGGAACCGGAACGAACCGCAGATGCTCAGCTCCTTGCCCACCACCATGTTCTGCGGGATGCTCACATCGCCGCCCAGGCCGAGTTGCACCACCACGCCGCGCGGTCGCAGGGTGTCCAGGCCGGCGCGCAGCGCGCGCTCGTTGCCGCTGCACTCGAACATCACGTCGAAAGTGCCTTTGCGGGTCCGGCCATCGGCGCAAAAGCGTTGCACCCACTCGGTGTCGATGGCCACGTTCACTGTCGTGTTCGCGCCCATGGCACGCGCCACGGCCAGCGTTTCGTCGGTCAGGTCAACGGCTGTGATCTCGGCGGCGCCGTGCACGCGGGCGGCCGCCACGGCCAGCGCGCCGATCGGCCCGCAGCCCGACACCAGCACCCGTTTGCCCAGCAACGGGCCGGCGCGCGACACGCCATGCAGCGCCACCGCGAACGGCTCGGCCAGGGCCGCGTGCTGCAGCGAGACGCCTGCCGCCACGTGTTCGCACTGGACCGCATCGCACACCAGCATGTTGCGGAAAGCGCCCTCCACATGCGGGTCGCGCATCGCGCTGCCGTAGAAGCGCATTTCCAGGCACTGGTTGGGCAAGCCCTCCAGGCAGTAGACGCAGGCGCTGCAGGGGCGGCTGGGGTTGATGGCTACCCGGTCGCCGGGCTTGACGCGCCGCACACCGTCGGCCACGGCCAACACTGTGCCGGCCACCTCATGGCCCAGGATCATCGGCCGCTTGATGCGCACAGTGCCGAAGCCGCCCTGATGAAAATAGTGCAGGTCGGAACCGCAAATGCCGCCAAAGCCGACCTTCACCAACACCTCGCCCGCAGCGAGTTCGCCCACCGGCTGATCGACCACGCGCAGGTCGTCAGGCGCCTGGATCACCAGGCAAAGGCAGCGCAAGTCGCTGGCTTGCTGGAATGGCATTCCGTCGTCCATGGTGCTGTGTCTCCTCAACCCACCGGCGTGAGGGTGGTTGACCTGCGAAATTTATGCAAACAAAGAGTTATCGGTAACTATATCTTTGATCGACTGTGGTGACGATCACTCGGCTGCGAGTGGAAAGCTGCGGGACGCTGCTCGCATCGAGCGCCGCCCTGCCGGCTCAGAACATCGAGAAGGGCTCGAAGCGGCCATTCAGCACTTGTGCCGAGTCTTGCAACCCGAGCCAGCCGTTCGCGATCGTCGCGTAGACACGGCGGAAGTCGGTCGTGTGCACCAGGTTGTCGTCGGCGGTAAGGCCGGCCAGATCGAGCGGCTCACCGTACTGACCGCCGCGCACCGGCTTGCCGGCGACGAACATCGGACCCGCCGTGCCGTGGTCGGTGCCCAGGTTGGCGTTCTCGGGCACGCGCCGACCGAACTCTGAAAACGCCATCACCACAACATCGTCGGCGCGGCCGAGGCGTTCGATGTCGCGAAGAAAACCGGCAACGGCGTCCGACACGTAGGTCAGCATTCGCTGATGCGGCTCGACTTGTTGCACGTGCGTGTCGAATGCGTTGTTGCGGTACGAGACGCAGTACAGCCGGGTCGGCATGCGGGCGGCGATCAGCGCGGCGACCTTTGGCAGGTCGAGTGTGACCAGCCCGTAGTCCACCGGGGTGCGGTAGCTCCCGCAGGCATCGCGTACCCGCGCCGACGACTCGCGGGCGCTCTGCGCGATCTCGTACAGGTAACGACGCGTGGCGTTAGTCTCGCCGCCGGGCAACCCGAGGCTGTCGATCAGCTCGCGCATCTCGAATGGCGCTTGCCGAACGAAGCGCTCGGGATCGTCAAACACCACGGGCACCTGGTGGCGCGCGCGCACCGCCAGCGATTGCGAGGCCGCGATGTTGATCACATAGCCGGGCTCGGCGCGCGGGCGCAACACGTCGGCGAGGCGGCCCACCCAACCGGTCTGCTCGCCGCTGTTGGGTGCGGCGGTGTGCCAAAACGCCATCGACGCGAAGTGCGAAAAGCTCGGCTGGTCGTAGCCGCAGCCGTGGATGATCGCCAGACGGCCGTCCTTGTACAAGCGCTCGAATCCGGACATGCCGGGGTTGAAACCGAAGCGCGCATCGATGCGGCGCACGCGCTCCGGCCGGATGCTGATGTGCGGCCGCAATCGGTAGTAGGTATCGTCGGCGTACGGCACGA
>JAYVEB010000331.1:0-2681 GCA_043749095.1 Burkholderiales bacterium | reverse complement strand
CGCAGGCCGCCCGCTACAACACCGGCGTGGAAGCCAGCAAGCTGATGGAGCCGGCCGAAGTGCTGGCCGCCGCCAAGCTGGCGCAGGCGGCGGGCGCGACGCGCTTTTGCATGGGCGCGGCCTGGCGCTCGCCCAAGGAGCGCGACATCGAAAAAGTCGCCGAGCTGATCCGCACCGTCAAGGCGCTCGGGCTGGAAACCTGCGCCACGCTGGGCATGCTCGAAGACGGCCAGGCGCAAACGCTGCAAAGCGCCGGCCTGGACTACTACAACCACAACCTCGACAGCGCGCCCGATTTTTATGGCGACATCATCAGCACGCGCCAGTACCAGGACCGGCTCGACACGCTGGCGCGGGTGCGCGGCGCGGGCGTGAAGGTCTGCTGCGGCGGCATTGTTGGCATGGGCGAAACCCGCCGTCAGCGCGCCGGCCTGGTGGCCGAGCTGGCCAACCTCACGCCTTACCCGGAGTCGGTGCCGATCAACAACCTGGTGAAGGTCGAAGGCACGCCGCTGGCCAACCAGGCGGACCTGGATCCGTTCGAGTTTGTCCGCACCATTGCCGTATCGCGCATCACCATGCCGACAGCGCGCGTGCGCCTGTCGGCCGGCCGCCAGCAAATGGGCGATGCGGTGCAGGCGCTGTGCTTTCTGGCCGGCGCCAACTCGATCTTTTACGGCGACAAGTTGCTGGTCACCGGCAATCCGGACACCGAAGCCGATATCAAGCTGCTGGAACGGCTGGGCATGAGCCGCTCGGCGCCCGAGACTCGTTGAAGCTGTTTGTCAGCGAGCTCCAAACAAGCGACCCAAAGCCATTCACAAGCTGGTTAGACTCTCGCTAAATTGAGGACCAACAATATGACACAAGCCTCCGCGAATCCAACGGCCAGCTCTGCCAGTCCTTATGGCACGCTGCCCCCCGCATCGACGCCGTCGGCCCGCAAACCGCTCAGCCTGCCGCGCCTGCGGGAAATGCAAACGCAGGGTGAAAAAATCACCATGCTCACGGCCTACGACGCCACCTTTGCCGCTGTTGCCGATGCGGCGGGCGTGGAATGCATTCTGGTCGGTGACTCGCTCGGCATGGTTTGTCAAGGCCTGACCAGCACCGTCGGCGTGACGCTCGAAACCATGCGCCACCACACTGAGTGCGTGGCCAGCGGCCTGCGCCGCTCCCAAAGCGTGGCCTGGCTGATTGGTGACCTGCCATTTGGCAGCTACCACGAGTCCAGAGAGCAGGCCCTGCGCAGCGCAGTTGTGCTGATGCAGGCCGGTGCCCACATGGTCAAGCTGGAAGGTGGCGGCTGGACCACCGAGACGGTGCGCTTTCTGGTCGAGCGCGGCATTCCGGTCTGTGCGCACCTGGGCCTGACGCCGCAGACCGTGCATGCGCTGGGCGGCTACCGGGTGCAGGGCAAAACCGATGAAGCCGCCGCAAAACTCAAACGTGAGGCGCATGAATTGCAGGACGCCGGTAGCTCGATGCTGGTGCTGGAAATGGTGCCCGCAGCGTTGGCCGCCACGCTGACGCAAACCCTGACGCACTGCCCCACCATAGGCATAGGCGCTGGCCAGGGCACCTCTGGCCAGGTTCTGGTGCTGCACGACATGCTGGGCATGAACCTGGGCAAGATGCCCAAGTTTGTGCACAACTTCATGGCCGAGGCGCACAGCGTGCGTGGGGCCATGGAAGCCTATGTACAAGCCGTGAAAAACGGCAGTTTTCCGGTCAACGCCATCCACGCGTGGTGATTTAAAAAAATAATTGTTTGAGGATACAAAATGCACATCGTCCACACCATCGGCGAACTGCGCGAAAAGCTCAGTGGCTTCAAACGCCCGGCCTTTGTGCCCACCATGGGCAATCTGCACCATGGTCACATTGCACTGGTCAAGCAGGCCAAGCCACTGGGCGACGTGACGGTGTCGAGTATTTTTGTCAACCGCCTGCAGTTTGCGCCGCACGAAGACTTTGACAGCTACCCGCGTACGCTGGACACCGACGCCCAGCGCCTCGAAGCGGCTGGCTGCGACGTGCTGTTTGCCCCGCGCGAACGAGAGCTTTACCCCGAACCGCAAACCTACAAGGTGCACCCCGCCACCGACCTCAGCGACATCCTGGAAGGCCACTTCAGACCCGGCTTTTTCATTGGCGTCAGTACCGTGGTGCTGAAGCTGTTTTCATGCGTCTACGCGGGCATGCCCTCGGGCCTGGCCGCCTTTGGCAAAAAAGACTACCAGCAGGTGCTGGTGGTGCGCCGCATGGTGCAGCAGTTTGCATTGCCAATTCAGATTTTGGCGGGCGAAACCCAGCGCGCCGAAGACGGGTTGGCCCTGTCGTCCCGCAACAGCTACCTGAGCGAAGCGCAGCGGCTGGAAGCGGCGCAGCTGTCCCAGGCCCTGAAGGCCTTGGGGCGGGCTGCCAAAGCTGCCCGCCCGGCCGATCTGCCTGCGCTTGAAGCCCAAGCCATGCAGGCGCTGGCCAGACGCGGCTGGAAGCCCGACTACCTCACCGTGCGCCGCCGTGCTGACCTGATGCCGCCGCAAGGTCTGCTCGCGTCTGAAGAGCTGGTGGTCTTGGGCGCAGCCAAACTGGGCAGCACACGTTTGATTGATAACCTGGAAATCTGAGTTGATGGGGGCGGTCCAGACCTCGAACAGGACGCTTAATTCCTTAAA
>JAYVEB010000330.1:0-8972 GCA_043749095.1 Burkholderiales bacterium | reverse complement strand
GAGGTGACCCAGTTCACCTACTTCCAGCAGGTCGGCGGCATCGACTGCAAGCCGATCACCGGCGAGATCACCTACGGCCTGGAGCGGCTGGCGATGTACCTGCAGGGCGTCGACAACGTGTACGACCTGACGTGGACGACCAGCCCGGATGGCCAACGCATCAGCTATGGCGACGTCTACCTGCAGAACGAGCAAGAGCAGAGCGCCTACAACTTCGAGCACAGCGACATCGACTTCCTGCTCGGCGCCTTCGGCAGCCACGACAAGCAGGCGAAGCACCTGATCGAACAGCAGCTCGCACTGCCCGCCTACGAGCAGGTGCTGAAAGCCGCGCACACCTTCAACCTGCTGGATGCGCGTGGCGCGATCAGCGTGACCGAGCGCGCCGCCTACATCGGCCGCATCCGCAACCTGGCGCGGGCGGTCGCCGCGAGCTACCTGGCCAGCCGCGAGCGGCTGGGCTTTCCGATGGCGCCGCGAGAGTGGGCCGATGAAGTGATCGCCGCGCTGGCGCAACAACGCGACAAGAAAGTGGCCTGACCCGATGACCACGACCGCGAACCTGCTTGTTGAATTGTTCGTTGAGGAACTGCCACCGAAAGCGCTGAAGAAGCTCGGTGAGGCTTTTGCCACAGGGATCTACGACCACCTGTCGGCAAACGACTTCCTCGAAGCCGATTCGGTCGCTTCCGTCTACGCCAGTCCACGGCGGTTAGCCGTTCACATCACTGCGGTACGCAGCGTGTCGGTCCCGAGCCCGAGACCGCCCAAGACGCTGATGCCGGTAGCAGTTGCGTACAAGAATGGACAACCAACGGCGCCTTTTCTCAAGAAATTAATGAAGGAGGAAGGCTTCCACGAAGGGGTCGACTTTGCCGAGGTGATCAGAGAGCGCACGTTCATCGAAAGCGAAGGCGGTAAAGAGGTCGTGAAATTCCGCGACGATTTGGCCAAGGGCTCGACGCTCTCAATCTGTCTTGAGGGGGCTGTCGAGCAATCTCTCGCCAAGTTGCCGATTCCCAAAGTCATGACCTACCAGCTCGAGAGCGGGGCGCAGCCCGGCTGGACCAGCGTTCAATTCGTGCGCCCCGCCCACGGTCTCGTCGTGTTGCATGGCTCAACGGTCCTCGAGACAGTTTCAGTTCTCGGGCTCAAGGGGGTCAACACCACCCACGGCCACCGCTTCGAAGCCTCGGTCGATCCGGTCGTGCTGACCGACGCCGACAGCTACGCCCAGCAGTTGCGTGACCAGGGCGCGGTGATCGCCAGCTTCTCCGAGCGGCGTGCCGAGATCTTGCGCCAATTGCAAGCCGCCGCCGCCAAGCAAGGCCTGACGCCGATCGACGACGACGCGCTGCTGGATGAAGTGACCGCGCTGGTCGAGCGGCCGAATGTGCTGTTGGGTCGTTTCGAGGAAGCCTTCCTCGAAGTCCCGCAGGAATGCCTGATCCTGACGATGAAGGCGAACCAGAAGTACTTCCCGCTGCTGGATGCGGCCGGAAAGTTGACCCATCAATTCCTGATCGTCAGCAACATCCGCCCGGCCGATCCGAGCGCGGTGATCGGCGGCAATGAGCGCGTGGTGCGGCCGCGGCTGGCCGACGCGAAGTTCTTCTTCGACCAGGACCGCAAAAAGACGCTGGCCTCGCGCGTCGATGGGCTGGCGAAAGTGGTCTATCACAACAAGCTGGGCAGCCAGCGCGATCGCGCCGAGCGCGTCCGCGCGATCGGCCATGCCATCGTCAAGCAACTAAGTAACGCAACGCTGCCGTTCACGGTCGAAGCGCACGATACCTTCGACGTGCTCGACAGCAAGGTCCAGCAGGCCGCGCTGCTGGCCAAGGCAGATCTGCTGACCGACATGGTCGGCGAGTTCCCCGAACTGCAGGGCGTGATGGGCGGCTACTACGCCCGCCACGAGGGCCTGCGCGACGGCGTGGCCATCGCCATTGAAGACCACTACAAGCCACGCTTCGCCGGCGACACGCTGCCGCGCAATCACACAGGCACGGTGCTGGCGCTGGCCGACAAGCTGGAGACGCTGGTCGGGCTGTTCGGCATCGGCCAATTGCCAACCGGCGACAAGGACCCGTTCGCGCTGCGCCGCCACGCGCTGGGCGTGATCCGCATCCTGACTGAGAAGAACCTGCCGCTGGATCTGCCCGCCCTGCTGCAGGGTGCCTTGCCAGCCTTCGGCGATCTGGTCACCGACCCCACACAGGCGCTGCTGGGTTTCTTCGCAGATCGCTTGGCCGTGAGCCTGCGAGACCAGGGCTACAGCGCACAGGAAGTGGACGCGGTGCTCGCCCTGGCGCCGACTCGGCTGGGCGACCTGCCGCGCCGGCTGGACGCGGTGCGCGTCTTCGCGACGCTGCCGGAAGCCGCGTCGCTGGCGGCCGCCAACAAGCGTGTCGGCAACATCCTGAAGAAGATCGACGGCGTGGGGCCCACCACGGTCGATGCCGCGCTGCTGCGGGAGCCCGCCGAGCGGGCGCTGGCGCAGGCGCTGGCCACCGTACGGCCGAAAGCCGACAGCCTGTTCGACCAGCACGACTACACCGCCTCGCTGCAGGCCCTGGCGGCGCTGAGGCCGCCAGTCGATGCCTTCTTCGAGTCGGTGATGGTCAACGCCGAGGACGCCGCGCTGCGCGCCAACCGCCTCGGCCTGCTGGCGCAGCTGTACGCCGCGATGAACCGCGTCGCCGACCTGTCCAAGCTGGCCACCTGAGATGAAACCTGCCGTATCGAAGTCAGCTTTTGGCCCTTTGCGGAGATTGCGGAACGCGGCCGACCATGCGTCGACCCACGCGAGCAGAGGCTACCGGGTGACCGGCTCCGCTCATGTCCCCCGGGCCGGTTCACTGCCCAGGGGCTTCGAGTCGAATCGATCCGGCCCTCCTCCTTTACTTCGCTGCGCCGGTCACCCGGCATCCTCCGCAGCGAAACTCGGTTGCCTTCGACGGCCTTCAACCGCCACGGTGGTGCCCAGAGTGCTGGGGTCGGGTGCCGTGTGGACTGAAGTCAAGGAGGGCCGGCGGGACTTGAGCCAAAGCGAACGGCTGGTGAACCGGCCCGGGGGACATGAACGGAACACGGCACCGCGCCGCAGCGCTCCCGCGCAAAACAGGGTGGAAAGCTGAGATGTCTCCGACAACGTTCAAGCTCGTCATCCTCGACCGCGACGGCACGATCAACGAAGACCGTGACGACTACGTCAAGTCGCCCGATGAATGGGTGCCGCTGCCTGGCGCGCTTGAAGCCATATCGCGACTGAACCATGCGGGCTGGCACACGGTGCTGGCGACCAACCAGTCGGGCCTCGGGCGCGGCCTGTTCGACATGGCCTCGCTCAACGAGATCCAGCTGAAGATGAACCATGCGCTGGCGGCCCAGGGCGGGCGCATCGACGCGGTGTTTTTCTGCCCGCACACAGCCGACGATGGCTGCGATTGCCGCAAGCCGCTGCCGGGCATGATGTTGCAGATCGCCGACCGCTTCAGTGTCTCGCTTGAAAACACGCCGATGGTCGGCGACACCCTGCGCGACCTACAGGCCGGCATGGCCGCTGGCTGCCCAACCCACCTGGTGCTGACCGGCAAGAGCGCCGGCCTCGAAGGCAAGGCGCTGGCCGACCTGCTCGATGCAGTGCCCGGCACCCGCGTGCATGCCGACCTGGGGGCTTTCGCCGACTGGTGGATCCGCCAGCAGCGCAACCAGCGGGGCAACACCGGCGAGTCCGATTCCGGCTTCGGGGAATTGCCCTGATGCAGCGCTTCTTCTGGGCGCTGCGTTCTTATCTGTTCCTGGCCTACATGGCGGTCAGCGTGGTGCCGTGGGCCACGGTCGTGCTGATCGTGTCGATCTTTGCCCGCAGCGACCGCATCTACTGGCTGTGCGCCGGCTGGCTGACGCATTCGATCGCGGCCGCGCGCGTCATCTGCGGCGTGCGCCACCGGATGCACGGCCTGGACAACCTGGCCGAGGCCAACCGCGCGCCGGCAGTGATCGTGCTGCCTAAGCACCAGTCGACCTGGGAGACCTTCGCCTTCCCCGGCCTGATGCCGCACCCGCTGGCCTATGTGTTCAAGCGCGAGCTGCTGTACATCCCGTTCTTCGGCTGGGCGATGGCGCGCATGGACATGATCCACATCGACCGCGCGCGGCGCTCGGAAGCCTGGCGGCGCGTCGCCGAGCAGGGTGCGCGGCACATGAAACACGGCGCGTGGGTCATCATGTTTCCCGAAGGCACCCGGGCTGCGCGCGGGCAGCAGGAAGAGTACAAATCGGGTGGCACGCGGCTGGCGGTGACCACCGGCGCGTCGGTGCTGCCGATTGCGGTGACCTCGGCGCGTTGTTGGCCACGCAAGACCTTCACGCTGCGCCCCGGTGTGATCGATGTGTCGGTGGGCCCGCTGCTGTCGTCGGTGGGCAAGCGGCCCGATGCGCTGATGCGCGAGGTCGAAACCTGGATCGAGGCGGAGATGCGGCGGCTCGATCCCGAAGCGTATGCCGGGGAAGCCGCACGGCCTGCGTCACCCCCCACGGCCATACCGCCAAGCGGCGGCACCGCGACCAAACCGTAGACTTCGTTCCCATGGTCGCCCCCCGTCGCCCCGACCCCGCACAGCTGTCGCTGTTCGTTGCGCCGGAGGCCACGGCCTCAAAGCCGATGCGGCCGACGCCGGCGGCGCCCGCGGCCCCCGCGACACCGACGCCCTCGCTGGACAGCACCGCCCTCGCCCCGGCGGCCTTCCGCCACCCGCAGGCCGTCCGCGAGATCGTGCTGGGCGGCCACACCGTGGGCTATGCGCTGAAGCGGGTGCGGCGTCGCAGCATCGGCTTCGTCGTGGGCACCGAGGGCCTGTGCGTCAATGTGCCGAGCTGGGTCGGCGCGCGTGACATCGAAACCGCGCTGCGCGAGAAGGCGAACTGGATCCTGGCTAAGCTGCACCAGCAGCAGGAGCGTGGCCGGCGTCTGCAATCAGCGCGCGTCGATTGGCGCGACGGCGTCACGATCCCGTTCCTCGGCCAGACGGTGGTCGTCGTGCTGGATGCACGCGCCGGCATCCCGCCGTCGGGCGCGGTGCTGGATGCCGGCGTTTGCGACGGCGCGCCACGGCGCCTGCACACCGGGCTGCCTTCCAGCGCCACGCGCGAGCAGATCCGTGACGCCGTGCATAGCTGGCTGCAGCGCCAGGCCAAGCGCGTGTTCGCCGAACGCTGCGAGCACTACGCCGCGCAACTGGGCGTGCGCTACCGCCGGTTCAGCCTGTCGTCGGCGCAGACCCGCTGGGGCAGCGCCAGCGCTGACGGGTCGATCCGACTGAGCTGGCGGCTGATCCATTTCGGGCTGTCAACGATCGACTATGTCGTCGCCCACGAGCTCGCCCACCTGCGTGAAATGAACCACAGCCCAAGGTTCTGGGACGTGGTGCGCTCGGTCGTGCCCGACTACCAGCGCACCCGCGAGGTGCTGAAGACCGACGTGCTGCCGGTCTTCGATTGACCGCTGCTGGTCAAGCAAGGGGCGGCGAAAAGCGGTAGACGCCCTGCTCACACTGGCGCCGCAACTGCCCCGCGTGCCACAAGGCGTTCAGGTGCGCGATCGACTCGCCCATCGCAAAAGTGGTCTGGTGCACATCGAGGGTGCGCTTGAACAGCACCGGCAGCAGCTCGGCCGCGGTGCGGGGCGCTTGCGCACAGGCGGCCATCACGTCGGCCAGACGATCGGCGTGGTGTTGCTGCAGCTGATCGATGCGGGCGTGCAGGCCACGAAAGGGCTTGCCGTGCGAGGGCAGCACCAGCGTGTCGGCGGGCAGCGCGCGCATCCGTTCCAGCGACGCCAGGAACAGCGCCAGCGGGTTGGCCTCGGGCTCCAGATGGTCGACGCTGACGTTGGTCGAAATGCGCGGCAGCAGCATGTCGCCGGCTACCAGCACGCCCAGGGTCGGGCTGTGCAACGCGATGTGCTCCGGCGCATGGCCGTAGCCCGCCAGGCAATGCCACGCACGGCGGCCGCTCGACTGCACACTGCCGATGTCCAGCACGCCGCCGTCCATCAGACGGCGGTAAGTCGCAGGCACCTGCGGCACCATGCTGGCGTAGAAGCCTGCGCGGGCGCGAATCTGTGTCAACGCCTGAGCATCGGCCAGCCCGTGCGAGGCCATGAAGGCGGCGGACGCATGCCCCCCCATCAAGGAGTCGGTGCGGCTGCCCAGGCGTGCCGCGGCAAAGTCGGTGGCGCTCATCCACAAGCGGCACTCGAAGCCGGCGTCGGTCGCCGAGGCCGTGCGGCTCCAGCGTTGCGTCAACCGGTGCGCAAGGCCCACATGGTCGGGGTGCATGTGCGTCGCCACCACGCGCAGCACGGGCAGACCGTCGAGCTGGGTGGCGAACACCTGTTCCCAGGCGGCGCGGGTCGCGTCGTCGGCGATGCCGCAATCGACCACCGTCCAGCCCCGCACCGGGCCGTCGGGACTGTCGATCTGGTCACGCAGCAGCGACAGATTGACGTGGTTCAGCGCAAATGGCAGCGGCATGCGCAGCCAGCGCACGCCGGGCGCCACTTCGATGGTGCGGCCCAGAGCGGGCAGCTTGTCGGCCCAGGGGTAGTCCGGTTCTTGCTGCAGCTTGTTCGTATCGGTCACAGCGGGCCCATGGTGTTGAATCGGGGGACTTTCGGTCGATAGACTCGGGCCTTCCTAGTGTCGTCAACTTATGACCAGCGAACTGAAAGAACTCTTCGAAAGTAACCGGATGTGGGCGCATGCCACGGAGCAACGAACGCCCGGCTTTTTCACCAACTTGCTGAATCAGCAAGCGCCCCAGTACCTGTGGATCGGCTGCGCCGACAGCCGCGTGCCGGCCAACGAGCTGGTCGGCCTGGCGCCTGGCGAGCTGTTCGTGCACCGCAACGTCGCCAATGTGGTGGCGCATTCCGATCTGAACTGCCTGTCGGTGGTGCAGTACGCGACAGACATGTTGAAGGTGCGGCACATCATCATCGTCGGCCATTCAGGCTGCGGTGGCGTCGCGGCCTCGCTGCACAACCTGCGGGTCGGCATCGCCGACAACTGGATCCGCTACGTGCAAGACGTGCGCAACCAGCATCAAGACTGGCTGGCCACGGTGGACGAAGCGCAGCGTGTCGATGCATTGTGCGAGCTGAATGTGATCGAGCAGGCCCGCAATGTCTGCCAAACCACGGTGGTTCAGGATGCGTGGGCGCGCGGGCAGGAGCTGGTGGTGCACGGCTGGTTCTATGGCCTGCACAACGGCCTGCTGGAGGATCTGAAGATGACCGTATCGGGGCCCGAGCAGGTGCGTGAGGCTTACGAGCTGGCGCTGGCTGCTGTCCATGCGCGTCGCGGTCCGGCCGCCCACACCGCCAACGAAGGCGTGCCGTGATGTCGGGCGCGGGCTTCCCGGTGGCCCTGACCGACCCGCACGCCCTCGATCTGGCGCGGGCGATGCTGGACGGTTTCAACCGCCACTACCGCCTGTTCCGCGAAGCCAGCGCTGAGGCCAAGCAGCGCTTCGAGGTGGCCGACTGGCACGGCCAGCAACGCGCGCAGCGCGATCGCATCGAGTTCTACGACAAGCGCGTCGACGAGGCGGCCGAGCGCCTGCAATCGGAGTTCAAGGCCGGCGAGCTGAGTGCCGAGCTGTCGCAGCAGTTCAAGCTGCACTACGTCGGCATGCTAATCAACCACCACCAGCCCGAACTGGCCGAGACCTTCTTCAACTCGGTCACCACGAAGATCCTGCATCGCCGCTACTTCAACAACGATTTCATCTTCGTGCGCCCGGCGGTGTCCACCGAGTACATCGAGGTCGACGACCCGGCGTCGACGCCGACCTACCACGCGTACTACCCGACGAAAGACACGCTGCGCGGGGTGTGGCGGCGCATCGTCGATCACTTCGATTTGAAGCGCCCTTTCGAAGACCTCGACCGAGACCTCGACCATGTGCTGGCGGCGGTGGAAGCCGAGCTGGGCGATTACACGCCACGGGCCAATTTCCAGATCCAGGTGCTGAGCTCGCTGTTCTTCCGCAACAAGGGCGCCTACCTCGTCGGCAAGGTCATCAACGGCTACCGCGAATTGCCGTTTGCCTTGCCGATCCTGCACACCGAGACGGGCCGGCTCGCCATCGACACGGTGCTGTTCGGCGAGGAGGAGATGCTGCTGCTGTTCAGCTTCGCCCGCGCCTACTTCATGGTCGACATGGAGGTGCCATCGGCCTATGTGCAGTTCCTGCGCACGCTGATGCCACGCAAGCCGCGCAGCGAGATCTACAGCGCGCTCGGCCTGCAGAAGCAGGGCAAGAACCTGTTCTACCGGGACTTCCTTGCGCACCTGCGGCACTCGTCGGACCAATTCCGCATCGCGCCCGGCATCAAGGGCATGGTGATGCTGGTGTTCGACCTGCCTTCGTTCCCCTATGTCTTCAAGGTCATCAAGGACTACTACCCGCCCCCGAAGGACACCACCCGCGAGCTGATCCAATCCAAGTACCTGCTGGTCAAGCAGCACGATCGCGTGGGCCGCATGGCCGACACGCTGGAGTACAGCAACGTCGCCTTTCCCCGTGCGCGCTTCGAAGACGAGCTGGTGGCCGAGTTGCGGAAGTTCTGCCCCAGCCTGCTCGAGGAAGACGGCAGCGAACTGGTGATCCGCCATGTGTACATCGAGCGGCGCATGATCCCGTTGAATATCTACCTCCAGGAAGCCTCGCCCGAGCAGATCGAACAGGCGGTGGTCGAGTACGGCAACGCGATCAAGGACCTGGTGGCGGCCAACATCTTCCCTGGCGACATGCTGTGGAAGAACTTCGGCGTCACGCGCCACGGCAAGGTGGTGTTCTACGATTACGACGAGATCGAATACATCACCGACTGCAACTTCCGCCGGGTGCCTGTACCGCGCAACGAGGAGGACGAGATGTCCGGCGAGGTCTGGTACAACGTG
>JAYVEB010000329.1:0-2687 GCA_043749095.1 Burkholderiales bacterium | reverse complement strand
CCGTCTCCCCAAGATGGGGCTTTCGCAGGGTTCCCTGCCACCAAAGCGCGTGGCTGAGGACTGGGCAAAAGGAATGTATGGCGCGCAGGGCGAATCGTCAGGCAAGCGCTCCTCCCTGTTTGACGACGCACCGGACGCGGGTGCTGTCAAGCTGGTTGTATCCGTCCTGATCACGGACCTTGTCAGCAACAATTCCACAAGCGTCGCTTTTGCCGACTTTGCGCTTGATGGTTCCGCAACTTCCAAGAAGCTAAAGGAGTATAACCCAGCCAATTTCTGGGTGACAGCGGTGAATGTGCTGGACACGTCCTTTTGCGGAGACCTAGCCAGTCGCTTTGCAATCTCCGTGACTGACGGTTCCAATCCGCCAAAGAACATGCATTCACCAATGAACTACAAGTCTGGCAACCTGGCAAAGGTTGGCGGCTTTTCACTCGGCTTGCTCAAGCGCAGCAAGCAGTCGGTCCTCATGTGCCCGCCGCCGTTCCAGGATGACACAAGCACGTACTGGAACATCACGCCGGAGATGCTTTCGAGTGACGTGCACGACGACATCAACCTCGACACGGGGATGCGGTGCAAGAAGTTTTCCAAAACCAGCTTCTTTGCAAAGCTTTTGGAATGGGCGTATGTCCAGAACAAGTACGCAAAGGATGGCAAAGGAGCCCAGGACTGGGCAGAGTTCACGCAGAACAAGAACAACCAAACAAAGGGTGAGAACGGGTACACCATTGACACAAGTGTCTACAACATGGTGTGCAACATCTACCGCGAAAAGATGGCCGAACAGTCCAGCCTGAGCTACAATCTCACCAGCATGACAGTAACGCTGAACCAGCCCCTGCAAACCCTGAAGGGTGACCCTCGGCTCAGTGAGAGCCACTTTGTTGTTCTTGAAGTGTGCGGTGTCATGTCGCAAAAGATCAACCTGGAAAGCAAGGACGCAAAGTCATCCTTTGGCATCCGGGACACGCCCCGGCGGATGCGCCACGACGACGAGGATGAGGATGATGAGGACGACGAAGAGGAGGAGGAGGACGACGAGGAGTAAAATAGCATATTAAGGCGTGTTTGGAGTGTCTTGCAAAATGGAGGAGGGGGAAGCAGAGGGTACTTCTCCTTCATCTTCTGTTTTTTCTCAACAACGTTTTGATGACTTCTACAATATCCTGCTCGGCATTGCAAACACGGAAAAGACACTTGGCGTGGTGGTACCAGACGTGTTTGTGGGGCGGCCTGGTGTTGGTGAGAGGAAGGTGAAGCCACGGGACGCTGCCCTCCAGAGTCTATACGACAAGGCGTACGAGTACGTGACTGCGTATCCCGAAGCACTCAAGGCGGCACAGACGAATGACCCACTCCCGCTTCCCGGTGAGGGTGGGTACGACGCGCGTCTCTACCCTTCCTACGACCCACCAGCCGCCAACAAGATGCTGTCCACATTCCAGCACACTCAAGTCACAAACAACGTGCTGTTGCAGCTGAACTCCATGCTTGCCAAACAAGTTGAGAACCTCCAAAGTCGCGCAGATGCCGCGGCCTTGGAAGGCAACGACGAGGAGGCCGAAAGCCTGAATTCGGAGCTAGAGGAATGGAGAAACTTCTGGACGCAAGTGAAATCCGCGGTGGATGCAATCACAGAGCCATACAACGAGGCGGAGGATGCTGCGGCCAAGGCTGTAGCCCAGCAACTTCTTCAGGAGGGTGCGGGTGTTGCGTCGGGAAGCCTGAAAGATTTTACGGAAAAGGTGGTGCGACTGGCGCAGAAAACACCCGCGCTCCAGAGGCGCTTGGACACTCCCAATGTACAAGACATTGATGCTGAATAGTTTGCAAAATAATATCACTTCTTCGTTCTTTATTATGTCTGAAGAAGAAGAAAATGATCCGGTCGCCTTGTCCTGGCGTGTGCTTGAGATGCAGCAGCGTCTGGGACACGTGCCCGCTGGTGTGCTCAAAGCAACACGTTTGCCCAAAACAAGTGTTGTGTGTGAAGACGAACACGGGAATCAGCACGTGTGCTCGGAAGAGTGTTTCCATCTCGAACCAACCCAATATGACGACCGCTTTGTATGCCCCATCTCCGGATATTCGTGGGGGCTCCAGATCTCAAACGGCAATTTCAACCCCCAGCGTTGTGTGGACTACCCGAACCAAGGCGTTGCGCACGGGCAGGCAGCACCTGCAAGCCGCGGCCGCTCTCTCGTGCGCGACAACGTAGACAAGCGCGCTGAGCTCATGTCCGCCGCCATTGCAACGCTCAACAAGCTCCTACACAGTGGCCAGCGCGAGGCGGTCGACTCGAATAGGGAGGCAAAGGCGCTGAAGAGCGCGCTGCGTGTGGAGGCGTCCCTTGTCCGCTCCGCGCGAGAGAAGAAACAACCTGTCATGATGTGCAGCGTGTTGTTCGAAGCGCTTTCGGAGCTGGAACGCGCAACGGGCGGTGGGCGCAAGAGGGCGGAGGATGAGGAACGTATCCAAAACCTGGCATGCCGCTTTGTGGAGGTGCACGAACGCTTTGTCATACCATACAACGCGGTCGTGGGCCGCAAACCAACAAACGTATACTTTGTTGCAGCTTGCATGTATCTTTTTGCAAAGGGTGTTGGGGAAACATACCAAGACGCGTACCTTGCAACCCACAACCCGGACAGAAAAGTTCTGAAAACTTTCGGAATGACCACAAG
>JAYVEB010000328.1:0-2692 GCA_043749095.1 Burkholderiales bacterium | reverse complement strand
AAACGGCCGATCGGGCGCGTCGCGGAAGGCGTGGTGCCGGGCTCGACGCAGGCGCAATCGTTGTCGGGCACGCGGTAGGCCGGCTTCATCCAGAAGCCTTCGAAGCTCGAATCGACGACCTCGATCTCCGACAGGTGCTTGACCCAGTAGGTGCCGTAGTAGCCGGGAACGATCAGCTTGACCGGGTAGCCGTTGAGCAGCGGAATCTCGGCGCCGTTCATCTGGTAGGCGAGCATCACCTCGCCATCCATCGCGTGATTGACCTGGATCGATTTGACGAAATCGCCGCCGCCGAATAGCGCAATGTCCAGCCCGTTGAAGGTGACCTCACGGGCGGTGTTCTTGAGCTCGGCGCGCGCCAGCACGTCTTTGAGCAGCACACCGACCCAGCGCGCATTGCCCATTGCGCCGTTGGCCAACTGGCCACCGGTCACGCGCGGGTTGAAGAAGCCGCGGCTGTTGCCCGAGCACTGGTTCACCGCCACCATCTCGACCGGCTTGAACTCCGTGCGCAACTGGGCGAGCGTCAACTCGTAGGGCTTGCCGGCCGCATTGCCGCCGATCTTGATGACGTGCTTGTCGCCGTCGATCGAGGTCGGGATGCCGGCGTTGTGATAGCGCACGAAGAACGCGTCGTTCGGTGTGATGAGGCCGTCGTTGAAGATCTCGAACGGCGTCTCGAGCTGCGGCGGCCGCGAGGTCAGCACGATCAGCGGGCGCTTCTCGGGGTAGGCGACGAGGTTGCGCTTGCCGTTGGCGAACGGCAGTTCGCTGGTGCCTTGTGCGAACGCACTGCGGCTCAGTGTGCCGAGGCCTGCGCTGGCCAGCGCACCGGCGCCACCGGCCAGCAGCCTGCGACGCAGGCGGTTGGTGGTCGTGTCATCGTTCATCGCGTCTCCTTCGGGGGTTTGTCGTTGCATGATCAACCGGGTGCAGCATTGGTTGCGTTCGTCGGGCCTGCCGCGCTGCCGAAGCTGGCACGGGCCACCGCCAACGCCTTCTTCTGCTGCGACACCATCACCAGCGGCTTGCCGTCGCGCGAGGTGATGACCTTCCAGTAAACATTGCCCCACCAGCCGCCGCCTTCTTTCAGCGCCACGGCCTTGTCGAAGGCAAACACGGTGACCATGCCGCCCTTCTCGAAGAAGGTGGTGAGGTGGTAGACGAGGTGGCCGTCGATGTCGCAAGGCCTCAGCAGCTGCGGGAATCCGGGCACGACCTGTTCGCCACCCAGCCCCAGGTGCTGCAGCAAGGGCGCGCTATCCATGAACGCGCCCCGCAGCGTGCGCTCGAAGTACTCGTGCTCGATGGCACCGCGCACCAACTCGGGCGGGCGCATGGCCAACACGGCTCCGGTGCCGCTTCCGGCCAGCAGCAGGGCCAGCACGGAACGCTGGAAGTTCCGGCGTGCCAGCACCGGCTGCGACTTGCGGACCAGGTGCGCGGGGGCGTCGGTGGCTTCGAAGGCCAGCGCGAGTTCGGCTCGGGCTCGCAAGTCGAATTCGCTGTCAGGGAAATCGGGGGTTCGGGTTTCGGGGATCATGGCTTCGTCCTGCGCAGCGGGGTCACGCTGGCACCTGCCGGCGACAGCGCAGGCACGCCCATGGCCAGCTTCAAGGCATCACGCGCGCGGGCCAGCCTTGACAGCACGGTGCCGGGCGCGATCTCCAGCGCCTCGGCCATCTGCGCAGTGGGCATGTCGTCGAAATAAAACAGCACCAGCACCTCGCGGTGGATGGGCGCCAGCCGCGCCAGCGCCTTGACCACATCGAGCTTGTCGTCCAGGCCGGCGTCGGGGGCGGCCTGCTCGGGCTGCTCTTCATCGTCGAGTGACTGCATGCGCGGCACCGCCTGGCGGAAGGCCGCACGGCGCATGATCTGGAACAGCCAGGCGCGCGCCAGCGTGGCGTCGCGCAATTGCTCGCGGTGTTTCCAGGCGTTGGCAAAACAGTCCTGCACCACGTCTTCAGCAATGGCGCGTGAACCGGTCAGCGCCCAGGCGCTGCGCAGCAGGAAGCGGTAATGGTCCCGCACCCAGGCGTTGTAGCGGGACTCGGCAGACTGGAACAGCATGGTGATTAAGAGCGCCGGGGTTCGCCGTTCATTCCATCGTGATCTTCAGTGCTAACCCTTGGCTTCCTGGAAGCAACGCTCACGGCCCGCGCGTGCCGCCCAGCGACGGGAACTCGGCCGCCCCACCCTTGCCGAGCCGCTGCCGCAGGGCCACCAGCCGCCGCGTCATGCTCTCGATCTCGATGGTCTGGCCGGCGATGATCTCTTCGGCCAATTGCCGCGTGGCGGGGTCTCGGCCGTGCTGCAGCACCAGCCGCGCCATGTCGACGGCGCCGGCGTGGTGCGGAATCATCATCGCCAGGAAGTCGATGTCGGCATGGCCCACATAGCCCGGACCATGCATGTCTTGCATCATGCGCGACATGGACTCATCCATCTCGCGCTCGAAGGCGCTGGCGCCCTCGGCGCTCATGCCCTTCATGCCGTCTGCCCCTTCGCGCCGACGCGCACGTAGACGAGGTTGATGCTCTTCTTGTTGCGTAGCGCGCCCGACGGCAGCGTCAGGTTGCCCAGCGGAATCTGCACGATGAAGGCCGGCTTCAGCGGGTCGCTCACGTCGAAGGCGCTGCACACCGTCTGGCCGGCGTTGGGCGTGCCGGGCAGTTCGTCCTGTTCGTGG
>JAYVEB010000327.1:0-2695 GCA_043749095.1 Burkholderiales bacterium | reverse complement strand
ACTTCGGCGACGGTCGCATCAATGCCTACGACGTGACAACCCACAGCTTCCTCGGGCAGATCCTCGTGGCAGGCGGATCGGCGCTTGCGATCGACGGGCTGTGGGCCATCGCACCCGGCAATGGCGGCTCCGCTGGCAGCACCGCTGCGCTGTACTTCACCGCAGGTCCGGACGGCGAGAGCCACGGCTTGTTCGGCGTCCTGACGCCGGTGCCCGAACCAGCAACAGGCATGCTGCTGATCGCAGGGCTCGCCGGGGTCGGGCTGTGGGGGCGCCGTCATGGCGAGCAGATCAGGCGCGGGGGCCTTGTCGGTGACTCACCAATGCGGCCGCCCGCGAATTGACTGACGGGTGCCAAAGTTCATACTCATGCCCGTGTGCGTGCTCATCGTCGGCGCGCCAAACGGCCGGCGGCAAGCAACGAGCGCTTGGCCGCCGGTTGGCTTCAAACCCGGGAAGACAGGTGTCCATGCTTCGTGACAGGGCAGATCGAAGTCGGGCGCCGCCCGGTTCGCGGCGTGCAACCGATGCGCGGGATTCGGCGCTCGTCGCTCGCGTGGCTGCGGGCGATGTGACGGCATTCGAGGCCTTGTATCGGGCCTACCACTCGCGCCTGAGTCGCTTCATCGGCCTGATGACCGCGCATCGGTCGGTGGTCGAAGAGGCGTTGAACGACACGATGTTGGTCGTCTGGAAGCGCTCCGAAACCTACACCCGGCAGTGCAAGGTCTCGACCTGGATCTTTGCGATCGCCTACCGCACAACGCTGAAGGCCCTGCATCGACAGGATGACTTCACCGTTGGGACGGCCTGCGATCATCTGCCATCCGATGCTGCGGGTCCGGAACAGCAGCACAGCGACCGCGAAACGAGCGCCGCATTGGCACATGCGCTCGACGGATTGTCGGCCGAACAGCGCAGCGTGCTGGTGCTGACGTACTTCCATGACCTTCCGTACGCGGAGATCGCGCAAGTCGTTGATTGCCCGATCGACACGGTCAAGACGCGGGTGTTCCATGGCAGACGCCGGCTGCGGGCGCTTCTGTCCGGCGAACTGAAGGACTGGCTGTGAAGGCGAGCATCCTGCCGATCGATACCGATGAGCATCGGCACGCTGAACAGCTGCTGCCCTGGTACGTGAACGGCACGCTCGACGCGAAGGAGCAGTCACGGGTTGATGCGCACCTGTCCCAGTGCACGCGTTGTCGGGCCGATGCCGCGTTCCAGGCCAGGGTGCGAGACATTGCCGGCGTTGTTCCGGTTGCCGCTGATGTCGCGCGTGGCTGGGCTGCGCTGCGCGCGCAACTTTCTCAGAAGCCGGTCGTCGCGAAGCGCCATGGCACGCGCGTTCCATTGCGCTGGATGGGCTTGTGGCCACTCATGCTGGGCATACAAGGCGCTGTGTTGCTGGGGCTTGCGATCGCATTGGTCAGTGCAACGCTGCGCCCCGAGCCGTACCACGCACTTGGCGCGACCTTGAGCGCGCCGACTGCGAACGCACTGGTGGTATTCCGCCCCGACGCCACCGAGGCGCAGATCCGGGCTGCGCTGCGCGCGAGCGATGCGCGTTTGGTGGGAGGTCCGACGGTGACCGATGCCTACTTGCTGCAAGTCCCTGGGCCTGGGCCGCAAGCGCTGGCACGCCTGCGTGCGCAGCCAGCCGTGTCGCGCGTGGAATCCCTCGTGGGCGAGGGTTCGCGATGAGGGCGCTGATCGCGGCCTGGCTGGTTTGCTGCCTGGCGGCAGGCGCCAGCGCTGCCGAACCCGTGGATGCGGCGGCGGCGGGCGCCGAGCCGCCGCAACAAGTGCTGGTGCTGCTGAACCTGCCCGTCGCGCACTTCCGTGCCGACGGCAACTACTCGGGCGGGTACGCCAACGCCACGGGCAGCGCCGCCCGGCGCCGCCTCGCGCAGTCGCTGGCGCGCGCCAACGGCCTGAGCCTTGCGACCGATTGGCCCCTGCCGATCGTCGGCCTCGACTGCTATGTGATGGACGTGCCAGCAGCGCAGCACCCTGATGCGATCGCCACTCAATTGGGGCGTGACCCTCGCGTCGCGTGGGCGCAGCCGATGAACGTCTTCCGGCCCCTGGCTCACGATGATCCCCTCTTCAGCCTGCAACCCGCAGCGCGTGAGTGGCAACTGGACGAACTGCATGCGTCGGCCACCGGGCGCAACGTGCGGGTCGCAGTCATCGACAGTGCTGTCCAGCTCGATCATCCGGACCTGACTGGACAAGTCGCGGTGAACATGAACCTGATCGGCGGGCGGGCGTCCCCCGGCGAGATTCACGGCACCGCTGTGGCAGGCATCATCGCCGCACACGCGGACAACCATCTGGGCATTGCCGGTATCGCGCCGCAGGCCAGCTTGCTCGCGCTGCGCGCCTGCTGGCAGGCGGCGCCTGACGAGACCTTGTGCGACACCTTGAGCCTGGCACGTGCACTGCACGCGGCGATCGAGCAGGGAGCCCAGATCATCAATCTGAGCCTGGGCGGGCCCCCCGACCGGCTGATCCAGCAACTGGTCGAGGCCGCGTTGGTGCGCGGAATCGGCGTGGTCGCAGCGGTGAACCGGTCGGCAGCGGGCGGCGGCTTTCCGGCCAGGATTCACGGGGTCGTCGCGGTCACTGACAAGGCGTCTGCGCAGGCTTCAGGCGGCGCGCTGGTGGCACCCGGCAGTGACATACCCACGAC
>JAYVEB010000326.1:0-9005 GCA_043749095.1 Burkholderiales bacterium | reverse complement strand
CCGTACACCTGCGCGCTCAGCTGGAACTGGCCGGCCGTGCCGTGGGCGTCGCGAAAGTCGCGCAGCGTCGAGCCGCCAAGGTCGAGTGCGGCTTGCAGCGTCTGCCGTATCGCTTGGGCCAGGCGCTGGCAGCGCGGGCGGCTCAGCCGGTCACTGTGGGTGCGCGGGTCGATCCCCGCGCTGAACAGGGCCTCGCAGGCGTAGATGTTGCCGGCGCCAACGACGATGTTGCCCCCCAGCAGCGCCAGCTTGATGGCCACACGGCGGCGCTGCAAGGCAGCATGCAGGTGTGCGCCGTCGAAAGCAGCACCGAAAGGCTCCATTCCGAGGCTGGCCAGCAGCTTGCCGACCATGCCAGTGTCCAGGGCCGGCGACCACACCACCGCGCCGAAACGGCGGGGGTCGGTCAGGCGCAGCGTGCCGCGGTCGGTGGCCAGGTCGAAGTGATCGTGCGAGCCTGCGGGCGCGGGCTGGAGGCTGAAGGCCAGCGAACCCGACATGCCCAGGTGCATCAGCAGACCGCCGTCACCGGACAGTTGAGCGGTCGGCGAGCGGTCAGCCGACCGCAGCGACAGCCACAGGTACTTGCCGCGCCGAGTGACCTGACCGACGCCGAGGCCGGTCAGTTGCGAGGGCTCGATGCCCAGCGGCCAGCGCAGGGGTTTGCCCACACGCACGCCGGTGACAAGCGCGCCTTCGATGCGATCGGCAAAGCTCAGGCGGGTGACTTCGACTTCCGGCAGTTCAGGCATGACGGAATTATCGGCAGCCAGCGAGGTCGTACTCGGCCGGCGTGGCGCCATAACGCCCCGCTCTAGAATCTTTTCTGTCTCCAGGAGCCACCGATGCCCGCTCGTTTTCCCACCGCCAAAGCGGTCTGTGCGCTTGTCGTTGCGGGCTGCACCTGGGCACCGCAGGCGTGGTCGCAAACCCCTGCCGCCGCAGCGCCGACAGCGGAGCCCGCGGCCTCTGAACCGGCGTTCGAGAATTCGGACCTCGATGCCGCGCTGTTCTACCAGCTGGTGGTCGGCGAGATTGAACTGAGCGCCAGCGAGGGCAGCACCGCCTTCCTGGTGATGCTCGACGCGGCCAACAAGACCAAGAACGAACAGCTTTACAAGCGCGCGGTCGACATGGCGCTGCAGATTCGGGCTGGGGGCCAGGCGCTGATCGTCGTGCAGTCATGGCGCAAAGCCTTGCCGGCCTCGCGCGATGCGCACCGCTACCTGATCGAATTGCTGGTGGCCTTGAACCGCTCGCCCGAGACGGCGGAGCCGTTGCGCTCATTGATCAGGCTGACACCTGAGGCCGAACGGCCGGGCCTGATCACCAGCCTTCCACGGTTTTTCGAGCGGACGGGGGATCGCATGCTGATCCCGGAGATCCTGACCGATGCCTTGCAGCCCTACATCGATGCGCAGGCAACCGCCGACGCGTCGCTGGTTGCGATCGGCCGATCCTGGCAGGCGGCGGGCGACAGTGCGCGCGCACTGGAGTACGCGCAGCGCGCGCACGCACGGGATGCCGGCGCCGAAGGCCCGGTGCTGCTTGCGCTGGAGCTGTTGCCGACGACCGCCGATGCCGAGCCCATCATCCAGAGCTATCTGAAAGCCAAGCCGCAGGCCAGTGCGGTGCGAATGTTCTACGCACGGGCGCTGGGCATGTCGCAGCGCTACCTGGAAGCGCTGGCGCAGGTTGACCGGGTCACGCGGGACGATCCTGCGCAAAGCGCACCTTGGCTGACGCTCGGCGCCCTGCACCTCGAGTTGCACCAACCCAAGGAAGCCACGGTCGCGGTCAAGACCTTCATCGAGCGCATTCAATCCACGCCACCAGGCAGCACGCCAGCGAAGCCGGCCACCCCGTCGCCGGCGTTGACCACCGAGGATGGGGCGGTCGTCGAATCCGACGACCGGGGCCTGACCCAGGCCTGGCTGATGCTGGCACAGGCCGCGGAGCAGCAAGGCAATTTCAAGGTCGCCGAGGCTTGGCTCTCGAAAGTCGACACGCCCGCCCGCGCGCTGGAAGTGCAGGTGCGCCGTGCCTCGCTGCTGGCCAGGCAGGGGCGTCTGTCCGAAGCGGTCGAGCTGATTCGGCGCGCGCCGGAAGCCGGCGATGACGATGCCCGCGCCAAGTTACTGGCTGAAGTCGCACTGTGGCGCGACGCGCGGCAGTGGGCACAGGCCGATGAGGTGCTGAAGCGGGCCAGCGAACGCTTCAAGGATGATCCCGATCTGCTCTACGAGCAATCGATGATGGAGGAAAAACTCAACCGCATCGACGAGATGGAGCGCCTGCTGCGGCGCGTGATCGAATTGCGGCCCGACCACGAGCATGCCCACAACGCGCTTGGATTTTCCTTGGCCGATCGCGGCTTGCGTTTGCCGGAAGCGAAGGCATTGATCGTGCGCGCGCTGGAACTGGCCCCCGGCGAGCCCTTCATCACCGACAGCCTGGGCTGGGTCGAGTACCGCATGGGCAATCGCGACGAGGCGATCAAGCAACTCAAGCGCGCCTACCAATCGCGGCCCGACCCGGAGATCGCCGCCCACCTGGGCGAGGTGCTGTGGGTCAACGGGCAGCATGACGAAGCCCGGCGCATCCTGCGCGAGGGCGAGAGCCGCGATCAGGCCAACGACGTGCTGCGCGAAACCGTGGTGCGGCTGAAAGTCAATTTGTGATCTTCCGGGCCGGCGCGGTCTGTGCAGCGATGGTGCTGGCGGGCTGCTCGACCCTGACGCCGCCCGATGACCCGCCGCGGGGCGAACTGCTGGCGGGCCGGATGTCGATACAGGTCGCCGCCACCGACACCGAGCCGGCGCACAGCCTGTCCGCCTCGTTCGAGCTGAGCGGAACGCCACAGCGGGGTCGCCTGGACATGAACACGCCGCTGGGCAGCACGGTGGCGCGTGCCCGCTGGAGCCCCGACGCCGTGGTGCTCGACACGCCACAGGGCCAGACCCGCCATGCGAACCTGGATGAGATGACGCGTGCGGTGGTCGGGGAAGCGCTGCCGGTGCCTGCGCTGTTTGACTGGCTGCGCGGTCACCCGTGGCCCGGCGCGGTCAGTGTCGCCACCGTCGCGCCCGAGCCAGCCGGCTTCAGCCAACTGGGCTGGCAGGTCGACCTGTCACGTTTCGATCAAGCGCGGCTTGTCGCCCGCCGGGCAGCACCACCTGCGGTCACGGTGCAGGTGAAACTGGACCCGTCATGACGCTCAATGCCCTGTGGGATGTGAGCGCTCCGGCCAAGCTCAACACCTTCCTGCATGTGGTCGGTCGGCGCGCCGATGGACATCACCTGCTGCAATCGTTGTTCGTGCTGATCGGCTGGGCCGACACGCTGCATTTCGAGCGGCGCAACGATGGCCGGCTCCGCCGCCATGATCTGTCGGTCGTGTTGCCTGCAGACGATCTGTGCCTGCGTGCTGCACGGGCCTTGCAGGCCGCCAGCGGCACGGCGTGCGGCGCCGACATCAGCATTGCGAAGCAGGTGCCCTGGGGCGCGGGCCTCGGCGGTGGCAGCTCCGATGCGGCCACGACCTTGCTCGCACTGAACCGGCTGTGGGGGCTGAACTGGTCGCGAGCGCAGCTGCATGCGCTGGGCTTGACGCTGGGCGCCGATGTGCCGTTCTTCATTGGCGGTGACAACGCGTGGGTCGAGGGCATTGGCGAACGGCTGACGCCTGTGGCCGTTCCCGAACAGACCTTTGTCTTGATCAAGCCAGCGGTATCGATCGAAACGCGTGCAGTTTTCAGCCATCCTCAGTTGGTTCGCGACACACCTCGCGCTATACTTGAGGGCTTTGGTGCAGGCGAATTTCTGCGCATCACCGCCCCTGCGGGTGGTGTCGGCTGGGGTCAAAATGATCTGCAAGCGGTTGCCGAGTTGTTGCACCCCGAGGTGCATGAGGCGGCAGCGATTTTGCAGACTCGCTACGGCAACAGTCGCATGAGCGGTTCGGGCAGCGTGGTGTTTGCGCGCACCGCGTCAGAGTCGGATACGGCGCTCGCACTGGACGGCGAGTTGCCGCGGGGTTGGGTCATGAAAGTGTGCCGCAGCCTGCCGCAGCACCCGTTGCGCGATTGGGTGCGAGACGAGGAAATGCAGGATTGAAAGTCAGATCCTGAAAGTTGTGGGTGCATGGCTTCGGTCGTGCACCGGTGTAGGGGAGTCGCCAAGTTGGTTAAGGCATCGGATTTTGATTCCGACATGCGAAGGTTCGAATCCTTCTTCCCCTGCCAGATTCATTGATTCCCGGAGTGTCCTGACAACAGGCCTGGGCTGGACTGAAAGGAAGCGACATGCTTCCACAGAGCCTCGTCGGAGGGAATGTGCTTTTCAACACTGTGCTGTTCACCGGCAACGCCAACCCGGCGCTGGCCAAGGAAATCGCCACCCACCTGGGTGTCGAACTGGGCAAGGCGTCGGTCGGCCGCTTTTCAGACAGCGAAGTCGCCGTCGAGATCGAGCAGAACGTGCGGGCTCGCGATGTGTTCGTCGTGCAATCGACCTGCACGCCGACCAACGAGAACCTGATGGAGTTGTGCATCATGGTCGATGCGTTGAAGCGCGCCAGCGCGCGTCGCATCACCGCCGTGATCCCCTACTTCGGCTATGCGCGGCAGGACCGCCGGCCGCGTTCCACTCGGGTGCCGATCAGCGCCAAGGTCGTCGCCAACATGCTGGAAGCCGTCGGTGTCGAGCGCCTGTTGACGATGGACCTGCACGCCGACCAGATCCAGGGCTTCTTCAACATCCCGGTCGACAACATCTACGCCTCTCCGGTGCTGTTGTCTGATCTGCAATCGAAGCAGTACGACGACCTGGTCGTAGTCTCGCCCGACATCGGGGGCGTGGTGCGCGCACGGGCGCTCGCCAAGCAGCTGAACTGCGACCTGGCGATCATCGACAAGCGCCGCCCGAAGGCCAATGTGTCCGAGGTGATGAACGTCATCGGCGAGATCGACGGGCGCAACTGCGTAGTCATGGACGACATGATCGACACCGCCGGCACACTGGTCAAAGCGGCCACCGTGCTGAAGGAGCGCGGCGCCAAATCCGTCTACGCCTATTGCACCCATGCGGTGTTCTCCGGTCCGGCGATCGAACGCATCCAGGCATCGATGCTCGACGAGGTCGTGATCACCAACACCATTCCGATGACCGAGGCCGCCAAGGTGTGCGCCAAGGTGCGCCAGCTGTCGGTGTCGTTCCTGTTTGCCGAAACGATCCGTCGCATTTCCGACGGTGAGTCGGTCACTTCTTTGTTCGCCGAGCAGAACAGTAATTTCTGAGCGTCGAACCTAGCGTCCGGCGGACACGCCGGTTGTTTTACAAGGCCGCAAGGCCTTGCTTTTTGAAGCACTGAAGCATCTGGTCGCGGGGCTTCTCATCTTTTGGAGTCAACATGAAATTCGTCGCATTCGAGCGTACGTTGCAGGGGACCGGAGCGAGCCGCCGCCTGCGCAACGCTGACAAGGTCCCAGGGATCGTCTATGGCGCCGGCACGCCAGCGATGATCGAACTCGATCACAACGCACTGTTCTTCGCCTTGAAGAAGGAAGCGTTCCACTCGTCCATCCTCGAAATGGAACTAGCCGGCAAGTCCGAGAACGTGTTGCTGCGTGACTATCAACTGCACCCGTTCCGTCCGATCGTGCTGCACATCGACTTCCAGCGTGTCGATGCCACCACCAAGATCACGAAGAAGGTGCCGCTGCACTACATCAACGAGGAAGAGTCCCCGGCGGTGAAGGTCGACAAGTGCGTGGTCAATCACATCGTCACCGAACTGCGCATCCAATGCCTGGCCTCGCAGCTGCCTGAGTTCCTGACGGTCGATCTGGCTGGCCTGATCAAGGGCCAGTCGCTGCACGTCAACGACATCGCACTGCCTGCCGGCATCAAGGTCATGACGCAGGGCAAGCCGAACCCGGTGCTGGTGTCAGCATCCGTTCTGTCGGCTGAAGAAGAAGTCGCGCCGGTGGTGGTGGCCGCAGCCGCAGCCGCCCCGACCAAGGGCAAGAAGACCGAAAAGCAGAACAAGAAGTAAGCGGGCGCAGGGGCTCGCTCCTGCCATCGCCCCCCTTTGGAGCCCCACCACGGTGGGGCTCTTTCATGGGCGACTGAAATCGATAATCGAAGCATGATCCGACTGATGGTGGGCCTGGGCAATCCCGGGGCGGAATACGAGCACACGCGGCACAACGCGGGCTTCTGGTTCATCGACGAGGTGGCGCGCCAGCTCAAAGCGACGCTGGTACCCGATCGTGCCTATGCCGGACTAGTGGCCCGCGCCAACCTGGCCGGCGGCCCGCTGTGGCTGCTGGAGCCGATGACCTTCATGAACCTGTCGGGCAAGTCGGTGGCAGCATTGGCACGCTTCTTCAAGATCGCGCCGGAAGAGATCCTTGTCGCCCACGACGAGCTCGACCTGATGCCTGGCCAGATGAAGATGAAGCTCGGCGGCAGCCACGCCGGGCACAACGGCCTGAAAGACATCCAGGCGCAACTGGGTTCGGCTGACTTCTGGCGACTGCGGCTGGGCATCGGCCACCCCGGCGTCAAGGCGGAGGTCATCAACCATGTGCTGCGCAAGCCACCCGTGGCGGAGCGCGAAGCGATCGATCAGAGCATCACGCAGGCGCTGGGCGCTCTCGACCTGCTGATCGCCGGCGACATGGAGCGCGCGATGCTGAAGGTCCACGCCCGGCCGCCTCGGCCAAAGAAACCGCCTGACGTTACTGGAGGAGCCTCGCCATGACACTGCGCACCTGGATTGCCGTCTCGATAGCTGTCGCCCTCGTCACGCCAGCCGCCGCTGCGGAGATCTACCGCTGCGGCCCGAACGGCAGCACCTACTCGCAGACGCCGTGCGCAGACGGTCGTCGCATCAAGCTGATCGACGAGCGCAGCGATAAGCAGCGCTTTCAGGCCAGGCAGGTGAACGAGCGCACCGTGGCACTGGCTTCGTCACTGGAGCGCGATCGGCTCGCCAATGAAGCGGCCCAGCGGCCGGCGCTGGCGGGCAGTTTCAATGCGCCTGTGAAGACAGCCTCGAACGCCGCGGTCCGGCCCAACACCAGCGCCAAGGCCAAAACGAAGCGGCTGCGCGTGCCGGCACAGCCTTCAAATCGCCGTGCGTCGAAGCCCGTGCCGGTCGTCGTCCTGGCGCAACCGCGCGACTGAAGCGTCGCTCTGCAGGATCACTCGAAAGCGGCCGGCGCCGCAGAGGCAGCCTGCGCCTGCAGCCGCCGGTATTTCTCCCACAGCGATTCATTCGACTCGACATGATTCGGGTCGATCGGGATGCAGGCCACTGGGCACACCTGCACGCATTGCGGCTCGTCGAAGTGACCCACGCATTCGGTGCACTTGGCCGGGTCGATCTGGTAGATCTCGATGCCCATCGAAATGGCGGCGTTCGGGCACTCGGGCTCGCACACGTCGCAGTTGATGCATTCGTCGGTGATCAGCAGGGCCATGTCGCGGGGTGTTGACGTTCAGGCTTCCGGGTACTTCAGGCTGACGCGTGAGCGCAGCCGTTCAAGCACCGAAGGTGACACAAATTTGGAGACATCGCCGCCCAGCGTCGCGATCTCCCTGACGAAGGTGCCGGAAACGAACTGGAACTGGTCGCTCGGGGTCAGGAACACCGTTTCCACATCGGGCATCAGCTGGCGGTTCATGCCAGCCATCTGGAATTCGTATTCAAAGTCGCTGACGGCCCGCAGGCCACGCACCACAACCTTGCCGCCGATGCCGACAACGAAGTCGCGCAGCAGCCCGCGAAAGGCGACGACCTCCACGTTGGGGTGCTTGCGCGCCAGTTCCTGGGCGATCTCGAGCCGCTCCTCGATGGTGAACATCGTGCGCTTGTGGTGTCCAGCGGCCACCGCGAGGATCAGGCGTTCGAACAGGCGGCTGGCGCGGCGCATCAGGTCCTCGTGACCCAGCGTCATCGGATCGAAGGTGCCAGGGTAGATGGCCGTCAGCTTGGTCACGGAGGTCATTCGGCGCTCCCGGTCACGGTGTATGGGCCGCAGTGTAGTCACCGGTGGTGCGCTGCAACAAGTGCGCGTGGACCCTGCCGGCGTGAACGTGGCGGTAAACGGTCAGCTGGAGCGGCGCAATGTCTTCGGCACTGTAGGAGTGCGCGGCTTCGAGGTAGATGTAGCCACTGGGCACCACCAGCCGCGCGGCGGCGGCCAGCGCCAGTGCCAGCAGATCGCTGCCGAACGGCGGGTCGATGAACACCAGCTCGAAGGCATCGGGCGCGCTGCGGCGCATCCATGACAGCGCGTCGGTGGCCACCACCTGCAGCATGTCGGCCTTCAGGCGCAACTTCGACTCCTCCAGGTTGCGGGCTTGCCGGCTTTCGCGTTCCAGCAGCACCACCGAGGCCGCACCACGCGACGCGGCCTCGAACCCCAGCGCGCCACTGCCGGCGAAAGCATCGAGGCAGCGCCAGCCGGTGAGGTCGGCGCCGAGCCAGTTGAACAGCGTCTCGCGCACGCGATCGGGCGTCGGGCGCAGGCCGGGCAACAGGCCGACCGGCAGTTTGCTGCGCTTCCACGCCCCACCAATGATGCGCACCTCGCGCGGCAGCGAGGCGATGTCGGGCGACACCGCCGGCTTTTTCGCTACTGCCTTCTTCTTCGGGGGCACATCGGCAAACGCGCGGCTGCCGAATCGGGGACCATCCTTCGTCTTGGCGTTCGCCATCACAGCCGCACCGGGATGCCGTCGCGCGCCATCAGCGCCTTGGCTTGGCCCACGGTGAATTCGCCGTAATGGAAGATGCTGGCGGCCAGTACCGCGTCAGCACCGCCGATTCGGATGCCTTCTGACAGATGCTCCAACGCGCCGACGCCGCCCGAGGCAATCACCGGCACCGCGACACGGTCGCTGACCGCGCGCGTCAGTTCCAGGTCGAACCCGGATTTGGTGCCATCGCGGTCCATGCTGGTCAGCAGGATTTCACCAGCGCCGCGTTCGGCCAT
>JAYVEB010000325.1:0-2703 GCA_043749095.1 Burkholderiales bacterium | reverse complement strand
CGGTGCCGCGCTTCTTCGCGTTCCTGCTGGCCTTCATGGGCGCGATCACCGGAGTGGTGCTGTCGGGCAACCTGGTGCAGCTGGTGTTGGTGATCCGCTTCCGCAGTGCCATGTACTTCGAAGCCGGCTTGCTGATCGCCCGGTTCGGCTTCGTCGGCTCGGCGGCGATGGCCAAATTCCTGTTGCGCGACGAGGTGGTCGAATGAGACATCCCGTGTCAACCTGTTCCTTACGGGCCGCCGCGCCGCGCCGCCCCTAGCAAGGCCCGACCGAGGGCCACGCAGGGGCCTCTTCATGGCCCAGGGAGGATCAATCACCGTATTCGGTGATCGGGGTGCGGACATGAACCCGCTGCCGCTCTGGGTCGAGATTCCGGTCGCCTTGCTGCTGGCACTCCGTGGCGTATTCGCGCTGGCCGCAGCGATCGGCCTGCTGCGCTTCAAGACCTTCTTCATGCGCATGCACCCGCCCGCACTGGCCTTCACTTTTTCGTCGTGGTGCGTGGCGCTCCCCAGCATCATCTACTTCTCGGCGCAGGATCAGAAGCTTGCGCTGCACGCCTCGCTGATCACCATTTTCCAGGCGATGACCGTGCCGGTCACCACCAACCTTCTGGCCCGCACCGCGCTGTTCCGCAAGCGCACCAGCGAGCGCCGGGCCGACGTGCCGGCGCCCTTGTCGGCCGCGAGCCCGCCACCCGGCTGAACCCTCGACTCACACCGGTGCCGAGCACCAGGATTTGCACTCGGCGGCGGCCATGTTGGCGCACAGCTTGACGGCGGTCGACGATGGGGGAGCCGTAGCGCGCGACCAGCCGGGTCGAACGCACGTTGGCAAAGCCCAGCGAATAGGTGCCGCAGTCGAGCCCGCCGCCTGCCACGCCGAGCACGGCGATGGCGAGGATGTCGGCATCGATGCTGACGTCGGCCGAGATGTCGAGTTGCGTGAACTGCGCCGGCACGGTGAAGCTGAGGCCCACCAGCGCGCGGCAAACCGAGCCGCCGCCCGTGACGATGACGCCGAACCCCCAGGCGTTGACCATGCACCGGCCGGTGGCCGGCGTGGCGCTGGCGTCCAGCTGTTGCACCGTGACCCCGTTGGCCCAAATGGTGGTGTTCGGCGACAGGTCGTAAGGCGCAACGAAAGTCCGGTCAAGCACTGGCGGCTGCGGGACAGGTGCAGGTGCAGGTGCAGGATTACCCTTCGGCCCATCGTCCGAACCGCCGCCCTGGGCCGTTCGTTGGGCTCGAAATCGGTCGGGGCATGCGCACGCATCGCCCTCGATCAACAATGCAGTGGTTTCGGAGCCCAACAGCGTGGCAGCCATCGGTGCCGCCGACACATCGCTGCCCGCATGGCGCGCCCGCGTGTCGGCGAGCAACTCGCCGAGCCGCTGCGCGTTACGCAGCAGGCAGCGCACGACGGCGCTGGCGCTCAGCTTTGTCTCGATGGCTTCGCAGTGCGGTGCGCAAAATTGCGCCAACCGCTCCAGCCGCGCGCGCCGCAGTGCGAGTTCAGTCTTGGGGTCCGGGGAGCAATAGAACAGTAAACCGACTTACGGATTGAAGGCGCGGTCGAGTGTTGCCGCGTCCATGTATCCATCGCCTCGGAACGGCGACTGCCTGCCGTGCCTCGCAACCCACCCACGCCCGCTGCAGTAGCGGGTGGGGCGCGCAACGCGGGATATCTGACCTTCGGTTGTCGGCCAGAAGTGAGCGTTCGGCTGGTGGAGGGCGAACAGCCATTCATGGCCGACACTGCGAGTTCGCAACCACGCCGGTAAGCTGGACATAGACGCGAGTGCCTTGCCGGCCAACGGCAGTTCCTCGCGGCCATCGGGAATTCACGCTACCGGCCTTTATGGAAAGACTTGCATGACGGCCAAAAGCGGGCGCTGGTGGATGGCCTGGACCAAGCTGCTCCATTGAGCATTCAAACGTCGACTCCAGCAATGCCCGAGCCGCGGCGGCGGGGTGAAGATCGTCGCCGCCGTCCTGCTGCAGCCGGTGAACGAGAAGATCCTCAAGCAGCTACGTCAGCCGGCGCGCACGCTGAAGGATCAGCAGGTGCAATTGGCGGCCTGACCACCCGGCGCAACCTCACGTCATCTGGTCCGGCGCCCGGAGCCGCTGCGATCGGCTGAGCCCTGGCTTGTCGGGACCGAAAGAAAGGAGAGCGTTTGAACGACCGATTGCCGCCTTTGTCAGCGAGCAGGCCGCGTCACGGCCTCCTCGCGCACTCGACCTGGATGGCGAGTTTGACTGCCATCCTGAATCCCGCTGCCTTACCGAAATCGACACTGAAGTCGTCGCGGTTGAAGCTGGCAGCTACGTCGGCGCCGCACCTTTCCTCCTTGGAGATCGCGTTGGTCCTGCACAAGAAGCTGTTGATGTTGAGGATCACGTGCTTCGTGACGCCATGCAGCGTCAGCGAGCCGTCTACGGCGGCGGGCACATCACCATCGAAGACGACGGCGCCGGTGTACTGCGCTGTCGGAAACTTCATCACATCCAGGATATCGGCGGCCTTCGCGTGACTGTTCATGGCTTCGTAGCCGAAGTCGATACTTGCCATGTCCATCGTGATGTTCACATTGCCGGTGCGTGCACGTCATGCAGTTGTTGTTCGATGCGAAGCTCCAGCTTTTCGCCTGCTCGCAACGGATTGCGGGCCACGCCGGTGCGCTTGACGTGACTCCATACC
>JAYVEB010000324.1:0-2710 GCA_043749095.1 Burkholderiales bacterium | reverse complement strand
ACATCGCGGCAGACGCAGAAATACACCGTGCGGTCGTCCAGCACCATGCGGCTGGCGCTGATCTCCACCGCCACCAGGTTGCCGTCCTTGCGCCGAATCTGGCGCAGCAGCAACTTCGGTTCGGCGGCGGCGCTCGACCGCTCCAGCATGGCCAGGGCCTGGTCACGGGTCAGGTGGGCATCGATGTCCCAGAGGTGCAGGGCCAGCAGGTCGTGCGCCGGGTAGCCGGTCAGGCGGGCAAAGGCCTCATTGACCTCCTGCACCGAGCCGTCGGGCCCGTACACCACCAAGCCGTCGGGCGAGCGATCAACCATCACGAGGCGCCGGACCGCGTCGTCGCGCAGGCGGCGCTCGCTCTCGCGCAGCGCAGCCTCGGCCTGCTTGCGTTCGGTGATGTCGCGCAGCGTGCCCACCAGGCGCAGGGGCTGGCCATCGGCGTCACGCTCCAGCCGGGCGCGGTCTTCGACCCAGCGCTGGCCGCCCTGGTGGGGCGCCAGGCGCAACTCGATCACGAACTCGTCATTGTTTTCCAGCGTTCGCAACGTGGCGGCTTGCAGTGGCCTGGCATCGTCCGGCTGCAGGCAAGCCAACAGCGCGGCGATGTGCAACAGGCCGCCGCTGGGTGACGGCGCCACCTGCCCGAGGATGGCGAACACCTCGGGGCTGCACTGCACTTCGTTGCGCTGAAGCGCCCATTCCCACACCCCCATGCGACTGGCCGACAGTGCCAGACCCAGCCGCTGCTCGCTGGTGCGCAGCGCGAGATCGTCGGCACGCTGGTCGGTGATGTCGCGGCTGATGCAGTAGAGCTGCCGGCCTGTGCCCTGCTGAGTGCGGTGGATGCGGCTCTCGACCAGGCGCAGCGCGCCATCGGTGCGCTGCCAGCGTGATTCGAAGCTGGCAAACGCCGGTTCGGTGCGGGCCAGTACCTCGCTGGCACGGGCCTGCGGAAAGTCGATGTCCCACTGCCACCAGCGCAGGCGCAGCGCGGCCTCGGGTGAGCAGCCCAACAGGCGCGCAAAACTGGCATTGGCCTCCAGCACACAGCCCTGGTCGTCGAGCACGTACACCGCGTCCTGGGACTGCTCGACGAGGATGCAGTGCCAGGCCTGCGCCCGCGCGTCCCGCGTGTCTGGCGTGTCCGGCGTGTCATGCGTGTCCCGCGTGTCCGGCGTGACGTTTGCCGGGCCTGCCGCCAACAGCGGAGCAGACGAGGGCAGCGTCACCCGACCGGTCTGGGGGGCTGGCGACATGCTGGCCTCAAGCGGGCAATGACGGCGCCGCGGCGCTCGCCTCGCCCAGCGTGCGGGCATCGTCGGCAAAGCGCAAGGCCACGGCGTACAGGTCATCGTGGCAGTCGATGAAGGCATCGACCACATCAGGGTCGAAGTGCCGGCCACGCTCAGCGACGATCATCGCGTAGGCCTGCTCATGCGGGAACGGCGGCTTGTAGACCCGTTGCGAGATCAGCGCGTCGTAGACATCCGCCAGCGCCATCAGCCGGGCCGGCAGCGGGATCGCCTCGCCGGCCAGCCCATCGGGGTAACCGCTGCCGTCCCAGCGTTCGTGGTGGCTGCGCGCGATTTGCTCGGCGCACTGCAGAAACGCCACCGGGTGTGCAACGTCACGTTCGACATGCACCAGCGCATCGGCGCCCAATTGGGCATGGGTCTTCATGATGACCCACTCCTCGGCATCCAGCTTGCCCGGCTTGAGCAGCACGCGGTCTGGGATGCCGACCTTGCCGATGTCGTGCAATGGCGCCGATTTGGCCAGCAAGATCACCATGCGGTCGTCGATGCGGTGGGCGAACCGCGGGTTGCATTGCAGGCGCTGGGCCAGCGTGCGCACGTACTCCTGGGTGCGCAGGATGTGGTTGCCGGTCTCGTTGTCGCGGGTCTCGGCCAGCCGCGCCAGCGCGTGGATGGTCGCGTCCTGGATGTGCTGGTTCTCGGCCATGCGGCGCGACACCTCGGCTTCGAGCCAGTGGTTGCGGTTGCGAACCAGGTCGCGCGCCTGTTTCAGCTCCAGCTGGGCGCGCACCCGGGCCAGCAAGATCGACGGGCGGATCGGCTTGGTGATGTAGTCCATCGCGCCCTTCATCAGGCCGCGCTCTTCATCGTCAGAGCTGTTCAGTGCGGTCAGGAAGATCACCGGGATGTCGGCTGTCTCGGGGTCTTCGCGCAGCTGGCGCAGCACCTCGTAGCCGTCCATCTCCGGCATCATCACGTCGAGCAGGATCAGGTCGGGCTGCGGCTCCAGCCGCGCCAGCCGCAGCGCACGCAGGCCTGAATTGGCCGCCCGCACCGCATGGTCGGGCTGCAGCAACTCGCCGATCACCGTCAGGTTCTCGGGGTTGTCATCGACGATCAGCACCAGGGGCAGGGGCAGGGTCACGGCATCGGTGGGGACGGGCCAGGACATTCAACGCGCGTCCCGGGTGGCGCCGACTCGGCTTTGAGCCGAAGTATTTGTAGCACGTTCGTTTGCGGCCGATCAGTGCAAAAGGCGCGCCGCGGGGCGTCTATCCGCCCGCGGAGCGCAGCCGGCGAGAATCCCCTACATGTCCGCCCCCCACTTGCCCGCCCCCCACTTGCCCGCCCTGCCCCAGCGCATCGTCTGCCTGACCGAAGAACCCACCGAGGTGCTGTACGCGCTGGGCCAGCAGCACCGCATCGTCGGCATCTCGGGCTTCACCGTGCGGCCGCCC
>JAYVEB010000323.1:0-2715 GCA_043749095.1 Burkholderiales bacterium | reverse complement strand
TTGTCGTCGTAGCTCAGTCTCAATTCGTGGCTGGTTTGACGATATTGCTGAGGTCGATCAGTATCGTAGAGGGTCAGCGGCGTCGCATCGAAATCCCAATGGCCGTCTTCCTTCGTTTTGAAGAGGCCGAAAAGGTAGTCCAGCCGGAACCCGTTGCCAATTTTCCACTGCGCGCTTGCGACATGCAAATCGCTGTTAAAGAATGCGTTTCGACCGGGACTGTTCTGAACCGTCGCGTACCGGCTGCCGCCTTGCGGCGTATGCTCGTCCGGCGCGCACTGGTGATAATAGAAGCACCACACTTGATCAGGTTGCGCGACGTTCTGTAGCGCGGCCGCGTCCTGCTTCGTGTGATCCCGGTCATACCGATAGTAGAATTGGAGGTTGCTTGTCGGCTTCCACAACACGGACGCGTTGAAGTTTGTGTAGCTTTCGTATCCCTGCCGACGATTGAGCGTGAGATTATGGAAATAGCCGTCGTGGCGATTGAACGCCGCGCCGACCTTGACTGCCAGGGTGTCTGAGACGGGCACATTCAGGTATCCGTCAAGAAGGACGTCGTTGTAGCTGCCGTATGCCGCGCGAACACGCCCCCCAAGACGCGTCGTGTCGGGCTTCACGCGACCGAGCAAGATCGCACCGCCAATCGAATTGCGTCCGAACAATGTTCCTTGCGGACCGCGCAGGACTTCGAGACTTTCGATGTCCAGCGCCTTCACCATCGCGCCGCCGACTGTGCCGATGAACACGCCGTCGACGACAACGCCAACGGTGGGATCGATACTGCGCTCGTGATCGCTGGTCCCAATCCCTCGGATCGTCATGGAGGCAGGGCTGCCGGGCCCTTCTTGCATATCGGTAATCACGACGTTCGGAGCGGCGTTGGCAAAACTGGACAGGTCGCGGTCGGGCCGGCGCTGCAGTTCCGAAGCACTCAGCGCGGTGATTGCCGAGCCCACATCTTGAAGACTTTCTGCGCGCTTCCGGGCTGTGACGATGATTTCTTCCAACCCTCGCGCGGCGGGGGGAGCATCCGTTACGGTGGGCGCAACGGCCGGCGTAGCTGCCGGTGGCGCAGCGTTTACATCCTGCGCGAAGGCCGCCGTCGGCCAGGCAGCGAAAAGCGCGGATGCCAGCAGCTTTGCGCGATACCGTACGTTTGTCATAGATTCCTCCCCAAAATCATGCCCGATCGGCGCCACGCATTGGGCAAGGCGGTTCGTTGAAAACACGCGATGACGGGATCGTTTGGCGCCCGGGTTTGAACCGGCATCTCGCCCTCCCATCACCGGCCCTTCCGGCTCCCGTCGAAACGGAACCAATCGCCCGATGCATAGACGTCGTTTTTCACGATAGAGGATGCTTCTTCGTATTTGGGGAATTGAGTGTCAAGCGCTATTGTGGCGCGCAGCAGTAAGGGATAGTCAGGTTTGAACCATTTTCAGACTTTCTCGTGGTCCCCTTGCACTTGTTTTTCGTATATGGGGAAATTCCTTCAGATTCTACAGTGAGGTTATTGAATGTCAGACAGCACTAGCGCCGAGCGCGTGCTCGCCATCCTGGAGATGTTCGCGCGCGAAAAGCGCCCCCTCTCCGCGACTGAGCTCGCCGAATATTGTCGTATTCCGGCGAGCACGTGTCACAGCCTAGTGCACACATTGCTGCGCCGATCTTATCTGTATCAGGTCGGTCGACGGAAAGACCTCTACCCCACGCGTCGACTGTTCGACGTCGGGTCGGTGATCGTCGAGAATGACCTGGTTCTCCAGCGTTTCGAACCAGCCATGGAGGCCCTGCGCGACGCAACACAGGAGACGGTGGTTCTTGGCAAGCGACGCAAGGAAAACATCGTCTACCTCGAGGTTCTCGAGAGTCCCCAGACCATCAGGTACAGTGCCGCCGCCGGCGACAGCAAACCGCTGCATTCGACCTGCATTGGCAAGACGATTCTCGCCGAGCTGTCGCCGGAAGACATTCGCGAATGGTGGAATGTGCAGCCGCCCGAGAAGGTCACTGGCAATACGGTCGATAGCTACGCCCGACTGATGGGCGACATCGAGGAGGGCCTGAGGGATGGCTATTTCATCACGCGCGGGGAAAATGTCCCGGACGTAACGGCGCTCGCCATCCCGGTTTCCATCAACAACGAACGGTTCGGCCTCGCAGTGGCGGGACCCAGTCCTCGCGTCGAACGCCACAAGGAGCAGATCGTCGACGCCCTGAAACATGCTGCCGCCAGTCTCAGGGAAACCGCCGACCTAGGTCGTGTGCCGATCCCGGCGCGATAGCGTCACTGAACGGTCCGGAGACGACTTTTGCCATTAAATTTCGCAGCGACCAACGACGTTATTCACTCGCTGGACCGGGGCGTTCTCTCGGTGACCATCAATCGCGAGGCGAAGCGCAATCCGCTGTCGCTTGGCGTGCTTCAAGAGTTGCGCCAGGTCTTTGCGTTGGCCGCCAACGACGGATCGATTGCGCTCGCCATACTCACCGGCGCGGTGCTGTCAGTCTTATGCGCACTTTTCTCCATTTGGCGGATGCGGGTCTTTGAGTTCCGTAGGTCAGGCGGCGAACAGCTGCCACTCGGCCAAGGCGGCGGCGCGGCGCTGCTTGTGTTCCCCGTCAGCACCTATGGCGCAGGTTTGAGGTTGTGATTTAAGGAGGATTTGGGTCTCGTCGTAGTGACGAAGGAACGAAGATGAGACCCAGATC
>JAYVEB010000322.1:0-2716 GCA_043749095.1 Burkholderiales bacterium | reverse complement strand
TGGTGCTGTGGTTCACCGGCCTGTCGGGTGCCGGCAAGAGCACGATCGCCAACCTGGTCGAGAAGCGCCTGCATGCGATGGGCCGCCACTCTTACCTGCTCGACGGCGACAACGTGCGCCATGGCCTGAACCGCGACCTCGGCTTCACCGAGGGCGACCGGGTCGAGAACATCCGCCGCGTCGCCGAAGTGGCGAGCCTGATGCTCGATGCCGGCCTGATCGTGTTGACGGCCTTCATCTCGCCGTTTCGCGCTGAACGCGCGATGGCGCGCTCGCTCGTCGGCCAGGACGAGTTCGTCGAGATCCATGTCGACACGCCGCTGGCAGTGGCCGAGAGCCGCGACGTCAAGGGCCTGTACGGCAAGGCGCGGCGCGGGGAACTGGCCAACTTCACCGGCATCAGCTCGCCGTATGAAGCGCCGGAGCAGGCTGACCTGTGCGTCAACACGCTCGCGCTGACGGCAGAGCAGAGCGCCGGCCTGGTCATCGCGCACCTGATCGAGCGCGGCCTGATTGCCTGATGGACTGGCTCAACGCGCTGGCCGGCTTTGGCGTCGGCGGGTTGGTCGGCCTCACCGGAGTGGGCGGCGGCTCGCTCATGACGCCAATCCTGGTGCTGCTGTTCGGCACCGCGCCGGCGGTGGCAGTGGGCACCGACCTGTGGTTCGCCGCCATCACCAAGATGGCCGGCGGCACCATGCACCACAGGCGCGGGGGCGTCGATTGGCAGGTCGTGCGGCGCCTGTCGCTGGGCAGCCTGCCCGCGGCGGTGGCCACGCTGCTGTGGTTGCACTTCAGCGGCGCCGGGCGGGTCACGAACGGCTGGCTGATGACCTCGCTGGGCGGCGTGCTGCTGTTGACCTCGTTCGCCATGTTGTTCAAGCAGCGCATGCACGCCTATGCGCAGTCGCGACGCACCGAAACGCCGCAGGCGTTCCGGCGTGCGCAGCCAGCGCTGACGGTCATCGCCGGGGCCATCCTGGGCTTCCTGGTGACGCTGACGTCGGTCGGCGCGGGCGCCTTGGGCACCGTGATGCTGGTCTACCTGTATCCACGGCGCATGACACCGGCGCGCTTGGTGGGTACCGACATCACCCATGCCGTGCCGCTCACCGTGGTGGCCGGTACCGGGCACCTGCTGCTCGGCAACGTCAACCTTGCGCTGCTGGGCATGTTGCTGCTGGGTTCGCTGCCAGGCGTGCTGATCGGTTCGCACTTCAGCACCAAGGCACCTGAAGGCCTGCTGCGGACGGCGATCGCCGCCATCCTGGCCCTGGTCGGTGTCAAGCTCATCCTGAGCTGACGGGGCGCCGGCCCGCCGCGTCAATCGCGGCAAGCTGTGCCGGCGAGTGCAAGCCGCAACACAAACAACATCTTCTTGCAAAGCCTTGATCAAGCGCGTGTCGCGGCTGTCGATATGAAGACATGCGAACGCTCACCACTTCTCTTCTCTTCTCTGCTCCCGTCATGGCCGTGCTGACCGCTTGTGGCGGTGGCGGCGATACGCCCGACTCCGTGACCGCACAGGCGCCACAGGCGCCTGTTGCCGCGCAGGTGGAAACGGCGGCGGTCACCCAGGTCGCGGAGGCGTCAATCATGACGGCACCGGCCGCCCAAGTGGCTGCAACGTCGGCGCCGATGCCGCTCGCGAGCGTCTACGCCATCACCGACAGCGCACGAATCGCGGCCGCCACGGCGACCGCCCAAAGCAGCACCAATGCCTGCGCGCCGATTCGCCCGTTCTACTGGGAAATCGGCAGCAGCGCGGCCAAGTCGGCATCGGGTTCCGTCAAGAGCAGCACCAGCGCCGCGACGATCACCGCGACCATGCCGATGAGCATCGCCTCGGCGTCGAAGTGGATCTACGGCGCCTATGTGGTCCAGCAACGCAATGCGGCGCTGAGCGCGAATGACCTCGCGTTGCTCAGCATGCGTGGCGGCTACACCAGCTTCAACGGCTGCATGCAGAACCAGACCGTCGATGCCTGCGTCGCGTATGGAACGAACGGGGTGCTGACCCAGGCCAATGTGGGCAAGTTCGACTACGGCGGCGGCCACATGGAAAAGCACGCCAGCCTGATGGGCCTGGGCGCGATGAACAACAAGACGCTGGCCGCCGCGATTCAATCTTCAGTCGGTACCGACGTGCCCGTCGTCTACAGCCAGCCGCAACTTGCGGGCGGCGTGGTCACCAGTGCAGACGTCTACGCGCGCTTCCTCCGCAAGGTGATGGGCGGGCAACTGAAGATGGGGTCGATGCTTGGCTCGAATGCGGTCTGCACCAACAAGGCCACCTGCCCGAGCGGGCAGGCCGTGTTCGCGCCGATCCCGCCGAACGAGAGCTGGCACTACTCGGTCGCCCATTGGGTCGAAGACGACCCGAAGGTGGGCGACGGCGCGTTCAGCAGCCCCGGCGCATTCGGCTTCTATCCCTGGATCGACAAAAGCCACAGCGTCTATGGCATCCTTGCCCGCTCCGTGCCGGGCGGCGCCTTCGACTCCGTCAGTTGCGGCCGCCTGATTCGCAAGGCATGGATGACTGGCGCAGCGGTCTGACGAAGGCGGCAGCGCCCAGGTGCTGCGAGCGCTAGCGCGACCGGAACACGATCTCCTTCATGCGCATCAGCATCGGCGACACCACCGGCACCGTGAGCATCGTGCTCGCCACCGCCATCAGCAGCAGCGCGGTGAAGGTCTCGTTGGTGATGATCTGCTT
>JAYVEB010000321.1:0-9075 GCA_043749095.1 Burkholderiales bacterium | reverse complement strand
CGCTCCATCCTTGAGCGACTGGCACGAGCTGCCTGTCAGGCAACGCCAAGTCCGCTTCACGCACTTCGCGCGGCTGAGCTTCCTTGCTGATCAGGTTTAATTTCATCGAACATTTCCTCCATATTCAAGCCGTACTGTCCTGAAGCCGTATTCGTCGAACTGCTTGTGATCCCCAGCAACCCGTCATACCTCCGCACCCCCAAACTCATCCCGTAGTCCTGTGCATCGGCCATCGCCTGCATGCGCCAGCCCACATTGGCGCTGTCGCTGTGCAGCATGCTGATCGCGGCATCAGCGATCGCGTCGGTATTGAAAAAGTTGGCCACTCGGCCGTTCTCGCCGTCCCGTATCACCTCTCTGAGGGGGGCGGTGTCACTCGCCACGATGGGCGCGCCACATCCCATGGCTTCGAGCAGTGACCAGCTCAGCACGAAGGGGTAGGTCAGGTACACATGCGCGTCGGACACCTGTAACGCGCGCAGGTACTGCTCGCGCGGCAATCGGCCCATGAAGTGCGTGCGCGTCGGGTCGAGCTTCACTTGCGTCAGCATGTGTTCACGCCAGCTGTTCGATGTGGTTGACTTGGTTTTGCCGATCGATGGCGGCCGTTGGCCGTAACTCACCTTGTCACCGCCGACGATCAGTGCGTGGCACCGTGGGTCGATCCGCTGGATGCGTTCAAGCGCACGCATGAAGATGTGAAAGCCGCGGTACGGCTCCAGGTTGCGCGCGACATAAGTGAGCACCGGCCGATTGATGTCGCCGGCCCCCAGCACCAGGCCGCTGGGCGTGGTGACCGTGGCCTTAGGGTCTGGCCCCAGCTCGTGGGTGGCGATGCCCTCGTGCTGCACGCGGATCTTGGGGTGAAAGATTTCCGGATGCCGGCTCTTCTGCCACTGTGTCGGTGCAACGGCCACATCGCAGTGGGTCAGGTTCAGCGTGTGCAACGCGTTCCAGGTGCGGATGCGCGCCCGTGTGTCGAAGCTGATCGGGAACTCGGGGTCGAAGCCGACATCAGCGCCATCGGCGCTGTAGAACCACTCGCACAGATGCACCAGGCGCGAGTCCGGAAACACATCCTTGGCATACAGCGTCTCGCCCCAGCCCGGGTGGGCGACGATCACATCGGGCACAAAGCCGGACTCGCGCATTGCCAGCATGGCGCGCGCGGTCGCTTGCCCGTGCAGCGTGGCGTCTTCCATCTGGCGCAAATACGCGTGTTGGTTCGACCGCACGGCGCGGGCCGGCGTGTAGCGCGTCAGTGCGCTGAAACCGGGCAAGCCAGGCGCGGTGTCGCGGCCCAGCCCGCGCACGTCCCATCCGGGGCGCTGGCTCCAGGTGCGCACCAGGTGCGCAAACTGGCCAGGGAAGTTCTGGTGAATGACGAGCACGCGCATCAACGCTCCCGCAGGCTTTCGCCGACCGTTTTCTGAACCGGGCTCAGCAGGTAGTCGATCACCCGGCGCTGGCCGGTCTTGATCTCGGCGGTGATGTTCATGCCCGGGCTCAGGTGGATGCGCTTGCCATCCACGGCCATGCTGTCCTGGCTGAACCGCAGGGTGGCGAAGAAGATAGCACCGCGTTTCTCGTCGGCCACCGCATCGGCCGTCACGCTGCTGACGGTGGCATCGACCGTTCCGTAGCGGGTGTAGGGAAACATCTCCAGCTTGATGGTCGCCAGCTGGCCTGCGTTGACGAAGCCGATGTCCTTGTTGTCGATCACCACCTCGGCAGTGACCTCGGCGTCCTTGGGCACGATCACCATCAGCACCTGAGCCTCGGTCACCACACCCCGCTCGGTGTGAACCGCCACCTGCTGCACGGTGCCGTCCACAGGCGCGGTCAGTTGTGTCAGCCGGGATCGCTGCTGCGCCTTGGTCAGTTCCTGGGTGAACTGTTGCCGCTTCAGGATCGCCTGGGCCTGCCGTTCACTGAGTGAGCGCTGCGTCTCGGCCAGGTACGCCGCACGCGCTTGCGTGGTTTCTCTGGACGCGGCCTGGGCTTCGGCAAGCCTCGCCTGCTGTGTGGCCAGATCGCGCTCCTGTTCGATGCGATCGCGGGTGCGGTCCTGGCCGGCGTGGCCCGACATGAAGCCCTTGTCTGCCAACACCTTGAAATACATCTCCCGCTGCCTGGCCATGGGCAGCGTGGCTTCCAGTTTGGCGATCGTCTCGCGCACGGTTGCGAGCTCCGCTTGGCGATGTGCCTGCTCGGCATCGAGCTTGGCTAGCCGGGCGGAGATGTCCTGCCACTCGGCATCCAGTTGAGCGCTGACGTGGCTGGTCGCTGCGGTCGCAAGCGTTGGCGCTCGTTGAGAACGCAGCGCCTGGATCAACGCCGTGGTGCGCCACTCTTCTGACTGCGCCCACGCCAGTTGCTCCTGCGCGTTGGCACCATCAGCACTGGCATTGGTGGCATCCAGTTCCACCAGCATCTGTCCCGCTTGAACTGAGTCGCCATCCTTGACCAGCACCTTGCGCACCACACTCGTCTCCAGCGGCTGCAGCGTCTTGGTGCGCTCGCTCACCACGATGCGGCCGGGCGCCACCGCAACGATGTCGACCCGCCCGACGATGCTCCACAACAGCGCGATGACGAACAGCGCGCAGATCACCAAAGCAAAGCGCCGCGGGGCAGGGTGTACCGGTGTCTCCTGCAGGCTGAGCGCAGCAGGCAGGAAGGCGGCTTCGTCAGCCAGCCGCTTCGGCCCCGACAACTCGTGCCGCACATCCCAGACAGCGCCAAAGATGGCGCGGTAGCGCGCCAGCAGGTCCAGGGCAGGGTGGCGCGGGGCGGCCGATTCTGAGGGTGTGGTCATGGCGTCACCGGTTGATTGGGTTGCGCTGCCGTGCCTTCTTGCATCGCCCACAGCCGCGCATACAGCCCCTGCGGCTGCGCTCGCAGTTCATCGTGTGTGCCCATTTCGACGACACGCCCCTGGTCCATCACGACGATGCGGTTCGCGTTTCGCACCGCGCTCAAGCGGTGGGCGATCACCAGCACCGTGCGGCCCTGTCAGATGTGCGTCATGTTGCGCTGGACGATGGCTTCGCTTTCGTAGTCGGGCGCACTGGTGGCCTCGTCGAAAATCAGGATGCGCGGCTGGTTGAACAGCGCGCGGGCGATCGCGATGCGCTGTCGCTGCCCGCCCGACAGGCTGGCACCTTGCTCGCCCACCAGCGTGTCGTAGCCCTCGGGCAGCTCGCTGATGAAATCATGCGCGCCGGCCAGTAGCGAGGCGCGCAGCACGGCCTCGATCGGTGCGGCGGGGTCGGTGATGGCGATGTTCTCTCGCACGCTGCGGTGGAACAGCCGGTTGTCCTGCAGCACCACGCCGATCTGGCGTCGCAGCTGAGCTGCATCGACCAGCCCGATGTCGATGCCGTCGACGAGGATTCGGCCTTGTTCAGGTGAATAGAGGCGCTGCACCAGCTTCGTCAGCGTGCTCTTGCCCGAGCCCGATCGCCCGACGATGCCGACCACCTCGCCGGGGCGAATGTCGAGACTGAAGCCTTGCAATGCGGGCCCAGCTTCCGGGCGATAGCGGAAGGTGACCTGATCGAGCGTGATTTGGCCGCGGATCGGCGGCAGTTGCGCTGCGCTTGTTCCTTGGCCCGTCGGAGGCACCTCGGCGCGCGCATTCAGCACGTCTCCGAGGCGCGCCATCGAGATGCCGGTCTGCTGGAAGTCGCTCCACATCTGCGCCATGCGCATGATGGGCTGGCTGACGCGGCCGACAAACATGTTGAACGCGACGAACATGCCCACCGTCAATTGCCCTTCGATCACCAGGTGCGCGCCGTACCAGAGCGTGGACGCGTTCACCAGCTTGCCGATCAGGTTGACGCCTTCGTGCGCGAAACCAGCGAGCGTCTGCGTGCGAAAGCTGGCCGACACGTAGGCCGCGAGCTGGCTGTCCCAGCGGCGCGCCATCGCGGGTTCGAGCGCAATGGCCTTCACCGTTTGAATCCCGGTGATGGTCTCGACCAGCAGCGCCTGGTTCTCGGCGCCGCGAGCGAACTTCTCGTCGAGCCGGGCGCGCAGCACCGGCACCACCATCCAGCTCAGGCCGAGGTACAGCGGCAGCGACACCAGCACGATCAATGTGAGCGGCACGCTGTAGGCGAACATCACGGCGATGAAGACGACGGAGAACAGCACGTCCAGCACCAGCGTCAGCGCATTACCGGTCAGGAAGCTGCGGATGTTTTCCAGCTCGCGCACGCGGGCGACCGAATCGCCGACGCGGCGCGCCTGGAAATAGGCCAGCGGCAGGTTCAGCAGATGTCGGAACAGCCGCGCGCCCAGCTCGACATCGATGCGGCTGGTGGTGTGGCTGAACACGTAAGCGCGCAGCGCGTTCAGCACACTCTTAAATACCACCACGACGACCAAACCGATGACCAGCACGTCGAGCGTCGTCAGGCCGCGGTGCACCAGCACCTTGTCCATCACCACCTGAAAGAACAGCGGGCTGACCAATGCGAACAGCTGCAGAAACAGGCTGATCGCCATCACCTCGCCGAAAAGGCGGCGGTATTTGACGAGGCTGGGGATGAACCAGCTGAAATCGAACTTCGCCAGTTCACCGGCCAGCGACGCACGGCTGGTGATCAGGATCAGCTCGCCGGTCCATTGCGTGGCGAAGACGTCGAGCGGCTCGATCGTCGGGCGAGCACCATTCACCGGCGATGTGCCCGCAGCACCTTCTGGATCTTGAAACAGCACACGCTGACCGTCGCACTGGGCGAGCACGACGACGCGTGGTGTGCCGTCTTCATCGGCTTTCAAGCCTGCCAATGCCGGCAGTGCCGCGAGGTTCAGGCGATCAATGCGACTGCGGCTGCGCTTGGCCTTCAGGCCGATGTGCCGGGCGGCAATCAGCAGGTCGTCGATGTCGACTCGATGGCTGTTCGACCAGCCGAGCTGGTGAGCCAGCGTGGCCGGAGCGGCGGCGATGTGGTGAAGACGGGCGATCAGGCACAGCGCGCGCAAGCCGCTGTGCGACCAAGCATCGATAGTGGGGCTGTCACCGACGGCACGCGGGTTCGTGGCGCAGGCAAGCGGATCCTGTCTGTTCGATCGAGCAGTCTCCAGCGGGCCCATGCGAATCTCCCTCGACAACGTTTCCAGGTCAGTCTGCACAGGCTTCGGTGATCCGGAAATCCCCCGAACCCGGGAGCCTGTAAGGTCTTACAGGTACCCCCATCGGAGGGATGACGAGCCACGGCGAAGCCAGGCCGAAACCGCTTCGACCCCGATAGGGGCTGCACCGAAGTAGCGCTGCCGAAACGGCGCCAACTTTTCCAAAACGCCTGGTTTTTCCAAGAACGCAGGCCGGCCGCTGCCTAAAGTCCGATTCATGCAAATGTTCATTTCATGCCGCCCGCTGGCGGCTCTGGCCCGCCGAGGCCGCTGCCGATGAAACCCATCCATTCAAATGGCATGCGCTGCGTGCACTGCACCAGCCTGCATCCGCACTGGGATCGCTCTGTGCCGCCGGCCCATGTGGTGCCCGATGGCGCGGTGATCTCGATGGGGTGCCCCGATGCTTCGAACGGGCTGCTGGGCCCAAACTCGACGGCGCATGACATTGCCCAGATCGACTTCGGCATGCTCGATCCGCTGTGCGGCCCCATCCACGTTGAAGGTGCCGAGCCGGGCGACGTGCTGCAGGTCGATGTGCTCGACATCGAACTCGGCGCGTGGGGCTGGACGGGCCTGCTCAAGGGCTTTGGCCTGCTGGCCGACGAGTTCCCGCAGTCGTACTTCCGCAGCTTCGACCTGACGGGCACCGAGGTCGATGTGTTCGGGTTGGCGTTTGCGCTGCGCCCGATGATGGGCGTGCTGGGTGTCGCGTCTGCAGCGCCCGGCGCGTTCGCCTCGATCACGCCGACGAACGCCGGCGGCAACATCGATGTTCGTTACCTGGGCGCCGGCTCCACCATCTACCTGCCGGTGTTCAACACCGGCGCCTTGCTGTCGGGCGGCGACGGACATGCACTGCAGGGCGAAGGGGAGATTTCGGGCACGGCCATCGAAGCCCCGATGACGGCCACGCTGCGCCTGAAGGTGATCAAGCAACAGAAACTGGCCGCGCCGGTGCTGGACTTTTCGACCGCGCGTTATGGCGAGACCGAATACCGCGATTTCCTGGGCATCGGTCCGGACCTGTACCAGGCGGCTCGCGATGCAGCCCGCTATGCCGTCGATGCCCTGGCGGCGCACTTCAAGGTCGAGCCCTTCGAGGCCTATGCGGTGCTGGGGATGGTGGGTGAACTTCGCATCCACGAGATCGTCGACCAGCCGAACTGGGTCGTCGGCTGCATGGTTCCGCGGCGTCTGTTTCAGAGCCGTGCTTTCTCGTCCGGTGCCTGAGCGGCCCGCAAATTTCCCAGTTCTTCCAACCGGAGTACCACCATGTCGCACCCCCTGTCCCGTCGCCGCGTGAGCGCCCTGTGCCTTGCCTTGTTGAGCGTGTGCGCCGCGTCGTCGGTTCACGCGGCCGATGCGCCTTTGCGCGTCGGTGTCCCCGTCTGGGTCGGCTGGATGCCCTGGTGGGTCGCGCAGGAAAAGGGCCTGTTCGCCAAACGCGGCGTGGCTGTCGAGCTGCGTAACTTCGCAGTGCAAGGCGATGCGGTGACCGCGCTGGCCGGTGGCAGTCTCGACGCGGCCAGTCTGGCGACCAACGACATCCTGACCATCAACGCTGCGGGTCCGAAAGCGTCGGTGGTGCTGCTGCACGACGAATCGGCCGGTGCCGACATGCTGATCACGCGCGGCATCAACACCCCGCAAGCGCTGAAGGGCCAGCGCATCGCCTTGGAGATCGGTGGCGTCAGCCACTTCTTCCTGACCAAGCTGCTCGCCAAGTACGGGATGTCCGAGAAGGATGTGACGGTGGTGAACATGGCGGCGCCCGATGCCGGGGCCGCATTCACCGCGAAGTCGATCAATGCCGCAGTGACCTGGGAGCCCTTCGGCACGCAGGGCGTCAAGTCGGGTGGCAAATTGCTGCTGACCAGCAAGGACACCCCAGGCGCCATCGTCGATGTGCTGGGCGTCAGGAACGACGTACTGAAGGCGCACCCGGAACAAGTTCGCCGCATGGTGGCTGCCTGGTTCGACGCGCTCGACTACGTCAAGAAGCACCAGGCCGAGTCATTCAAGATCATGGCCAAGGCGTCGGGCGTTTCGGTGGCCGAATTTGGCGACATGTGGAAGGGCGTCCACATTCCCGCGCTGGCCGACAACCGGCTGGCCCTGGGCTCGAAGGGCAGTCCGGGAACCTACGGGGCCACGGTGGGCGAGATGGTGCAGTTCATGGTCACGCAGAAGCTGCTTTCAAATCCGGTGGCGCCTGACAGCATGGTGACCGGCGAGTTCCTTCCGGCGAAGTGACGCATTCACCGCTGCCGCATCGGATGGCGATACCGATGCGGTGTCACGCCCACGCAGCGGGCGAAGGTTGTGGTCAAGTGCGACTGGTCGAAAAAACCGCATTGCAACGCGATGTCGGCAATCGTCAGACAGGTGCCTCGCAGCAACTCCTGTGCACGTTGCGTGCGCAGCGCAATCACGTATTTTTGCGGTGACCTGGCGGATACGGCCCTGAAGGCCTTGCCGAACTGGTGTGGCCCCAGGCCCGCGAGTGCTGCCAGGTCCGCCACAGCGATGGGCTCGTGCAGCCGGGCCAGGCAGTAGTCTCGTATGCGGGCCAGCGTGGCTTCCGAAAGTTTGCCGCGTGCCGGCGACCTGGGCGGCCTGCGCGTCGCTGACGCGCTGCGCAGCAGGCCGCAGATCAGCGTTGCCTCGATCGAGTCCGCAAAGCTGCGCCCGAGCGGGTCGCCCCTGCGCGTTTCTGCCCAGGCACGCCGGCACAGCGCGCCCAGGAAAGGGTCTTTGAATGCGTGCAGCCGCAAGGTGTCGAGATCGTCTTCCCCCCGTGCCGGATTCGGCGGCCACCCGTGCAACGGCCTCTTCGCCGATCGAGACCATCAGGTGTCGCTGCTCGCCGGACAGTTGCAGCGTCGCCTCGACATGGGGCGGCGTGATCGGCGCGAACATGCCCGGATGCAGCCATTGCGTATGCCAGCGGTCGTCCACTCGGTACGACAGGCGTGCTTCACCCTGCAGCACGAGACACAGCGCGTAGCGCGCGGCCGGGGCGTCGTGCAACTCGGTGGCGGGCAGCAGCACGTCTTCAAAAGAGACCGTCGGTGGCGGTGGATTCGAGTACGCCGCGATTTGATTCATCGATATCCCCGGTAAAAAAGCGCCCGATCAGCAGATTGCCCAATCTGTGCCGACGTGGTGCAGGACAGCGGCTGAGCCTTTTTGCAGCACTTCCCGTGCCGCAGCGACCCGACACCCGATGAATCGCTCAGATGACGGCCTCACGCAGACATCGGAAGGTTTGCGCTGATGCGATCAGCCAGTCCTTGCCGTCTTTACCGGAACGACGCGTCGATCGCAGCAGCCTGCCAGCGCCATGCGAAGCACGCTGGCCTTGAGTGTCTCTGTCTTGTCCAGGATCGCGCCCAGCCTTGCCCCGACCTCGAGCCTGCTGCGATCACTTGGGCGCACGGCGATGTGCCACGTCACACCCGGCTTCGCATTCGCACGCTTGTGCGCCCCGCGATAGCCCGATTCGGCGAACACGGTGTGCACCAGGCCCGACTCGGCATCGACGCCGATGTGCGCCTTCATGCCAAAGTGCCATTACTGATGGCCCTTCTTGCTCTGCTTGATCTCCGGGTCACGCTCGCCCGACGCGTTCTTCGTCGAACTCGGTGCCACGATCAGCGTGGCGTCCACCATCGTGCCCACCTTGAGCATCAGGCCCTTCTCGCGCGCATGAAGCGCACGCGCAGCATCTGTCTCGACAGAGAACGGCAGTTGGCCCTTCTTGCCTTCGGGTGCATGCGGCGCGACCAGTTGTAACAGTGTGGCCCAGGGCACCACGCGCTCCATCTGCGCTAGGGGTCTGGGCGGCAGAAGGGAAGTCCCTGACTGCAGATGGCACGGGAGGTGCGTTGATGCGGCATGGCCGCGAACTACCTTCCCTACGAACCG
>JAYVEB010000320.1:0-2721 GCA_043749095.1 Burkholderiales bacterium | reverse complement strand
GATGATGAGATAATCCCACTCCAAGAACGAATCGAAGGGATCGGCGACGAGGCGGACCTCGAAGAGGTCTACGCCAGCGAGCGTCACCTACTCTATGTCGCCTGTACGCGTGCGCGCGATAATTTGCTCGTTACCGGCGTTGCACCGACGTCGGAGTTCTTGGAAGACTTGGTAGCTCGGTAGGCGGCGAATCGGAGATTAAATGGCGCGACTTCGAAAGATAGAGATACGCAATTTTCGCGGCATTAAGGAGCTTTCGTGGTTACCAAAACCCGGGATCAACTGCCTTATAGGGCCGGGCGATAGCGGTAAATCTTCAATTATCGACGCGATTGACATGTGTCTCGGTGCGCGCAGAAATGTGCAAATCGGCGACGCCGATTTTCATCGCCTCGACACAGGGTCCCCGATCGTGATCAAACTGACAATTGGCGAGCTTGACGATTCCTTAAAGTCAATGGACGCTTACGGGCTTTACTTGATGTCATTTGATCCCGCGACTGGCGCAATCGAAGATGAACCAAAGCGTGACTTTGAGACGGTGCTATCGCTTCAGTTCGCAGTCGGGAGCGATCTAGAACCGGAATGGACATTAATATCTGATCGAGCGCGCGCCCAAGTGCGCAATCTTGCCTGGGCGGATAGAATGCGCCTTGCACCGGCGCGCCTAGGCTCTAACGTAGATCAGAACTTAGCTTGGCGACGCGGGTCTGTACTCAACCTCCTATCGGAAGAAACTCCTGACGTATCGGCGGCCCTTCTTAAGGCAGCTCGTGACGCTCGTTCGTCGTTTGGGGAAAGTGCGGGAGAACAGTTGCGAAATACCTTGGAGTTAGTAGCAAGGACCGCGACTGAACTTGGCGTCCCCGTCGGAGAAAAAGCGAAAGCACTGCTCGACGCACACTCTGTCTCTTTTAACGGTGGAATGATCTCGCTACACGGCGACGATGGCGTTCCGTTGCGTAGCCTTGGCACTGGGTCGAGTCGATTGCTCGTAGCCGGCTTGCAGCGTGCGGCGTCGGAGACCTCATCAATCGTCCTGGCTGATGAGGTGGAGCATGGGCTTGAGCCTCACCGAATAATTCGTCTTCTTGGATCGCTCGGTGCTAAAGAGAACTCGCCGCCTTTACAGGTTTTTCTGACAACCCACTCACCTGCCGTGCTGCGAGAACTTCGGGGCGGGCAACTATTCGTCGTACGGACCGGAGCTACGTCTCACGCAGTATCGGAAGTCGGCGAGGACGATGATGTTCAAAGTACCATCCGTCTTTTCCCGGAAGCGTTTCTTGCGCCCTCGATTGTCGTCTGCGAAGGGGCAAGCGAAGTCGGACTTGTTAAGGGATTGGATTACTACCGGTCGGCTCAAGGCGATACGTCGATCAGTGCATGCGGGGTCGCTCTGGTTGACGCCGGAGGAGGCGAGGCTGATCGCATATATAAACGTGCCCGGGCCTTTCGTGGACTCGGCTATCGCACCGCAGTTCTGCGCGACGACGATAAGAAACCGTCCGAGGTAGTAGAGCAAGACTTCATTGCGTCGGGAGGCGCTGTTATTCGTTGGCGCGATGGTCGCGCGCTTGAGGATGAGTTATTCCGGAGTCTGGCAACAGCAAGCATTACCGAACTCCTTAACTACGCAGTTGAGTTACATGGCGAGCAACTGATAAATGACCATATCAAGTCTGCCTCCACGAATACGGCGGATTTAAGCAGCATTCGCGCAGAGCTTATGCTTGGCCCAATCAGCGATGCGAGTCGCGAGATTCTCGGAAGATCAGCGAGAGCTCGGCGTGCCGGGTGGTACAAGTCAGTTACCTGGATGGAGGCCGCTTCGCGTAACATTGTTGGTCCGGGCCTTCAGCAATCGGACAAAGGGTTTCGAGAATCTCTTCAAAGCATTTTTGACTGGAGCCTAGGTGCTTGCACTTGAGATCAACCTGTTTGCTTTTGAGCGTGGGCTCGTTACTGCTCCTGCCGGTTGTGGCAAGACGCATCTCATTGCTGATACGCTTAAGAACCACGCCAGTGGGAAACCAATCTTAGTCCTGACCCACACCAACGCAGGTGTAGCGGCGCTTCGTGGTCGCCTCAACAGGGTAAGTGTACCGTCAACCGCATACCGTCTGCTGACCATTGACGGCTGGGCCATGCGATTAGTGTCATTATTCCCGAAGCGGAGTGAGTGCGATCCCTCAGTGCTCTTACTGACCGACCCGGGGAAAAACTACCTGGAAATTCGCCGCGGCGCCACACGGGTTCTCACTGGCGGCCATATTGACGATGTGGTTAGAGCGAGTTACGCCGGCTTAATAGTAGATGAGTACCAGGATTGTAGTGAACAGCAGCATGCACTCGTGCGTCGTGCGTCCGATTTGTTGAGGACTTGGCTTCTCGGTGACCCGCTCCAGGCAATATTTGGTTTTGGTAGCGATGTGCTGCCTAGATGGGAAAAAGTGTGTAATGATTTTCCTGTCGTTGGAGAGTTACGGAAGCCCTGGCGCTGGACGAACGCCGGGGCAGAATCCTTTGGTGTCTGGCTCCTTGAGGTTCGCGAGCGCCTCCTTAGCGGAAAGTGCATTGATCTCGGAACAGCTCCAGAAAACGTCGTCTGGATTGAACTTGATGGAACCGAAGACCATCAACGCCGGCTGCGAGCGGCACAAGTAAAGCCCACGAGCAAGGGCGGCAGCGTTCTCATAATCGGTGATAGCAGATATCCAG
>JAYVEB010000319.1:0-2740 GCA_043749095.1 Burkholderiales bacterium | reverse complement strand
GGCAAGATCACGCGGGCCCAGCTCGAAGAGATCGCCAAGATCAAGATCAAGGACCTGACGGCGGCCGACATGGACGCAGCCGTTCGCACGATCGCCGGTACCGCCCGCTCGATGGGCGTCACCTCGGAGGGTGTCTGACATGGCCAAACTTACCAAACGCCAAAAGGCCCTCACAGGCAAGGTCGACACTACCAAGCTGTACGCCATCGACAGCGCACTGGCGCTGGTAAAGGAATGCGCGACCGCGAAGTTCGATGAATCGATCGACGTCGCGGTGCAGCTCGGCATCGATGCGAAGAAGTCCGACCAGGTCGTTCGTGGCGCCGTCGTGCTGCCCAACGGCACCGGCAAGACCAAGCGCGTCGCGGTGTTCGCCCAGGGTGCGAAAGCCGAAGAAGCTCGCGCCGCTGGCGCCGACATCGTCGGCATGGAAGACCTGGCCGAGCAGATCAAGGCCGGCGTGATGAACTTCGATGTGGTGATCGCCTCGCCCGACACGATGCGCATCGTCGGTACGCTGGGCCAGATCCTAGGCCCCCGCGGCCTGATGCCGAACCCGAAGGTCGGTACCGTGACGCCCGATGTGGCGCAAGCGGTGCGCAACGCCAAGGCTGGCCAAGTTCAATTCCGCGTCGACAAGGGTGGCATCGTGCACAGCACGATCGGCCGCCGTTCGTTTGAAGCGGACAAGCTGGTAGGCAACCTGCGCGCGCTGATCGAGGCCTTGAACAAGGCCAAGCCGGCGTCGAGCAAGGGTGTGTACCTGCGCAAGGTGGCGGTGTCGTCGACGATGGGCATCGGCGCCCGTGTCGATGTGGCATCGATCAACGCGACCGCTGCAGGCGCTTGATCAAAAAGAGTTTGGTGGGCTGGAGGCGGAGCAATCTGCCGCCAGGTCATCGAAGACCGCTGGTGCGATCTTCGTGATCGCTTAATGGAAGGCCTGCTTCGGTGATGAACTGAAGCAGACAACAAGCCAGCGCAGATGGCGGTCCCGCTGTAAAGGATTGTTTCCTGGACAGATGGTCGCTGAACCCCGGTGCACCCAGCTGCTCGCAAGAGCGAACGGTGCGTGATGTGAGGAGCAGACCTTGAGTCTCAATCGCAACGAGAAAGCAGCCGTGATCACGGATGTGTCCGCGCAAGTCGCGCGGTCGCAAACGCTGGCGCTGGCCGAATACCGTGGCCTCACCGTCGAACACTTGAACAAGCTGCGCCGCGAAGCGCGCGACAAGGGTGTGTACCTTCATGTACTGAAGAACACGCTCGCCCGTCGCGCCGTCGCCGGCACGCCGTTTGAAGTGGTCTCGGAGAGCATGGTCGGTCCGCTGATCTACGGTTTTTCAGAAGACGCAGTTGCCGCGGCCAAAGTCATCGCCGACTTTGCCAAGGGCAACGACAAACTGATCGTCAAAGGCGGCGCGTATGCCGGCAAGGCGCTCAATGCCGACGGGGTGAAATCCCTGGCGGCCATTCCGAGCAAGGAAGTGCTGCTGTCGCAGCTGCTCGGTTTGATGCAATCGCCCATCTCGCGCTTCGCGCGTGTGCTGGCCGCGATTGCCGAGCAACGTGCCGAGCCCGCTGCGGCTGAAGCCACGGCAGCCGAGGCCACCCCGGCCGAAGCGCCTGCGGCAGCCTGACCGATCTTTTCCAACATTCATTGCAAATCTAGGAGCCACAAATGGCATTCGATAAAGACGCTTTCCTGACCGCACTCGACGGCATGTCGGTGATGGACCTCAACGACCTGGTCAAGGCCATCGAAGAGAAATTCGGCGTGTCCGCTGCAGCCATGTCGGCTCCGGCCGGTGGCGGCGGTGGCGCTGCTGCTGCGGTGGCGGAAGAGCAGACCGAGTTCACCGTTATCCTGACGGACTTCGGCGCTAACAAGGTGTCGGTCATCAAGGCCGTGCGCGAACTGACGGGTCTCGGCCTGAAAGAAGCGAAGGACTTGGTCGACGGCGCACCTAAGCCGGTCAAGGAAGCGGTTTCCAAGGCCGACGCCGAAGCCGCCAAGAAGAAGCTGGAAGAAGCAGGCGCCAAGGCAGACATCAAGTAAGCCGTCTGCACGCAGTGGGCTGGTTGCCGAAACAGGCACCCGGCCCTTTGTGCTTCAAGGGCCGTCTTCACCGATTGGCCTTTGAGATCACTTGAGAGTGTCCTGCCCTGACAATCAGGGTCTTCCCAAGTGATTTCAAAATAGTTCTCTGATCCGACTGCAGAGAACGGGTTTGGTCGGACTCCGGTGCAATGCTGGGGTTGTCCGCCAGCGGTTGGTAGTGGCCAACCACCGAACTTCGAAATTCCTTGTTGATGAAACAGGGATCGAAAGACAGTCGCCGACGAGAGCGAGGCCTGGGCCAGGCGTCGCTCTTTGAGACGGAGTGGAAAACCACCTATGGCGCAGCACGCAACCCCCTACAGCTACACCGAACGCAAGCGTATCCGCAAGAGCTTCGGTAAACGCGAGAGCGTTCTCAAGGTTCCCTACCTGCTGACCATGCAGCAGGAGTCGTACATCGCTTTCTTGCAAAAGGATGTTCCTGCGCAAAAGCGCAAGCCTGAAGGCCTGCAGGCTGCTTTCCTGTCCGCGTTCCCGATCGTGTCGCACAACGGGTTCGTGGAGATGAAGTTCATCGAATTCAACATGGCCAAGCCCGCGTTCGACACGCGCGAGTGCCAGGTTCGTGGACTGACCTATGCGGCGGCTGTGCGCGCCAAGCTGCAAATGATCATTTAC
>JAYVEB010000318.1:0-9152 GCA_043749095.1 Burkholderiales bacterium | reverse complement strand
TAATCTTAGCTGCACTGGCAGGGTCACGCTCAGCAAGCCACGCGAGGCCCGCAAAGAACCCGTTTGCGGCGTCGTCCAGGAGGCGCTGGTAATCCGTCCACGAGCTTGTGAGCACCATACACAGGTTACGCGACGCGGCAATCCCGATGAGGGAGGATGTGCGCTCAGCCAGTTCCGCATCAGTGTCAATGACCACCAACACGTTGGGGCCCATGACGGTGAACGCGGTGCGCAGGGATGCCGCGGTGGCGAGGACCTCGGACGCAGGGAACGCGGTGTAGAGCGCACGACCGCCGGGAGAAATCCACAGGTTCTCCGGTGCGTTACCGTCGGGGTGAGCGTCCCGAACGCGCACGGCGTGTTTCTGCCAGTCAAAACCCGACGTCAAATTCGCACGTCCTGACCCCAAATTTGCGGGCGTGACTGCTCGCCCAAGCACGCCCCATCCGCCCATAAAAACTGGAGGCGTAGCTGCCATCACGGCGTTGTTCACAAACGCAAGAGAACGCTTTTCATTGGGGAGCGCGGCAATCACCTCCGCACCGCGCGTGCGGATGCCCGGCACGAGGTCACGAGGTGCGCCCGTTCCGCCCAGGGTGATCACGGACGCGTCTCCCTGAATTGATAGGTCCAGCAGGAGAACTTGCTTCCTGGGGTTCTGAAGCGCGAGCGCCGGCGCGACTTGCGACACAAGGGATGACTTGCCGGCTCCTCCACGATTCGATACAAATGCATATACTTGCGCCATTGTGATGAGCGAAGGGTTAAAATTATATTTTATCATGACATTTTTTTACCTTGCTTGTCATGTTTATGCATCCGCGTCTCCCGGATTTTGACAATGTTGTCGACCGTGCGCTTCGCGAACAACCCGTGCCGCCGTTGAACCCTCCTGGTGACGCGTGTCTTTATGAAGGGCGCTTGTCCTTACACCGTGAGACCTACATTATGAAGCTTCTTACCCGCGTGGGTACTGACGTGGTGAAGGATGCAGAAGACCTTGTGGCTCGTTGCGAGTACGAGGTGTGGCGGCTTCAGGGGGATGTGATTGTTCCAGACACTCGCAGCAAAATTGGAGGTGTATACCCTGACCGTGAGAGAAAAAAATCAGTATACGAAAGCTACAGAGGCGGAGACAGATATTGGAGTGACGAGGCAGACCATCTTTTTGACAACAGAAATGCTGTAAACAAGCCTGTTTTGAAGACAAGCAATTTTTGCGGTGATGTTGCCAAAGAACTTGAAGCAAATTCTCTTGAAACTGGGTTTGAAGACGTGCATGACTTAAACCCAGAGATGGTGCGCAAGATGCGCGAGACAAACCTTTTGGGAGTTCTTCGTGGTGTTGGTGCTCGCCATGTTTGTGAGGCCAACAACATCCTTGAAAACCATCGTTTTGTGAGCCAATTCATCTGGGCACCCCTTGAGAAAGCAATGCTTGTACGATTTAAGAGGCTTGCTGAGGATTGGAGAAGTGCAAGAAATCTACGCACATATGGCCGGGCCGCAACGTCCGGCGTCCTTGCTGCTGTAAAGATCCCGCAGGATGTGGTGGCGTTTGTTGTTGTTTTTTTTTCATTTGGTATTTTTCTTGATCTTCACGCTTGTGGTGGTATGGACACGTTTTACATTTGTGGTGGTATAGACACGTCTTATACAGAACCTAATGACGAGGATGCACAAGGCGTGGTGAATGCTGCGCTTGACTTTTTGCACACCATTGTTCCTGCAAAAACTGAAGATTCCAGCCGTGTGCTGTTCGAAAAGCGACGGGAAGTTCTTGACAAGTATTATGCTCCTGATCCCTAGGCAACTGCAAAAAGTTTTACTGCGTTGCCTCGTGTCACCTCTGCGCGCGGCCAATTGATCTCGGTAGGCCCATCCTGCAACCAGAGTATCACGTCGTGGCGCTCCTCCAACAACTGGTGCTTCCGCTTGTCACGCGCCGCGCGTACGCGACGATACACAACCACCACACATGCCAGAACCGCAAGCACCGCAATTGTCCCACCCACTGCCGCCCCAACGTCTGTTGCCTTTTTTGCAAAGGCGTCGCCCGCGACAATGGGGGTCATCACCACGTATCCAGCACCTTGGTTGGTGATTGTAACTGTTGTGGACGTGGATGAAAAAGAACCGCCCCCACCACCACCCGTCTCTCCGGGGCCAACAAGAGGAACTGCGAACGACGTTCCACCAGCACCTCCGCTATAGCCGCCGCCTCCGCCGCCTCCATAGGCCCTTGAAGCGCCACCGCCGCCAAATCCACCCGCGCTCGTGCACCCCCATCCGGGGTCGCCACCCGCAGAACCGCCAACACCGCCGTTCACGAATGCCAAACCGCCCGTACACCATCCCGAAATAGTGTTGTTAGCTGATAACGTGTAATTCGGCGAAGCTACACCGCTGCCGTACTCCGAACTATTGATGGTGCCCACCGCATCACCCCAGAACCCCCCGCCGCCGCACGAGTCGCTCGCATTGCCGCCACCTCCTGCGACACCACCTCGTGCACCTCCTGCGTTCTGGCCGTTGCTGTTCACGCCCACCGACACCCCTGAGGTATTCAAAGACGCGTCGCCAAAGTTGTTTGCAAACGAACCACCGCTCGGGCCACCCGCACCACCAGCGACAAACAGGGGTGTGGCGCCAGACAAGTTCCCAACAGACGGAACCAGCGCAACAAAGGATCCACCCGCGCCGCCGTCGCAAGATGACTGCTGGCCAACCAGGATGGCCAAGATGTGGTTGCTTTCGAGGCGCGTGGTTCCGGTTATCACTGCGCCGTGGGTGTTTGTGGTCGCCAACAGAGGAATGGGAGGGTAGCCGGCACCTGCCACAACAAACTCGTATTCACCAGAATCTTGGATTGTGACGTATTGTATGCCATTCACAACGCTGAAAACTTTGGGGTTGATCAGCCATGAGAGGGCGCTTGTGTTTGCTGCTGATTCAATGACCTGCTTGAGGGTTGGCCCATTTGGTCCAAGCACACCAGCACTTGTGAACGTTGCTTTCGTGATGATTTGAGCGCTTCCAACGAGTGGCGCAAAGACAAAGAAATAACGCATGGTTAAAAAATGTGTTTTTAGGGAGTGCGGAACACACACAGTGAACGCGTGGATCATATTTAAGCTTTCATAAAAAAACAGGCAAAGGGTGTGCCAAACCCATGGTAGGTCATGCGTAGAATAAGGATTCCACCCTCCAGGTTGCAGCAAATTTGCGGGTCTTGAAGCTCTTGTTGCAGAGGTGCGTAAACACTGTCAAATCAGCTGATGCGTTGTACCCGCGTCCGAACAGTTTTTGGTGTGGACACGACTCAAGGAGTGACGCTGCCAGTTCATTGGGTGCGAAGTACGCAAGATGTTCAAGAATCTGACCACACCGTATTGCTTACCAGAAAATTGCTGTCTGTGAAACACTAAACCAGGCGCATTTTTAGACCCTCTGTACCCTCACGCCAAAGCAACAGATTGTCCAACAAGTGCTAACTTGTTTTTTAAATTCACAAACTAAGAATTGCTTTGTACGCATCTGCATAGCGCGAACCAATCATCTGCGTTCCTGATTGAGTGAAGTGGTATCCATCAGTATTGATAGGAAGCGGCAAGAAATCCATATTGTAATTGTACCAGCTGTCTGCAAAGCCAACGCGCGACACATTCACAATTGGTACACCAGTAAAGTCCTGCACATACCGGCTCTGACCAAAATTTTTACGATAGAATGTCTCAAATGTAAAGCCGTACTGCTGTTGTTGTGCTCCCGCATAACCAGGTCCTGTCGGTGCAAAACCGCCGCCAATGAACGGCACTTCCCCGTATTTGGAGCGATACACTTGGATGAGGTCTGTCAGACACCCGCCCCAATGGACAACGTCCCCGTAGATGTCGTATTCACCTTGGTGCCATAAAACCGCAACAACCTTGTTTTGCGAAAATGGTGCAAGCGACGCGCTGAAGTTGAGTCCCGTCGCGGGGTCGATGGACAACGCCATATCGGTTCTGAACAACGAATACGTCAAGAGGTTTGCCAATGCGCCGCTGGTGACAAAATCGTTGATGAGAGTGTAGTTCGACCACGAGGGATCGCATCCAATCGACGGTACCCAATCAAGTTGGACAACCCCCTGCGGTAGCGCATTTGTTGTTTGCGTATAACCCCGAGCGTAATGGGACAGTCCAGTGTTTCCATGACCGGTGCTCACGATCAGCACGGCTCGTCCGGTTTGTAAAAAACCATTTGCAATGTAGTTTTTTGTAAAATTCACAGAAAACTCGTTTTTATTTGGCCAATCGTCAAACGACGTGGGTATGTGCACCACATCCTCCTGAGCTGGTACAACCCAAGACGTCTGAAACTGAGGAGCGGTGCTGGCACGGCCGTTTGCAAGCACGTACACAGGAAGCCCCGCTGTACTGTCGATTGTGCTATCCCCGTCCGCATCTCCAAAACCAACGGAGTTGGATTGACCGGCTACAACAACAATGTCGAAACCAACCGGTGTCCCGGTAGAGATTTGTGGTAAGGGGGGTGATGGTGGTGCAGGGTCTGGCGCATATGTGCCAACTACGTAGAGTTGAACACTGCTCACAAACGCCGTGGTATTGTCAACGCTTGTGCTATTGACTGCAAAACCAGCCCACGTCGAATTTGGTGCGTTTGAAGGACTCTTGAAAGCGCCAATGACAAAAGAGCCAAACATCTCGTATTGAGCAGCGCTAGGCCCTGCCAAAAAGCCCTGGAGATACGCGTCCCCCCGTGAATACTGTAAGCCATCAAACGCGTAGTAGTATGGAGCAGGCGCAAACGGCGCCCCCAACGAAATGGCTTGAAACCCCAGAACGTTAGGTGAGGTTGCTGGATTAGTGGTTTGCTTCCAATGATTAAACACACCCAAATCGGGATAGTAAAGGATAAATTCGTACGTCCCGTCCTGTTGCTTGTAATGACGAATGGCATTCAAGTTGGCTAAGTAGTGCGGGCTGTCTGGGCTCCCCGTGTATGGGGACGTGTACCACAACGCTACTGGGACCGTGGCGTTCACTAGCATCTGCTTTTGAGATAAAACAAGAACTGCATTCGAAGGAAACAGAGGGTTCACCGGAAAGCTGGTTGCTGGTGGAGGCGACAAAAGAGGTGGAGGCGACAAAAGAGGTGGAGGCGGTGAAAGAAGTGGAGGCGGCGAAAGAGGTGGAGGCGGTGGCAAGGTTGTTGGAGATGGTGGAGGAATTTGAATGGTGGGAGGTGGCGCACCATTTGAAGGTGGTAGAATTTCTGGTGGTGGAGGTGATTGGATAGCGGTTGGAGGTTGTTGAAGAGCGGGGTTTGGTGGCAGTTGCGGGGATGCCAAAACAGGTGGTGGAGGGAGTGGTGGCGTTGGGGGCGCGGGTGGTGTAGGCGCTGAGGATGTTTGTCTTGAAGGAGAAACAGTATACGCTACAATGAGCCACACAGACACTCCAACTATGGCCGCTGCAAGAGCCACAGCCAGCGGAACACAAGATTGGGGTGTGTGTTTACGTGGCCTCATTACAAGCTACACTTCACCTCGCTTAAATGCGCGGAATATACGTTTGAGCGTCAATGCTGTTGGCTGAAAGATACAAAAATGTGGATTGGTGTGGTGCCAGGCTCAGCTGCACGCCACCTTGGAGCGCCACTGTTGTATGAGCCCACAAATCTCTCACGTACTGCGGGTTCTGCAGGGACGGTACGTCGGACACGACCAAAGTTACTGTCGCAGGGGTTTCGCCGTCGTTGCACACAACAACCGCGGTGGCTGAGTTGTCCCACGACTGCGGCTTGTAAAAAAACGTCACGTTTGAAGAGCTGGTTGTTGAAGCTACAGGTAAAAACGTTGCGCCGCTAAACCCGAAGTAGCGCTGGTTCACCGCAATTGCTTCGGTGTTTGTTGCAATTGGGTACACCCGTTGCGCGATGATGGGGTTGCTGAGATCCACGCTCAGCACAAGCGGTGAAGACAGGACGCACCACAAGGAAAAGTGCGATTGCCATTCGGTAGCCCCAAAAGACGCGTCAGTTGCGGTTGATCCCGGATTTGAGTACGCCCAGGACACTGGGTTTACACCGATTGTTAACATGTCTCCGTAGGCCCACGAACCTGGCTGCGAAAGATTGAGCGTTGCATAAGAGAGAATGCCGTCACGGTTTGTCAGGATGTTGGACCAATATGGACGAATGTCTTGGCTGGCTCGGTACATCTGAAAAGGGCATGAATACCCCAAACACTCTTTTCCGGGAGTGTTGGGATACTGCGTGTTGCATGCCTCCAAAACATAGTTATTTGCCAACACCGAACTCGAGAAGAGCGACGTCCACATGCTCATATCGCGCTCGGGTCCGCAGTTATCAACCTTCAAATTTTGAAACCCATATTCAAGCAATTGAGCAAACTCTTGGTTGTAAAAGGTTGCGGTTGCCTCGGCACAGACACAGTTATTCAGGTAGAACCCGGCTGTGAGACCCAGCGAACGAATGTATGCGGTCATGTCCGTCAGCGAAGGAAAGCCAACACAAGGCTCCGGCATGTAAGCACACCCCGCCGAAGCATTTTGGAAGTATCCAGTTGTGTCTATGATTATGCTCCCGTTGGGGTAATGGAAGTTGTATGGGTTTGAAGGTGATGTTCCGTACCCATAAGCCCCCCAGTAGTTACCATTCTCCAGGCCAGGGAGCAGTTGACACGTCTGATATTGATCGTCAAGCCCAATGTCGCAATATCCGAGGTTGCACAAAGACATGGATACCCCATTCAATGTAAACGCGCTGGTATTTGCAAGTTCTGCAGCGTTTGCGAGGATGATATTTTGATCAATGGAGAGTCCATACGCATTCCAGTTTCGCCAGCCCATGAATGGTGTGCTTGCAACATTTTGCGACAACACTTGTGGTGGTGGAACTGCAATGTGTGGTGGTGGAGCTGCAATGTGTGGTGGTGGAGGTTGTATAAAAACCGGAGGTGGTGAAGTTGTTGTTGGTGGAGGCTGCAATAAAACAGGAGGTGGTGAAACGACAGGAGGTGGTGAAACGACAGGAGGCGGTGAAATGACGGGAGGCGGTGATACAACTGGTAGAGGCGGTGAAAAAAACGGAGCAGGTGGCAACACTTGGACTAAAGATGTGTTTTTACTTGGACTACCATTTGGTTTTTTTGCATAAAAAGCTGCAAGGACGCATGCTGCAACAAGAATTCCAACACAACATGTGCATACCAACACGCGGCGACACGCCCGGATCCTACGTTTTCGTGACTTCATTCCCAACTGGGATAAACGGGTTAAATAATACTACTAGTCATCATCGGAAAACCCCTGCACTTCATCTTCCGCAGCGTCCGCAAAATCAAACGGGGTAGACAAATGGGGATACGCCAGCTTCTGTGACACGGGTTGTTCGTACAACTGTCGCTGCATTTCCGCTTCAGGTTCTTCTGGTGCGTGCGGGTACATATCTCTTAGAAAATCCTGAAATACAGGATCTTCTTCTTCCGCTCGCTGTCCCGGAACAGTTGTGGGACCCGGCAATTGAGTTGTGCTGTGGGCACGCAGCTGTTCCGCGTTGCATTTATTTGGTATACTGGCGAGCGTTCGACTTTGCGCAACTTTAGGAAAGTCCTCATCAGAGTAGTTTTTTGTGAGAAGTTTTTGCCACGCTTTTGCAAGGTCAAATCCCCTCGAACTTGACGATTGGTAACGTTTGCGTACAATACTTGCCATACGAGGATCAGCAAGAACTCGTGACTGTAGGTCAGTCCAGCTTTTTGCGTGACGCTGGTGATACAAGTACACATCGTGCAAAATGTCCAGATCTTCCTGAGGCCACTTTCGTGTCTCGCCTTTGGGCCCAAAAAACGTCGGGAACGATACAGACATAACCTATGCATTGCATCAGTTTATATATTGTCATCAGAAAAACCCTGCACGTCATCTTCCGCAGCGTCCGCTAAATCAAACGGGAAAGGCACCGCCAACTTCTGTGATACGGGTTTCTCATACAACTGGCGGCGCATTTCCGCATGGTGGTCTTCCGTACCCCCTTCAGCATCAGACGGCAGATGCGGAAACATCTGTCCTATAAAAACTTGTAAATCGTCGTCTTGTTCTGGTGCGGGAGTGGGTGCGGGGATGGGAGCTTGTGTTGAACTGTGTGCGCGAGCCATGAGCCTTTCGATATACCGTCGCTTATGAGATGGGTTCATATTTGGGTTGCTGAAAAGGTTGTTGGGAGCTGACGAAATATCCGCTTGGAAACCGCGGAGCTGTTCAATGCTGTAATTTGTTGGGGGGATGCGTCTGCGAGCGCCAAGTTGCTTAAAGTCCTTGCCAGGAAATTTTCGTTTCAGAAGGTTTCTCCAATTGTTTGCATAGTTTGAAGATTGCAAGTCTTTGTTGTTATACCTTCTGTGTATGATGTCTGCCATATGCGGGTCAGCGAGCATTTTTGACTCCAAGTCAGCCGTGCTTGTTGCAAAACGCTGGTGATACAAATAAGATCGGCGCAAAACATTCAGTTCTTCATCGGACCATGTAATGTGGTCTTTTGGACCAAAAAACGATGGGAATGACACAGACATTACAATATCTCACAGACAATCCTTTATACCGCGCTTCCACTTGACCAAAGCCACGGTGCGTCCCACGTTCCCCTCTAGCAGGGCGAACCACAGGTCAATCGCGCAGCACGCGGGTGTGACGGAGTCGCTGAACACAACGCGGGGGTCGCCACCGGTGGCAAGCAGAGCATCGAACAACTCCCAATGCTGCATCTTTGCAGAAATCCAAAGAAGCGTGTCAACCTGCTTGGCAGACCGGTCTGGCACGCCGTCAACTCGCATGGCTTGATACACACCCGAGAGTCGTTGGGGGCGCTCGTGCGCTCTCACTCGCGTTGACACATTGCGGAGCGGTTGATGCAGCTGCATGGGAGCAGAGGTTAATTTTATGACTCCCAAACAAATTTAAAAAATCTCTCTTCTGTCATCTCCTTCTGTCATCTTTGGCAGAAATTTTTTTCGGTCGAGGTAGAATTTTTTTTGGCAAAAGATGACAGAAGGAGATGACAGAAGAGGAAATTTTCTAGCCACATGAGCGCTCCAACCGCTCCAACGTGCTTGCAAACCACGTCCG